>NZ_JAXCIQ010000009.1:0-192827 GCF_046540455.1 Pseudomonas sp. W5-36 | reverse complement strand
TGATGCTTCCTCGAACAGGCCTTATACATAGATGCAACCGGGTAGCAGTGTTCGAAAAGCAGGTTGAATGTGGGGGCGAGTCCATACATAGGACCGGCTTTAGCCGGGAAGACGTCATTCGCTACACCGAAAAACTGAGAGTGCTCAAACCAGCCCCTTCCCGGCTGAAGCCGGTCCTACTTGCGTGTGCAGCCTGTAGGACCGGCTTTAGCCGGGAAGCCTTTGAGGGCTTTGAACTCCGCAATCAAACCCGGAAACGCGTCACCACCTGATTCAACTCCGCCGCCAGCCGGGACAGTTCATTGCTCGACGCGCTGATCTGGTTGGCACCGGACGACGATTGCATGGACAGGTCGCGGATGTTGACGATATTGCGGTCCACTTCCCGGGCGACCTGGGCCTGCTCTTCGGCAGCGCTGGCGATGACCAGGTTGCGCTCGGAAATTTCGTTGATCGAGGTGGTGATCCGGTTCAGCGACTCGCCCGCACCCTGGGCCAGCCCCAGTGTTTCTGTGGCGCGGGTGCGGCTCACCGACATCGATTCCAGCGCTTCGGTGGAACCGCTGCGCATGGTGGTGACCATCTTGTCGATTTCCAGGGTCGACTGCTGGGTGCGGTGGGCCAGTGCGCGCACCTCATCGGCGACCACGGCAAACCCGCGTCCGGACTCGCCCGCCCGTGCGGCTTCGATGGCGGCGTTCAGCGCCAGCAGGTTGGTCTGCTCGGCGATGGAACGGATCACGTCCAGCACCTTGCCGATGTCCTTGGACTGCTCGGCCAGGGTCTGCACCAGGTCCGAGGTGTGCTGGACGTTGCCGGACAGGGTCTGGATCGAATTGACCGTGTCAATGACCCGGCTCTGGCCGTCGCGGGCCGCGGTGTTCGATTCGCTCGAGGCCTGGGACGTCGACACCGCGTTGCGCGCGACTTCCTCGACCGCCGAGGTCATCTCGTTCACCGCCGTGGCGGCCTGTTCGATTTCGGCGTTCTGCTGGTGCAGGCCGCGATGGCTGTCTTCGGTCACCGAATTCAGCTCCGTGGCGGCCGACGCCAACTGGCTCGCCGAGTTGCCGATCAGGCTCAGGGTCGAGCGCAGGTTGGTCTGCATCTGCTGCAACGCGCTCTGCAATCGGGTGACTTCGTCATTGCCTTCGACGCGAATGTCGTGGGTCAGATCGCCCTTCGCCACGTATTCGGCGGCATCAACCGCTTGCTGCAACGGCCGCACGATGCTGCGGGTCAGCCACACCGCGAGCACCACGGTGGCCAGCGCCGCGATCAGCACGAACACCAGCACCACGTTGCGAGACTTGCCGTATTGCGCTTCGGCGGCCGCGCCTTCGAGCTCAACCTGATGGGAGTAGAAATCACCCAGATCGCCCAATTGCGCGCCGGAGTTGTCGACGGCAGTCTTCATGTCCACCAGCAGCAGCTTGTTCAGTGCCTTTAGCTCTCCGCTTTCGGCAAGGGCGAATGACTGGGTCAAACCGCGCTGATACTCAACCAGGGTCGCGCGGAATTTGCCGTACAGCGCCTTCTCTTCCGGCGTGTCGATAAAGGCGTCGAGGCTGGTGAGTTTTTCATCGAGGATTTTCGAACGTGCGTCCATCTGGCCTTTATAAACGCTGACGTTTTTTGGATCGGCGTCGAGGGCGACCCGCAGCGAGATGGTGCGAATGCGCAGCATCGCTTCGCGGATATCGTTGACCAGACGCATGCTCGGCATCCAGTTGCTCTCGACCGCCACCTCGCTCTGTCGAATCGTCGACATCTGGCTCAAGGCGAACCAGCCGAGCAACGCGACCAACAGGGAAATCAGGGTAAACCCAAGGCCGGCGCGGCGGGCGATGGTCAGGTTGCGTAGGCTCATAGCGGGGGCTCGTTGTTGTAGGGGCGGGACGCAAAGTCGTCGTATGACCATGGCTTATCGACATTGCCGCAGGGTTCTTTAGCCGTCGGCCCACTAAGAATCCGAACGCCTGTTCGAGAAAACATCGAACCCTGCCAGCATGCGGGGTCTAGACCCTTGAGCCCCATACCCCATTTCAACCGAGGTGAATCATGCATCTGGAAGGTTCCTGCCACTGCGGCGCCGTCGCATTCAGCCTGACAAGCGCCCATCCCTATCCTTATCAGCGCTGCTACTGCTCGATCTGCCGCAAGACCCAAGGTGGCGGCGGTTACGCGATCAACCTGGGCGGCGATGCGAAAAGCCTCACCGTCGAAGGCAAGGACAACATCGCCATCTACCACGCCAAAATGCGCGATGACGACGGTCACGAAACCCACATCAGCAGCGCCGAACGGCATTTCTGCAAGCGGTGCGGCAGCGGTCTGTGGTTGTTCAGCCCCGAGTGGCCGGCGCTGATTCATCCCTTCGCGTCGGCCATCGACACGCCGTTGCCGACCCCGCCGGAGCACACGCACCTGCTGCTGAACTCCAAAGCGCCGTGGGTGGAAGTGGCCGCAGGGCCCCATGACCAGCAGTTCGAGGCCTACCCTGAAGAGTCGATTGCCGACTGGCATGAGCGGCTGAAGCTCACTCAATAATCTGCCGCGCTGGAATGAGCACAGGCGTCGGGCGTTCCTCTGGCAGTGGCTGCCGACGGAGCGCCCGCCCGACCGACCACTGGATAATTCCCTGAACCTCTCCCCCGCCGGCCGACTCCCAACTAAACGCTGACAAGCCCAATAATAAGCCCACGAGGAAGCGCACATGCCTTTGCATCGAGTCGCCACCCTGACCGAGCTTCATCGAGACCGCGGTCTCCAGGTCGAGTTTGGCGAAACCAAGGCGCTACTGGTTCTGCACGGCGAAGAAGTCCGCGCGTTTCAAGCCTTCTGCCCCCACGCCGGCGCCCCCCTGGCGGACGGCGCCATCTGCAACGGTCACCTGATCTGCCCCTGGCACAAAGCCGAATTCTCCGTCGACGACGGCCACCTGTGCGAACCGCCCGCCCTGGACGCCCTTATCCGTTACCCCGTTCAACTCGTCGAAGGCCAGGTGCACGTCGATGACCAGCCCATGGCCGTTCACACGCCGACACTGGCCGAGGACAGCCGCCGCTTCGTCATCATTGGCGCCGGGGCCGCGGGCACAGCGGCGGCCTGCGCGTTGAGGGAAAAAGGCTTCAATGGTCAATTACGGCTCATCGACAGAGAAGCCGCGCCCGGCTACGACCGCACTGCGCTCAGCAAATTTGTGCTGTCCGCCGAAATGAAAACCGATGAAATCCCTGCCCTGCGCGAGGAGGCGTTTTACCTGGATAACCGCATCGAGCGGGTGCACGGCGAGGTGATGAAGCTGGACGTCATCAACAAGCGCGTGACCCTGGCGGACGGGCGCCGCTTTGACTATGACGCGGCGCTGGTCACCACGGGCGGCGAGCCCCGCGCGCTGCCTGTGGAGGGCGCCGATCTGCCGCAGGTGCTGACGCTGCGCAGCCGCGATGACGCCAGCCGAATTCTCGCGGCGGTGCACCCCGGCAGCCACGCGTTGGTCGTGGGCGACAGTTTTATCGGGCTGGAAGCGGCGTCGGCCTTGCGCACACAGGGTGTGAACGTGACGATTCTGGCCCATCACGAAGTGCCGCTTGTCCGCCTCCTGGGCGAGCGCATCGGCAAGGCGCTGCGCGCGCTGCATGAGCAAAACGGCGCGTTGTTCCGCACCCACGTCGATGTCAGTCGCTTCGAAGGCGTTGAACGGGACGGCCAACAGGTGCTGCAGACCGCCGTGCTCAGCAATGGTGAACGACTGCAGGTGGACCTGGCGTTGGTTGGCGTCGGTGTAAGTCCGGTCACGCATTTCATCGACGGTCTTCAGCTGGAGGAGGACGGCTCACTCCCCGTCGACGACGGCATGCGCGCAGGCAAGGATGTGTGGGCAGCAGGCGATATCGCCACCTTTCCACTCAACCACCAGCCGCAGCGCATCGAGCACTGGCGGCTTGCCCAACAGCAGGCACGTATCGCGGCGGGCAATATGCTCGGCGAAGACCGGCATTACACCGACGTGCCGTATTTCTGGACCTACCATTTTGAAAAGCGCCTGGATTATCTCGGCCACGCAGAGGACTGGGACGACATCGTCTACCTGGGCGAACCGGAGCGGTTCGACTTCCTGGCGCTTTTCTGCAAGCAGAATGTGGTGGCGGCCGTGGTCAGCTGTGGGCGCGAACGGCCCATGGCGATGCTCGCCGAACGCATGAAACAACCGCTGTTCAAAGATGAAGCGCAGATGCTGATCAACCAGATCGGTGATTGAGCACGCACTTCAGCGTCATTCATTTATCCGCATACCGGAGGGCGCCATGCCTGATAAAGAGTCCAACCGCGAAGACCTCGACCACAAGCCTGAAAACGCAGGCAAGGTCGGCGAGGAACACAAACAAGCCAATCAAAGTGGTGAACAACAGCGACCACCGGAAACGGAGCATCCGGCAGACGCGACCGACGCCAAACCCTGAACCAGCGGCATCAGCCGCGGCTGGTGGCCTGCTGACGATCACTTTGCTGCTTTGCGCAGCGGCCGGTTGCAGACTGCTGAGCGGTCTCCATCTTCAGCCACCACGCCTCGCCCCGGCTCGGGTACTGCACGTAAAAAGGCTGGCCCATTTCCGGGGTGGTGATGGAGATGCTGCGGTCCCACGCCAGCGCGAGAATCCGGTCGAACGGCTCGTGCCAGGCGTGCATCGCCAGGTCGAAGGTGCCGTTGTGAATCGGCAACAGCCACTTGCCGCGCAGGTCGATGTGCGCCTGCAGCGTTTCTTCGGGCTGCATGTGCACGTCCGGCCAGTCCTCGTTATAGGCGCCGGTTTCCATCAGCGTCAGGTCGAACGGGCCGTACTGCTCGCCAATCAACTTGAAGCCGTCGTGATAACCGGTGTCGCCGCTGAAGAAGATCCGCTGCTCGCCGTCGAGCATCACCCACGACGCCCAGAGCGTCTGATTGCCGTCGCGCAACGTACGCCCTGAAAAGTGCTGCGCCGGCGTTGCCACAAAGCGAATGCCATGAATATCGGTCGACTGCCACCAGTTCAACTGCTGAACCTTGGCCGCCGGCACACCCCACTCGATCAGCGTGTCCCCTACCCCCAGCGGCGTGATGAAATGCTCGGCCTTGTCCTTGAGCACCTGAATGGTCATGTGATCGAGGTGGTCGTAATGGTTGTGGGACAGGATCACTGCTTTGAGCGGTGGCAGGTCTGCAAGGCTGATCGGCGGCTGATGGAAGCGCTGCGGACCGGCCCACTGCACCGGCGAGGCACGGTCAGCGAAGACGGGGTCGGTGAGGAAGTATTCACCGCGCAGTTTCAGCAGCACGGTGGAATGGCCGAGCCGATAGACCGTGTTGTCGGGCGCCGCCAACAGTTGCTGGCGCGACAGCGGCTGAACCGGTATCTCACCGGCCGGGCGGGTGTGGTGGGGCTTATTGAACAGGGCGTTCCAGAAGATGCGCAGGGTCTTGACGAAGCCAGAGCGCGCCATCGGCTTGTGATTGAAATAGCGGCCTTCACGCCGAGTCAGGACGGGCAGCGCAGGATGTGAATCAAGGTGTTTGTCGATCGAGGCCATGAGGGTGCTGACTCCATGAAACGGGTGAAGGTGGCGCTGTGCAAGCTGCAAGCTGCAAGCTGCAAGCTGCAAGCTGCAAGAGCATGACGTACGCCTTGCGCTTTGGCTTTGGCCGTGGCTTTAGCTTGAAGCTTAGAACTTGAAGCTTCCGGCTGCTTCTACACTACACAGTGTAGTTTCAAGCTTGCACGATGGGCAAAGAGAAGTAAACTGCCCGGTGTAATTTTCTTGCCGGGTGACTTCGTTGCCCGGCTCACCTCACAGAAGCGAATCCATGACTGCCCCACTGCGACTGACCGACCGTAAACGCGAAGCCATTGTTCAAGCGGCGATAGCCGAATTTCGCGACAACGGTTTCGAGGTCACGAGCATGGACCGCATCGCCGCCCGGGCGGAGGTCTCCAAGCGCACGGTCTACAACCACTTCCCCAGCAAGGAAGAGCTGTTTTCCGAAATGCTCCATCGTCTGTGGTCCTCCGCCGCGACGCAGACCGATGCGGTGTACAAACCCGGCGTGCCCCTGCGCGATCAACTGCGCGAATTGCTCGACGCGAAAATGAAAACCCTCGGCGACAGCAATTTCATCGACCTGGCCCGCGTGGCCATCGGCGCGACCATCCACTCCCCCGATCGCGCGCAGGTCTGGGTCAGCCGACTCAATCAGCGCGAAGAAACCTTCACCGTCTGGGTGCGCGGCGCCCAGCAGGACGGCCGCCTCAAGGCCGTCGAGCCGGTGTTCGCCGCGTCGCAGATCCATGCGTTGCTCAAGGCCTTCGCCTTCTGGCCGCAAGTCACCCTCAACGAACCCCTGCTCGCGCCGGACAAACAACGCGAAGTGGTGGAGTCGGCCCTCGACCTGTTCCTGTGCTGGTATGAAATCCCGCTCGACAAATCTCGGTCCACCACTGCCCGTTAGTCCATGGCCGCCGTGACGCGCTCGACGATCTGCCGACGGGCCAGCAAACCCTGCATGGCGCGATCAATGGCGACGCCGACGATATTCGCCGGTGCCGTATCGGGTCGCCCCGAATCGTAAGGCGGCGCCGGTGCGTACTCCAGTTGCAGCTGAATGGTCCGGGCGGTATCCGGATCGAACACCTCGCTGATCAGCGTCAACGCAAAATCGATCCCCGCCGTCACGCCGCCGCCGGTCATCAGGTTGCCGTCGCGCACCACGCGCTCGTGTACCGGAATCGCGCCGAACTGCTCCAGCAGTGAATGGGACGCCCAGTGGGTGGTGGCGCGGCGGCCTTTCAACAGCCCGGCCGCGCCGAGCACTAACGCGCCGGTGCAGACCGAGGTCACGTACTGAGCCGTCGCAGCCTGATGCCGGATGAACGCCAGGGTTTGCGCATCTTCCATCAATGCATCGACGCCTACCCCGCCCGGCACGCAGATCACGTCGAGGTCGATGCAGTCGGCGAAGGTCGCGGTCGGGACGAGGGTCAGGCCGGTGCTGGACTGCAGCGGCTCGAGATCTTTCCAGACCAGGTGCACGACCACGCCGGGCATGGTGGCGAAAACATCGTAGGGACCGGTCAGGTCCAGTTGCTGGACTTTGGGGAATACCAGCAGGCCGATATGCAGGGTCATGGCGTGTTCCTTATCGTTTGAACGTGGGTCATCTGAATGCGTGAGCCGAGCAGCCGGTTGCACCTGAAGGCCAGCGGCTGGACGAAAGCACTGTAGAGGGCTAGCCTCTGGCGGATACGCCATAAAGCCAACAATTCACGCCAATCTTCACAGTGAGCGCGCCATGCCCCATCAGCCCAGGCCGGTTCATGTTCTGGCCTTTCCCAACGTTCAGTTACTCGACGTCACCGGACCGCTGCAGGTGTTCGCCTCGGCCAACGTCATGGCGCAGGAAGCCGGCCTGAAAAAAATCCCTTACCGGCCCGAGGTTATCGCTCGGGACCCCGGCAGCGTGATCTCCTCCGCCGGCCTTGGGCTGCTCACTCACCCGCTGCCGTCCACGCCTTCGGACACGCTGATCATCGCCGGTGGCGGCGCGGTGCACACGGCGCTGCTGGACCCGGTTCTGGTGGACTGGGTGCGAACGCAATCCGCCAGTGCCCGGCGCGTGGCGTCAGTGTGTACCGGCGCATTTTTGCTCGCCGCCGCCGGCGTGCTGGACGGTCATCGGGTGGTCACTCACTGGGACAGTTGCGACGAACTGGCGCGGTGCTTCCCGCATCTGCGCGTCGACCCGGACCCGATCTTCATCAACGAGGACAAGCTGTGGACGTCGGCCGGGGTGACGGCAGGCATCGATCTGGCGCTGGCGATGGTCGAGGCGGACCTGGGCCGCGACATCGCACTGGCCGTCGCGCGGGATCTGGTGGTGTTTCTCAAGCGCCCGGGCGGGCAATCGCAATTCAGCACGGCGCTGTCGATGCAGCACCAGACCCGCGATCAGGGCAGCCGGTTTGGCGACCTGCACGCCTGGATTCTCGACAACCTCGCCAGCGACCTGTCCGTCGGCACGCTGGCGGCTCAGGTCGGCATGAGCGAGCGCAGCTTCGTCCGCCACTACCGCGCCCACACCGGCAACACGCCAGCGCGGGCCATCGAGCAGTTGCGCGTCGAAGCGGCCCGGCGTCTGTTAGGGGACAGCGCGCTGCCAATCAAGCGCATCGCCGACCGCTGCGGTTTCGGCACGGAAGAGACATTGCGCCGCAGCTTCATGCGCGCGGTATCGGTGACGCCCCAGGCGTATCGAGAGCGTTTCAGCGCGGCATGACTTGGCCGCTACAAGCTCCCACAAATGGATTGCAGCGACCGGGAAATCCGGGGCGCGCCTTGAGACCTGTGGGAGTGAGCTTGCGTGACTGAGATGCGTTACAAGGCAAGGCTCATGGAGAAATTAATTTTCATTAATTGAAATTTTTATCCTGTTTCGTGTAATTTAATTTTCATCACGAAATCAGAGATAACAATAATGACTGCCTGTGATCGTCCCGCCCCTGCTCTTCTTTCGCCGCTGATGGCGCTTGCAACACCCACTGCCGAGATCGTTTTCACCGCCTGGCTGCACACCGGTTAGCGCCACTGCGCGGGGGAGTCCTGCCCTGTTTCAGTTCGACAGGCTCAGCCCCGCCGCCGCCCAAGCCCTGACCTCCTCATCCTCAGCAAGGAATCCGTTGCATGCCTCCGTCAACCGGCCTGTCTCTGTTGGTCTATGCCGCCGTCGCGATCATCGCCTTGATCGTGCTTATCGCGCGCTTTCGTCTCAATCCGTTCATCGTCATCACCCTGGTGTCCGTCGGCCTCGCCCTGGTCGCCGGGATGCCGGCCAATGCCGTCGTTGCGTCCTATGAGGGCGGGGTCGGCAAGACGCTGGGGCACATCGCGCTGGTCGTAGCGCTGGGCACCATGCTCGGCAAGATGATGGCCGAATCCGGTGGCGCCGAGCAGGTGGCGCGCACCTTGATCGACCGCTTCGGCGAGCGCAACGCGCACTGGGCGATGGTCTGCATCGCCTTTCTCGTGGGGCTGCCGCTGTTTTTCGAAGTCGGTTTCGTGCTGTTGGTGCCGATTGCGTTCACCGTCGCACGTCGGGTCGGCGTGTCGATTCTGATGGTCGGGCTGCCCATGGTCGCCGGCCTCTCGGTGGTCCACGCACTGGTGCCGCCGCACCCGGCCGCGATGCTGGCGGTGCAGGCCTATCAGGCGTCGGTCGGCCAGACCCTGTTCTACGCCATCCTCATCGGCATCCCCACGGCGATCATCGCCGGCCCGATCTACGCGCGCTTCATCGTGCCGCACATTCACTTGCCCGATGAAAACCCGCTGGCCAAACAATTTCTCGACCGCGAACTCCGCGCCCAACTGCCAAGCTTTGGCATCACCATGGCGACCATTCTGCTGCCGGTCGTACTGATGCTGCTGGGTGGCTGGGCCAACCTGATTGCCACGCCGGGCAGCGGCTTCAACAGCTTCCTGCTGTTCATCGGCAACTCGGTGATCGCGCTGCTGCTGGCCACGTTACTAAGCTTCTGGACCTTGGGCATCGCCCAGGGCTTCTCCCGGGATTCGATCCTGAAATTCACCCAGGAGTGCCTGGCACCAACGGCCAGCATTACGTTGCTGGTGGGCGCCGGCGGCGGTCTGAACCGGATTCTGGTCGACAGCGGCGTGACCAACGAGATTGTCGGTCTGGCGCAGGACTGGCATCTGTCGCCGCTGTTGATGGGCTGGCTGTTCGCCGCACTGATGCGCGTCGCCACCGGCTCGGCCACCGTGGCGATGACCACCGCGTCCGGCATCGTCGCCCCCGTCGCGCTGGGTCTGGGCTATCCCCATCCGGAGTTGCTGGTGCTGGCAACCGGCGCGGGCTCGGTGATTTTTTCCCACGTCAACGACGGCGGGTTCTGGCTGATCAAGGAGTATTTCAACATGACCGTGGCACAGACTTTCAAAACCTGGACGGTGCTGGAAACGCTGATATCGGTGATTGCTTTCGTCCTGACCCTCGGGCTGGCGCAGGTGATCTGAGTGGACATTCTTTACCAGATCCGCGCCCGTCAGGACTCTTTCAGCGCCGGGGAAGGCCGCATCGCCAGGCTGGTGCTCAGCGACGTGGCCTTTGCCGCCAGCGCCAGCCTCGACGACCTCGCCGCCCGTGCCGAGGTCAGCAGCGCCACGCTGTCACGCTTCGCCCGTACGGTGGGCTGCAAGGACCTGCGCGACCTGCGCCTGCAACTGGCCCAGGCCAGCGGCGTGGGCAACCGCTTCCTCACCCCGGAGCAGGCGCCGGAACAGTCGGCGTTTTTCACCCAGATCGTCGGCGACATCGAGTCCACCCTGCGACAGCATCTGGCCGGTTTCGATGAGTCGCGCTTCCAGGCGGCGGTGGCTCTGCTGACGCCAGCGCGGATGATTCACAGCTTCGGCATGGGCGGCGCGTCCAGCCTGTGCAGCGAAGAACTGCAGACCCGTCTGGTGCGCCTCGGCTACCCGATTGCCGCCAGCCGCGACCCGGTGATGATGCGCTTGATCGCCGCAACCCTTGGCCCCGAGCACTGCGTCATTGTCTGCTCACTGAGCGGGCGCACCCCTGAACTGCTCGACGCAGTGGACCTGGCCCGCAGCTATGGCGCGAAGATTCTCGCCATCACCCTGCCCGGCTCACCGCTGGCGGAACGGGCGGATGTCCTGCTGCCGCTGCAGATCGCCGAAACCAATTTCATCTACAAACCCACCGCCGCGCGCTACGGCATGCTGCTGACCATCGACGTGCTGGCCACCGAACTGGCGCTGACGGCGCCCGACGCCAACCGCGAACGGCTGCGACGGATCAAACTCGCGCTGGATGACTACCGCGGCGGCGACGAAGGCCTGCCCCTTGGAGACTGACCCCATGCTTTACGACCTGATCATTCGCGACGCGCTGGTGATCGACGGCAGCGATACCCCCGGTTACCGAGCCGATGTGGCCATCCGCGACGGCCGCATCCAGCGCATCGGTGACCTCCGCGACGTCTCCGCCCGCGAAGAAATCAACGCCGCCGGCCGCGTGCTGGCCCCGGGTTTCATCGACGTGCACACCCACGACGACAGCGTGGTGATTCGCCAGCCGGCGATGCTGCCGAAGATCACCCAGGGCGTGACCACGGTGATCGTCGGCAACTGCGGCATCAGCGCCTCGCCGGTAACGCTCGCGGGCGATCCGCCGGACCCGATGAACCTGCTGGGTCCCGCCGCCGCGTTCGTTTATCCGCGCTTCATCGACTACCGCAACGCGGTGGATGCGGCGCGGCCGGCGGTCAATGTGGCGGCGCTGATCGGCCATACCGCCCTGCGCAGCAATCACATGGACGATCTTTTTCGAACGGCGCGCGCTGATGAAATCAGCGCCATGCGCGGGCAATTGCGCGACAGCCTGGCGGACGGCGCGCTGGGCCTGTCCACCGGTCTGGCCTACGCCTCGGCTTACTCGGCCGAGACCGACGAAGTCAAGCAGCTGGCCGAGGAGCTCACGGCGTTCGGCGCGGTGTACACGACCCATCTGCGCAGTGAGTTCGAGCCGGTGCTGGAGGCCATGGACGAGGCGTTCGCGATCGGCCGTCACGCCCGATCACCGGTGGTTATTTCCCATATGAAATGCGCGGGCGCCGGCAACTGGGGCCGCAGTCCGCAGCTGCTGGCGTCCCTGGAAAACGCCGCGCTGAGCCACCCGGTGGGCTGCGATTGCTATCCCTATGCGGCCAGCTCTTCAACGCTGGATTTAAAGCAGGTCACGGATGCGTTTCCGATCACCATCACCTGGTCAACGCCACACCCGGAACAGGGCGGCCGTGAGCTGAAGGACATCGCCGCCGACTGGGGCCTTTCACTGATGGACGCCGCGCGGAAGCTGCAACCTGCTGGCGCCGTGTATTACGGCATGGACGAGAACGACGTGCAGCGGATCATGAAGCACCCGCTGTCGATGATCGGTTCGGACGGTCTGCCGGAAGACCCGTTCCCGCACCCGCGCCTGTGGGGTGCGTTTCCCCGGGTGCTCGGGCATTTCAGTCGGGATCTGGGGCTGTTCCCGCTGCACACCGCTGTGCACAAGATGACCGGACTGACCGCCACACGCTTCGGGCTGCATGATCGCGGATTCGTGCGCGAAGGGTATTGCGCGGATCTGGTGTTGTTCAACGCCGAAACCGTGCGCGATGTGGCGGATTTCAAAGAACCCAAGCGCGCTGCCGAGGGGATTGATGCGGTGTGGGTGAACGGGCATTTGAGCTACGCCGAAGGCAAACCGCAGGGGGAACGGCAAGGGAGGTTCTTGCCGCGCAGTGGGTCATTGGTGGGTGGGTTTGGTTGATTCTGTAGGACTGGCTTTAGCCGGGAAGACGCCCATGTAGACGCCATCAATTACGGGGTGTCACGCATGATGCTTTCCCGGCTGAAGCCGGTCCCACTAAAAGTGCGTGGTCCCACTCAGAGCATGCGCCATGTCAGCAGGACTGGTTTAGCCAATCACAATCCCACGGCATTCGCCAAACCCGATGCTCACTTCCCCCTCCTTGCGGCAGCGGGCTTTGAGGGTCACCTCGTCGCCGGCTTCCAGAAAGGTCCGGGTCTCACCGTTGGGCAGCTCGATCGGGTGTTTTCCGCCCTGGGTCATCTCCAGCAAGCTGCCGAGCTGGCCGGGGTGCGGGCCTGACAAGGTGCCGGTGCCGAACAGATCGCCCGCTTGCAGCTTGCAGCCGTTGACGCTGTGGTGGGCCACCATCTGCGCGACGGTCCAGTACATGTTCAGCGTGTTGCTCAGGGACAGGCGCTGGGGCGCGATACCCTGCTCTTTCATCCGCACGGTGAGCAGCAGCACTTCCAGCTCGATGTCCAGCGCGCCCCCGGCCTGATCCTGCTCGTCGAACAAATAAGCCATCGGCTGCGGGTCACCCTCGGGACGCGCCGGTTGGGCCGCACGAAACGGCGCCAGCGCCTCGGCCGTGACCACCCACGGCGAAATGCTGGTGGCAAAACTCTTCGACAGAAACGGCCCCAGCGGCTGGTATTCCCAGGCCTGCAGGTCCCGGGCCGACCAGTCGTTCAGCAAGCAGAAACCGGCGATGTGCTCACCCGCCTTGCCGATGGGGACAGGCTCGCCGGCCTCGTTGCCCTGCCCGATCCACACGCCCACCTCCAGTTCGTAATCCAGGCGGTTGCTTGGCCCGAAGTCCGGTGTCTCGGCGCCCGGTTTCAAGGTCTGCCCGCTGGGGCGCCTGACCGGCATCCCGGACACACCCAGCGTCGACGCCCGGCCGTGATAAGCGATCGGCACGTATTTGTAGTTCGGCAACAGCGGATTGTCCGGGCGGAACAGCTTGCCGACGTTCATCGCGTGATGAATGCCGACGTAAAAATCGGTGTAGTCGCCGACCTGCGCAGGCATGTGCATCTGGCAGTCATTCATCGGCACCAGCAGACGATCCCCCATGGCCTGCAAGCGTTCACGCTGCAGTGTTTTTTCGTCGAGCAAGTGCAGCAATTCGTTGCGCAGGGCCTGGCGCGACGAACCACCCAAGGCGAAAAAGTCGTTCAACTGCCCGCGACAGGCGGCTTCGACAGCCACCCGCGCGGCGCCATTGAACAGGCTGGCCTCAAGGGCCGTTTGCAGGTCGAGAATGAAATCGCCGATGGCCACGCCGCCACGCTTGCCGAAACCGGGGCGGCTGAACACGCCCAAGGGCAGGTTTTGCAGGGGGAAATCAGGATGGTCGTTGGCGCTGGTCACCCAGCTGCGCGGATGCTGTGGAGTGCTCATCGTTGGCTGTCCGTGTCGAAAGGCTTGAACGTTCTGGCGATGCCATCCCAGCAGGCATCGTAGTCGCTTTGCAGCTGTGGGCATTCCAGCGCGTGATAGCTGGGGCGCAGAACTTTGCCGGTCTCGAACATGAAGGCCATGGTCTGCTCGATCTTGTGCGGCGTCAGCTCGGCGGCGATGGCCTTCTCGGCGCTGGCATTGTCCGGGCCGTGGGCGCTCATGCAGTTGTGCAGCGACGCACCGCCCGGCATGAAACCTGCGGCCTTGGCGTCGTAGACACCGTCGATCAGGCCCATGAATTCGTTCATCAGGTTGCGGTGGAACCACGGTGGCCGGAAGGTGTTTTCCGCCACCATCCAGCGCGGCGGGAAAATCACAAAATCGACGTTGGCCTGACCGTCGACAACGCCCGGCGAGGTCAGCACGGTGAAGATCGACGGATCGGGATGGTCGTAACTCACGGTGCCCAAGGTGTTGAACAGGCGCAGATCGTATTTATACGGGACGTTGTTGCCATGCCACGCGACGACATCGAAGGGGGAATGACCCAGCGTGGTGGCCCACAGTTCGCCGAGAAATTTCTGCACCAGCACGGTGGGCTGTGCGCTGTCTTCAAAATGCGCGTGGGGGATCTGGAAATCCCGGGGATTGGCCAGGCCGTTGCTGCCGATCGGCCCGAGGTCCGGCAGGCGCAGGGGGCAGCCGTGGTTCTCGCAGAGATAGCCCCGCGCTGTGCCGTCGAGCAACTCGACGCTAAATTTCAAACCACGGGGCAGCACGACGATTTCCTGGGGTTCAATGTCGAGCAGGCCCAGCTCGGTGGTGATGCGCAATCGGCCCTGTTGGGGGACGATCAGCCACTCGCCGTCGGCGCTGAAGAACGCGCGCTGCATAGAAAGGTTGGCCGTGTAGACGTAGACGCTTACGCCCTCGGCCTGTTCGGCAGACGAGGTGCTGGCCAGGGCATGCAGGCCGTCGATGAAATCGGTGGGTTCGGCGGGGATGTCGAACGCATTCCAGCGCAGGCGATTGGGTGTGACCGGGCCTTGCTGCTGACCGGGGATCTGCCGCTCAAGGCGCTGAAAACGAGGGTGCGCGGCGGAGGGTTGAATGCGATAGAGCCAGGAGCGTCGGGCTTCGGCGCGGGGTACGGTGAACGCGGTCCCGGAGAATTGCTCGGCGTAGAGGCCCAGCGGGTGACGCTGCGGCGAGTTCTGCCCGTGGGGCAAACCGCCCGGCATCGCCTCGCTGCTGAAATGATTGCCGAATCCGCACTGGTAGCGCAGGGACTCGGACCGGGGTGCTGTCGACATGACGACCTCTTATTGTTTTTATCGTAAGCGTGTTACGCATAACGTAATTTGAGTTTGCAGAAGGGTCAAGCTATAAAGCAGCCTTTCCAGACCGGGGGCCTCCCTTCCATGACCGACGATTCCACCCCCGCCACCGCGCCGCGCCAGCAGAAAGTCCAGTCGGCTGAGGTCGGCGTCGGCATCCTCAAGGCGCTGGCCGAACTGGCGCCTGCCACGTCACTGTCGAAACTCGCCGAATACGTCGGCATGCCGGCCAGCAAGGTGCATCGCTACCTGCAAGCGCTGGTGGACAGCGGTTTTGCCGAACAGGACCCGGCCAGCAACCATTACCGTCTGGGGCGTTCGGCGCTGCAGGTCGGCCTTGCGGCGTTAAGCCAGCTGGATGTGCTGAAGACCTCTGCCCCGGCCCTGATCGCCCTGCGCGACGAACTCAACGAAACCTGCTTTCTGGCCGTGTGGGGCAACAAAGGCCCGACGGTGGTGTACGTCGAGCAGTCGCTGGGGGCGGTCACCCTGGTCACGCAGATCGGTTCGGTGCTGCCGCTGCTCGGTTCGTCCACCGGGCTGGTGTTCGACACCTTTCTGTCGCCGACCGAAACCGCCGCGTTGAGAGAGGCGGAATCGGCTTCGTTGAATGCAGCGCAGTTGAAGGAGATCGATCGGCACGTCCACGAAATCCGCAGCACCGGGGTGCATCAGATTCACGGGATGTTGATGGCCGGCGTCAACGCGGTGTCGTCGCCGGTGTTTGCCATGGGCAACAAGCTGGTGGGTGTGGTGACGGTGGTGGGTTCGGCGTCGGTGTTTACCGATCAGCGCCAGGCGACGGCCGCGCAGAAACTGCTGCAAACGGCACAGGCGATCAGCGCGCGGATGGGTGGGGAAATGCCGCGGCTGGAGTGATTGGTCAGGATCACAAAGGGCAGGACCGCGCTCCCACTGACGGACCGCGTTCCTCGTGTAGGACCGGCTTTAGCCGGGAAGACGTCGGCGGTTACGCCACAAAATTGAGGGTGTTCAAACCGGCCCCTTCCCGGCTGAAGCCGGTCCTACTAACGGACCGTGTGCATCTAGTGGGACCGGCTTTAGCCGGGAAGACGTCGGCGATTACGCCACAACATTGATGGTGTCAAAACCGGCCCCTTCCCGGCTGAAGCCGGTCCTACAGACATATCGCGTGCACCAAATCGGGCTGCGTACTTCAATCCACCGCCAACACTCCCCTGCGCACTTGATCGCGCTCGATCGATTCAAACAGCGCCTTGAAATTGCCCTCGCCGAAGCCATCGTCGCCCTTGCGCTGGATGAATTCGAAGAACACCGGGCCCATCAGGGTTTCCGAGAAGATCTGCAACAGCAGACGCTGACTGCCGCCTTCGGAGTTGCCGTCCAGCAGGATCCCCCGCGCCTTCAGCTCATGCTCGGGCTCGCCGTGGTTGGGCAGACGGCCTTCGAGCATTTCGTAGTAGGTGTCCGGCGGCGGGGTCATGAAGCGCATGCCCAGCGCCTTGAGCCGGTCCCAGGTGTCGATCAGGTTTTCGGTGAAGAACGCGACGTGCTGAATCCCCTCGCCATTGAACTTCATCAAAAACTCTTCGATCTGCCCGGCGCCCTTTGAGGATTCCTCGTTCAGCGGGATGCGGATCATGCCGTCCGGCGCGGTCATCGCTTTCGAGGTCAGGCCGGTGTACTCGCCCTTGATGTCGAAATAGCGCAGCTCGCGGAAGTTGAACAGCTTCTCGTAGAAGTTCGCCCAGTAGGCCATCCGCCCGCGATAGACGTTGTGGGTCAGGTGATCGATGAATTGCAGGCCGGCGCCCTTGGGGTGACGCTCGACGCCTTCGAGGTACACGAAGTCGATGTCGTAGATCGAGGTGCCTTCACCGAAACGGTCGATCAGGTACAACGGCGCGCCGCCAATGCCCTTGATCGCCGGCAAACGCAGCTCCATGGGCCCGGTGCCGATCTCCACAGGCTGAGCGCCCAGTTCCAGCGCGCGCTTGTAGGCCAGTTGCGAATCCTTGACCCGGAAGGCCATGCCGCACACGGAAGGACCGTGCTCCGCAGCGAAGTAGGACGCTTCGCTGTTCGGCTCGTTGTTAAGGATGATGTTGATCGCGCCCTGACGGTAGAGCGACACGTCCTTGGAGCGGTGATGGGCGACTTTGGTGAAGCCCATGATCTGGAACACCGGCTCCAGCACGTTCGGGGTGGGCGAGGCGAATTCGATGAATTCAAAGCCCATCAGGCCCATCGGGTTTTCATAGAGATCAGTCACGGTCTTGCTCCTGCTAAATAGTGAGAGGCACAGCGGCTCGGATCACGATTCAGCGGGTGGCGCGCAGGAAATCCCCCGCACGCTGCGGGCGAGGAAGTCGCCGAAGATCAATTGCAGACCGAAGCTTTTCATGGGGGAAAGATTACTCTGGCTTGTCCGATTGCGCATCGGGATGGGCGGCCTGAAACGCCGGATGCTGCAACGCCAGCGCTTCGACCCGGCAAATGCGTGGATACGGGGTCATGTCCACGTTGAAGCGTCGCGCCGCATAGACTTGGGGCAACAGGTACACATCGGCCAGGCCAACCGCGCCAAAACAAAACTCAGCGTCGCCAATCAGGGCCTCCACTGCGGCAAAGCCTTCGCCGATCCAGTGGCCGATCCACGCCGTCACATCGCCTTCGTCGTGGCCCATGCCGCGCAGGCGATTGAGCACCGCGACGTTGTGCAGCGGGTGGATGTCGCAGCCGATCAGGGCGGCGACCTGCCGATGGCGCGCGCGGTCGAGCAGCGCGTCGGGGAGCAATGCAGGTTCAGGGGATAATTCTTCGAAGTATTCGATGATCGCCATGGACTGGATGATCACCTCGCCGTCGTCCAGCCTCAAAGAGGGAACGCGGCCCTGGGGGTTGATCGCCAGATAATCGGGCGTGTGGTGTTCGCCGCCGTCACGGATCAGGTTGACCGGCAGTGCGTTGAACGCGAGACCTTTCAGCGCCAGGACAATGCGCACCCGGTAGCTCGAGGTCGATCGGTAGTAGGTGAAAAGATCCACGGGAATGGCCTGTTATTGTTGTTTTGGTTTTCACTACGGCGTAAGCGACTTACGCAATGCGTAAGCTGCGGCAATACGGGATGGGTGTCAAGCCAAGGTCCACACGCGTAAAACTCCCGCGTGGCTCAGGCCCAGCCCTCCAGTCGCAGGGTGGCGCGCACCAGCCGTTGCTCCTCGCTTTCGATCTCCCGCAGGTTGTCGCAGATGTTCTGGATATGCGCCACGGCCGCTTTGCGCGCCTGCTCGGGCAAGCGCCCGGTGACCGCGTTATAAAGCCGGGCATGATGACGATCGATCTGCCGCTTCTGGGCGTCACGGTGATAGAGGTTGTTGACCGAGGCGAACACCGTGTTCAGCAGCAGATCCGTCAACGAACGCAGGGTCTGCACCAGCACCGGGTTGTGGGACGCTTCGCAGATGGCCAGGTGAAACGCATGGTCGAGCCGCGCGTGTTCGGACGCGGGCAAGGGGTGATCGTGGCCGGCGACCAGTGCGTCGTAGGCGCGGGTGATCAGCACAAAATCCGCGTCAGTGCCGCGCAGCGCCGCCAGCCGCGCAGACTCCCCTTCCAGCAGGCTGCGCACTTCGAACAGGTCATACAGCGTGCGCGGCTGGGAGGCGAACAAGTGCATCAGCGGCGAATTGGCAGTCAGCCCGAGCCCGCCCATTTGCGCGACGAACGAGCCCTTGCCCTGGCGGGTTTCGATGATGCCCCTGGCGCGCAGCAGCTGCAGGCCCTCGCGCAGGGCGGTGCGCGACACACCGAGCTTTTCGGTCAGCCGCCGTTCGGAAGGCAACAGCTGACCGACTTTGAGCACTCCGTCGACAATCAGCCGCTCAATGCGCTCGCTGACCACATCGGCGACCTGCTGCGGGCGTTGGGCTTGAGTGGTTTGCATGGTTCGGACTTCCTTGAGTGCTTTAAAAGACTAGGCCAGAAGCACTGAGCACTGGTATGACCACGGGCAACCCTAAAAATGACGAATACCGCGCGCCAAGCTATCTCACTGATAAAAAAGGCAATTAGCCGGAAATTTCATCACCTCTCTTCAATAAACTGGTTCGACCACCGCTGCACCCGGTAGACACTAAGCCCCGCTGAGCCAATGATGCAAGCCAGCCATTCACGTTCCGTCACGGAACGGGCCTCCAATAAAAACAAGACAGGGTTGCGAACCCATCATGAATATCCTGTACGACGAACGTGTCGACGGCGTTCTGCCGGTCATCGACAAACAACTGTTGCTTCAAGCGCTGCAAACCCGCCTGCCTGATCTGGACATCCTCCACCGCGAGGAAGAACTGCGCCCGTACGAATGCGACGGCCTCTCCGCGTACCGCACGACGCCGATGCTGGTGGTGCTGCCCCAGCGCATCGAGCAGGTGCAGACGCTGCTCAAGGTCTGCCATGAGCGCGGCGTACCGGTGGTGGCGCGCGGTGCCGGGACCGGATTGTCCGGCGGCGCCCTGCCCCTGGAAAAAGGCGTGCTGCTGGTGATGGCGCGCTTCAATAAAATCCTGCACATCGACCCCGCCGGGCGCTATGCCCGCGTGCAGCCCGGCGTGCGCAATCTGGCCATCTCCCAGGCCGCCGCGCCCTACGACCTCTATTACGCGCCTGATCCCTCTTCGCAAATTGCCTGCTCCATCGGCGGCAACGTCGCGGAAAACGCCGGCGGCGTGCATTGCCTGAAATACGGCCTGACCGTGCACAACCTGCTCAAGGTCGACATCCTCACGGTCGAGGGCGAGCACATGGTGCTGGGCTCCGACGCGCTGGATTCACCGGGCTTCGACTTGCTGGCGCTGTTCACCGGTTCCGAAGGCATGCTCGGCGTGATCACCGAAGTCACCGTCAAACTGCTGCCCAAACCCCAAGTGGCGCGCGTGCTGCTGGCCGCCTTTGACTCGGTGGAAAAAGCCGGGCGCGCAGTGGGTGACATCATCGCCGAAGGCATCATCCCCGGCGGCCTGGAAATGATGGACAACCTCGCTATTCGCGCCGCTGAAGACTTCATCCACGCCGGCTACCCGGTCGACGCCGAAGCCATCCTGCTGTGCGAACTCGATGGCGTGGAAGCTGACGTTCACGCCGATTGCGACCGGGTTCGCGCCGTGCTGGAAAACGCCGGCGCGACCGAGATTCGCCAGGCGAAAGACGAAGCCGAACGGGTGCGATTCTGGGCCGGACGCAAGAACGCCTTCCCGGCGGTCGGTCGGCTGTCGCCGGATTACTACTGCATGGACGGCACCATCCCGCGTCGGGAATTGCCCGGCGTGCTGAAGGGTATTTCCGCGCTGTCGGAAGAATACGGCCTGCGCGTCGCCAACGTTTTCCACGCCGGCGACGGCAACATGCACCCGCTGATCCTCTTCGATGCCAACCAACCCGGTGAACTGGACCGCGCCGAAGCATTGGGCGGAAAGATTCTGGAGCTGTGCGTGAAGGTCGGCGGCAGCATCACCGGCGAGCACGGCGTGGGCCGCGAGAAGATCAATCAGATGTGCGCGCAATTCAACAGTGACGAGCTGACGTTGTTTCACGCGGTAAAAGCCGCGTTCGATCCGGCCGGCACCCTCAACCCCGGCAAGAACATCCCCACCCTGCACCGCTGCGCCGAATTCGGTGCCATGCACGTGCACATGGGCAAGCTGCCCTTCCCTGAACTGGAGCGTTTCTGATGGATGCCCAACGTCAGCCAGCCTTCGTCGCCCAGGAGCGCGATGCGAGCGACGCACTGCTGGAACAGGTCAATCAGGCGATTCAGTCCGCCCTGCCGCTGCGCATTCAAGGCGCCAACAGCAAGGTATTCCTGGGTCGTGAGGTGGCCGGAGACGTGCTCGATACGCGCATCCACAGTGGCATCGTCACCTACGACCCAACCGAACTGGTGATCACCGCCCGCGCCGGCACGCCGTTGTCGGTGCTGAACGCCGCGCTGGAAGAAGCCGGTCAGATGCTGCCCTGCGAGCCGCCCAGCTATGGCCATGGTGATGCAGGCGCTAGCGGCGCAGGCGACGGGACCGTGGGCGGGATGGTTGCAGCGGGTTTGTCCGGGCCGCGCAGGCCGTGGTCAGGCTCGGTGCGTGATTTCGTCCTGGGCACGCGGGTGATCACAGGTCTCGGAAAGCATCTGCGCTTCGGCGGCGAGGTGATGAAAAACGTCGCCGGTTACGATCTGTCACGCTTGATGGCGGGCAGTTTTGGCTGCCTGGGCCTGATCACCGAAGTCTCGTTGAAAGTCCTGCCCAAGCCGCGACTGTGCACCAGCATTGCGCTGGAAATGGACAGCACCACCGCCCTCGCCCGCCTGGCGCAATGGGGTCAGGAACCGCTGCCCATCAGCGCCGCCAGCCACGACGGCCGCGTGCTGCGCTTGCGTCTTGAAGGCGGCGAAGGTTCGGTCGCGGCGGCCCATGAACGCCTGGGCGGCGAATCCATCGACCCGGCTTATTGGCGCGCGCTCAACGAACACCGCCTGGAGTTCTTCACCGATGGGCGGCCGCTGTGGCGCCTGTCATTGCCCGTCAGCACGGCGGCGCTGGACCTGCCGGGGGAACAATTGATCGACTGGGCCGGTGCGCAACGCTGGTTGAAATCCGACGCCAGCGGCAGCGAGATTCGGCGGATCGCCAGCGCTGCAGGTGGTCACGCCACCTGCTTCAGCCACGGCGTCGACGACAGCCCTTTTCAGCCGTTGGCCACGCCATTGCTGCGCTACCACCGCCAGCTCAAGGCGCAACTTGATCCGCAGGGAGTTTTCAATCCGGGCCGAATGTACGCGGAGATCTGAACCATGCAGACGACCCTGAGCGAACACGCCAAGAGCCTGCCCCGTGGCGAGGAAGCGGAAAGCATTTTGCGCAGCTGCGTGCACTGCGGTTTCTGCAACGCCACCTGCCCGACCTATCAGTTGCTCGGCGACGAACTGGATGGACCGCGCGGGCGCATTTACCTGATCAAGCAAGTGCTGGAAGGCAAGGAAGTCACCGAGAAAACCCAGTTGCACCTGGATCGTTGCCTGTCCTGCCGCAACTGTGAAACCACCTGCCCCTCCGGCGTCGATTACCACAACCTGCTGGACATCGGCCGGGAAGTGGTCGACGCCGCCGTGCCGCGCCCCCTCGGCCAGCGCCTGCTGCGGGACAGCCTGCGGGCTGTGGTACCAAACGCCGGCCTGTTCAAATCCCTGACCCAGTTGGGCAATTCCTTCAGGCCCCTGCTGCCCGGCGCATTGAAGACCAAGCTGCCGGGCAACATCCGCCCCGCCATGCCCCGGCCGACCCGGCAGCACGCGCGGCAGATGCTCATCCTCGAAGGCTGCGTGCAACCCGGCTTGTCGCCCAACACCAACGCCGCCACCGCAAGGGTGCTCGACCGACTGGGCATCAGCGTCACATCCATTGCCCAGGCCGGTTGTTGCGGCGCCGTGGATTACCACTTGAATGCGCAGGAACAAGGCTTGCAGCGCGCACGGCGGAACATCGATGCGTGGTGGCCAAGCATTCAGGCCGGTGCCGAGGCCATCGTGCAGACCGCCAGCGGTTGCGGCGCCTTCGTCAAGGATTACGGCCACCTGCTGCGCAATGACCCGACTTACGCGCAAAAAGCGGCGGCCATCAGCGAACGCACCTTGGACCTGGTTGAGGTGCTGCGCGCCGAACCCCTTGAACAGCTCGGCGGTTGCACGCGCCAGACCCTGGCGTTCCATTGCCCGTGTACGCTGCAGCATGCGCAGAAACTCGGCGGCGCCGTTGAGTCGGTGTTGACGCGATTGGGCTTCAACCTCACACCGGTGCCCGACAGTCACTTATGCTGCGGCTCGGCCGGCACCTATTCGGTGACTCAGCCAGTGCTCGCGAAACAGCTGCGTGACAACAAAATGAACGCGCTGGAAAGCGGCAACCCGGACGTGATCGCGACGGCCAACATTGGCTGTCAGACGCACTTGGCCAGCGCCAACCGCACGCCGGTCAAACACTGGATCGAACTCATCGAGGACGCCTTGCCTCCAAGTTGATTGCAGGCGCCCTGGCTCCGTATCAGACGCACACTCATGACACCCTTTGCCTTCAGGAGAACTGCATGAAAACCAAATCCGTACTGACCCAGACCGAAGTCACCCAGATCCTCGCCGCGGCACGCACCGAGGCGCAGAACAATGGCTGGGCCGTGTCCATCGCCGTGACGGACGACGGTGGTCACCTGCTGGGCTTCGAGCGCCTGGACGGCTGCGCGCCGATTGGCGGGTACATCGCCATCGAAAAAGCGCGCACCTCGGCGTTGGGTCGTCGTGAATCCAAGGGGTATGAGGAAATGGTCAACGGCGGGCGTACCGCCTTCGTCACCGCGCCACTGCTGACGTCGCTGGAAGGCGGCGTGCCGGTGATCATCGACGGAGAGACCATCGGCGCGGTAGGTGTGTCCGGCGTCAAAGCCGACCAGGATGCGCAAGTGGCCAAGGCAGGGGTGGCGGCGGTGAGCGCGCAATAACGCCCGCCGCGACCGCCTGCCGCAACGCTGCAAACCCAATTCATGATGGAGACCGAGATGACCGAGTTCGTCAATTGCCACAACCTTAAAGTGGCGGCCAACCTCAAGCGCTTTGTCGACGAGGAAGTGATTCCCGGGACAGGCCTGACCCCGGAGCTGTTCTGGGCCGATTTCGACTCGCTGGTCCACGACCTCGCCCCGGTCAACCGCGAACTGCTGAAAGAGCGCGACCGCCTACAGGCTCAGCTGGATAAGTGGCACAAATCCAACCCCGGCCCGGTCAACGACATGCCGGCATACATCGCCTTCCTCGACAGCATCGGCTACCTCAAGCAGGTACCGGCGCAGGTCCAGGTGTCCACCAACAAGGTGGATATCGAAGTCAGCGAACAGGCCGGCCCGCAATTGGTGGTGCCCGCTGCCAACGCCCGTTACGCCCTTAATGCCGCCAATGCGCGCTGGGGTTCGCTGTACGACGCGCTGTACGGCACCGATGCCATTTCCTCGGCGAACGGCGCCGAGATCAAAGCCGGTTACAACCCGCTGCGGGGCGAGAAAGTCATCGCCTTCGCCCGCGCCCTGCTCGATGAAGCCGCGCCCCTGGCCACCGGTTCCCACGTCGGCGCCAAGGCCTACGCGGTGGACAGCGGCGAATTGCTGGTCACCCTCGCCGACGGCAGCCCGTCGCGCCTTGCCCAGCCCGAGAAATACGTCGGTTATCAGGGCGAGCCGCGCCAGCCGAATGCGATCCTGCTGAAGAACAACGGCCTGCACATCGAAATCCAGATCGACCCCGCCAGCCCGATCGGTGGCACTGACCCGGCCGGGATCAAGGACCTGCTGCTGGAAGCCGCGCTGTCGACCATCATCGACTGCGAAGACTCGGTCGCCGCCGTCGATGCCGACGACAAGCTGGTGATCTACCGCAACTGGCTGGGCCTGATGAAAGGCGACCTGACCGAAGCGCTGGTCAAGAACGGCAAGACCATCACCCGTCGCCTGAACGCCGACCGCCAGTACACGGCCGCCGACGGCAGCGCGATCACCCTGCACGGGCGCTCGCTGCTGTTCATCCGCAACGTTGGCCACCTGATGACCAACCCGGCGATCCTCTACGACGGCAACAAGGAAATCCCCGAAGGCATTCTCGACGGCGTCATCACCAGCCTGATCGCCTTGCACGACTTGCATAACCGCACCAACTCCCGCGCCGGCAGCGTCTACATCGTCAAACCGAAGATGCACGGCCCGGACGAAGTGGCGTTCGCCAACACGCTGTTCAGCCGCATCGAAGACGCGCTGAAGATCCCGCGTAACACCTTGAAGATGGGGATCATGGACGAAGAGCGGCGCACCAGCGTCAACCTCAAGGCGTGCATCGAAGCGGCATCGTCGCGGGTGGCATTCATCAACACCGGCTTCCTCGACCGCACTGGCGACGAGATGCACAGCTCGATGGAAGCCGGGCCGATGCTGCGCAAGGGCGACATGAAAGCCACGCCGTGGATCAAGGCGTATGAGCGCAATAATGTGCTGGTCGGCCTGGCTTGCGGACTGCGCGGCCGTGCGCAGATCGGCAAGGGCATGTGGGCAATGCCGGACCTGATGGCCGACATGCTCGAGCAGAAGATCGCGCACCCGAAATCCGGCGCGACCACCGCGTGGGTGCCTTCGCCAACAGCGGCTACCTTGCACGCGCTGCACTACCACAAAGTGGACGTGAAAGCGGTGCAGCAGGAGCTGGAACAGGTCGACCTGGACAGCATCAGCGAAGACATTCTGCTGGACCTGCTGAGCATTCCGGTCGTCGAGAAGGCGGAGTGGAACGAGGATCAGATTCGCGAGGAAGTTGAAAACAACGCTCAAGGGCTGCTGGGTTATGTGGTGCGCTGGGTGGAGCAAGGCGTTGGCTGTTCGAAGGTGCCGGACATCCACAACGTCGGCCTGATGGAAGACCGCGCGACGCTGCGTATTTCCAGCCAGCACATCGCCAACTGGCTGCGCCACGGCGTGGTCTCCGAGGACTACGTGAAGGATGCATTGAAACGTATGGCAAAGGTCGTCGACCGGCAAAACGCCGGGGACTCGGCTTACACGCCAATGGCCGGCAATTTCGAGAAGTCAGTGGCCTTCCAGGCCGCCAGCGCGCTGGTGTTCAAAGGCCGCGAGCAGCCGAGCGGCTACACCGAACCGCTGTTGCATGAGTTCCGCCTCGCATTCAAGAAGGAGCATTGATCCAAGGGTGCGAGCGAGCTACGTGCTCTCCCGCACCACCAGTTCAAACCCCAGATCCACCTGTGCCTCTTGAACCGTGCCGTCCAGCAAGCCGAGCAGTAACTGCGCGGCGCGCTGGCCGACCTGTTCGCGCGGGGTGCGGATGGAGGTCAGGCGCGGCACCATGTGCGCCGAGCCCGGCAGGTCGTTGAAGCCGATCAGCGACACCTGCTCCGGAATACGAATGCCCCGCCGCAGGGCTTCCAGCGATGCGCCCTGGGCCAGGTCGTCATTGCAGAAAAACACCCCGTCGACGTCCGGATGCGTTTCCATCAAACGGGCGAACAACTCACTCCCCAAACCGATGGACGACGGCAGCGGCGACGCCAATTGCAGCGCTTCGTCATACAGCCCTTCCTGCTCCAGCGCGCCGCGAAAACCGACGCCCCGTTGAATCACCCGTGGATCCAGCTGTGCCGACACATACGCCAGCCGCCGCCGGCCGCGGCTCAACAGATGCCGCGCCGCCTCGGCACCCGCCTGTTGCTGGGAAAACCCCACGCAGGGCTCGGCACGGGTCGGGTCCAGCTCCATCATGTGCACGCAGGGCACGCCACTGGACGCCAGCAACTGCTGCGCCGCCACGCTGCGGTCAAAGCCGGTCAGAAGAATACCGCGCGGCCGGTGGGACAGATGACTGCGCAGCAGGTTCTCTTCTTCTATAGGCGAGTAGTGATAATTACCGATCACCACTTCCAGCCCGCGCGGGCGCAGAACCGTTTGAATCGCTTCAAGGGTTTCGATGAACAACTGGTTGGACAGCGACGGCACCAGCACCACCACCGACTGACTGTGCGAAGACGCCAGCGCCCGGGCGGCAGGATTGGTGACATAGCCTAGACTCAGCGCAGCAGCGCGGACTTTTTCCACCAGCTCCGGCGCCACAGTGGCCACGCCACGCAAGGCCCGGGACGCGGTAATCGGCGAGACGGCGGCCAGTTTGGCGACTTCGTTGAGGGTGGGACGACCGGTGGAGCGGGAACCAATACGTGTCATGCGTTGCCAACTGATTGGAAGAAAGCTGCGGGGGTTGCGATTGTGTGGGATGGGCTCTAAGGTAGCGCTATCTCACGGAGGCCCGCAACTTTTCGATCGATTCCACGACCGGGTTTTGCATCTCATGGATCAGCGAGATACCCATAACAATGACTACACCTGGAAACAGTCTCGCCGGACTTGCACACCATTCGGCGAAGACAGCGCTGTCTCCGGGACGAGGTTTTTATGACTACTGCTCCACATGCTATTTCCGCCATCGTGGTAATGGGTGTTTCCGGCTGCGGCAAGAGCGCCGTCGGCGAGGCCATCGCTAAAAACAGCGGCGGCCGCCTGATCGAGGGTGATGCGTTCCATCCTCCTGCCAACATCAAGAAGATGACCGACGGCCATCCCCTCGACGACAACGATCGCGCCGGCTGGCTGACCCGCCTCGGCGAAGAAGTGGCCGCCGCTGTGAAGAACGGCGAAAAACCTGTCCTGACCTGCTCCTCCCTCAAGCTCATCTACCGCGAACGTCTGCGTGCAGCCGTGCCGGAGCTGGGCTTCGTGTTTCTGGAGCTGACCAAGGAACTCGCCACCGAACGCTGCTCCCATCGCCCGGGCCACTTCATGCCGGCCAGTCTGGTCGACAGCCAGTTCGCGACCCTCGAGCCTCCTTATAACGAGGACCGCACACTGGTGGTGGACGCGACCCAATCGATCGAGACCATCGGTAAGGAAGCAGCCACATGGTGGAGCGAGTCTGGCTCCGAGGCTCAAACCCCATCTGTCACCGCGCGCACCGGCTCTTGATCCTCGATCAGGCGTGAGCGGCAAAGGTAGCGCTGTCTCTGATGACGCTGCCCTTGCTTCACAGGGCAGAGAGCGACAGCGTCAAGCAGCAGCTCCAAAAAAACAAAATACAACGGAGAGACACCCCCATGTTCGGTATGACTCAAGACACGTATCTGCTGGTCGATGCGTTGGTGACCATCATTGGCCTTGTGCTTCTGATCACCAAGTTCAAAGTCCACCCCTTTATTGCATTGACCATCGCTGCCGGTTTTCTCGGGCTGACCTCCGGGATGCCGGTCGACAAAGTGATGAAATCGTTCCAGGACGGTTTCGGCGGCGTGCTGGGTTTCGTCGGCATCATCCTCGGCCTGGGCACCATGCTCGGCAAGCTGATGGCCGACTCCGGCGGTGCTGACCAGATCGCCCAGACGCTGATCCGTCGCTTCGGCAAGGACCGCGTGCACTGGGCCATGATGTTTTCGGCGTTTCTGGTGGGTATCCCGCTGTTCTTCGAAATCGGCTTCGTGCTGCTGATCCCGCTGGTGTTCATCGTTGCCCGTCGCAGCGGCGTGTCCATCGTCAAGATCGGTATCCCGTTGCTGGCCGGTCTGTCGGCCGTCCACGGTCTGGTGCCGCCGCACCCGGGTCCGTTGCTGGCGATCGGCATCTTCAACGCAGACATCGGCAAGACCATTTTCTACGGTCTGATCGTCGCGTTCCCGACCGCCATCATCGCCGGCCCGATCTACGGTAAATGGATTGCCAAGCGCATTCCGGGCAACCCGTCGAAAGAGCTGATGGACCAGATTGCCAAGGAATCGACCAACGACAACCTGCCAAGCTTTGCCATCACGCTGGTGACCATCCTGCTGCCGGTGTTCCTGATGCTGCTCAAGACGTTTGCCGACGTTGCGCTGCCAGCCGGTCACATCTTCCGCATCTGGATGGACTTCATCGGTCACCCGATCGCTGCTCTACTGTTCGCCCTGCTGCTGGCGTTCTACACCTTCGGTTCGGCCCGTGGCTTCAGCCGCGATCACATCATCAAGCTGCTCGACCAGAGCCTCGCGCCAGTGGCCGCGATCGTGCTGATCGTCGGTGCCGGCGGTGGCTTCAAGCAGATGCTGGTGGACAGTGGCGTCGGTAACCTGATCGGCCACATGGCCGTGCAGGCGCAGATCTCGCCGATTCTGCTGGCGTGGCTGGTGGCTGCAGTGATCCGTATCGCCACCGGTTCCGCGACCGTCGCGACCATCACCGGTGCCGGGATCGTCGCGCCGGTGGTTGGCATGATCCCAGGCGTGAACCGCGAACTGCTGGTTCTGGCAACCGGTGCCGGTTCGCTGATTCTGTCCCACGTGAACGATGCGGGTTTCTGGCTGGTCAAGCAGTACTTCAACATGACCGTGGCTGAAACACTGAAAACCTGGACCGTGATGGAAACCATCCTGTCGGTGGTGGGCATCATCCTGATCATGCTGCTGTCGCTGGTCGTCTGATGCATTGATCGCGGCATATTGACGCGGCCATGCCCCCCTGTTGCATCCATGCCCACCCCCGCGGTGGGCATGTTATTTCAGCCCCCCCTCGCCCCCTTCCGCTCCTATCCCGATGTCGACGTCCGAGTCTTCAGGTCTGATAAACCGGGGCTTGATACAAAACCGTTCACACATCCCCTCATCAATTCGATTAAAGTTACGGCGTTTTGCCGGTACTCATTTCGGAAGTCTCCTACACTCCGTTCTGAGAACTCGTACGGGGCAATCTAATGAAAATTTCATCACCGGCCCGCATGAGTTCTTTGCAATAAAGGCTAAAGGAGTGTGGAATAGGCGCCGCGCGGAATCCGGCTATCAAACGATGGCCGATTTGCACGGGAATTTACCGCCAGTATCAGGCAAGATTCCCCTGCCGTTCGACCCAGGAGCGGCGCTAACTGTGACAAGACGATGAACCTGGGGAATTAAAATCGTACCAATGGCGTCATACTGATGAACGCATTTGGATGCAATCGGCAATCACCACCACCCAAAGGCTCACGCCAGCCTCCCGGTAGAGGCGCTTCATGAGGCCATCAAGGAAAAGATTATGTTGATACTCACCCGCAAAGTCGGCGAAAGCATAAACATTGGTGACGACATCACCGTTACCATTCTGGGCGTTCAGGGTCTCCAAGTCCGTCTTGGCATCAACGCTCCGAAAGATGTTTCAGTGCACCGCGAAGAAATCTACAAGCGCATCAAGGCCGAGGCTGCACCCGACCAGGATCCGCAATAAACCCTCCGGTTTATGCTTATTCGATTACTGTCAGCGGCCACCCGGTGCTGACAGATCGGCGACGGCGACTGACCAGACGCCGTTTTTTTTCGTCTGAACTTTGGATCCATCGAAGTCGCCCACGCCGATAACTAAGCGCGAGCGAACACACAGATCCAGCGTATTGGGCGATGCACTTCCAGATGCCGCGACAAGTTGTCAGGCATCCGGAATCGCCAACTAAAAACGGCCGACCTCCATAAGAGATCGGCCGTTTTAGTTGCTGAGTCGTTTGACCCGATCAGCCCGAGGTATTCAGGTGGCTGGCGATGGTGTCTTTGGCCTGCAGCCTTTTTTCCTTGAGCTTCTTCAACTCATCGTCGGGAATATCGCCCGCCTCTTCGGCGCTGACAATATGGATGTCCAGCTCATTGTAGTGCTCGACCAGGGCGTTGAGCTTCGCGTCGGTGCCCTTGCGCTTGGCGAGCTCGTCTTTGGTGATGCTCAGGTCCGCGTACAAATCGTGCTTAACCGGCATGGGATGCCTCTCCTCTGATGACTGACGTAGGAATGTTGAGGGTAGCCCAGCCTAAAGGTTCGGCGTTTTTGTCGATGTGAATAACGCGTTTTGACATGCACGATCCTGCGCAACGGGCTACGGTGTCTCTCCAGCCCTTTTATGCCACTTCAAGGATCGACCATGACCTCACCGTTTTCCCGCTCTCTCCTCGCCAGCGCGCTGGCCTTCGGTATCGCCTTCTCCGCGGCAGCGCCTGCCTTTGCCGAGCCCAATAAACAGGTTCAGGCGGACGCCGAGCAATCCAAGGACGACGCGCTGAAGCTGCTGGAACAATTGGTCAATATCGATACGGGCTCCGGCTACGAGCCGGGACTGACCCAAGTGCGTGACATCGTCGTCGCCCAACTCAAGGCGCTCGGTGCGACCATCGAGATGATCCCCAACACCGCGCCGGACAAGAGCCAGCATGTGGTCGCGACGCTCAAAGGGAGCGGCAAGGCGAAGATACTGCTGATGGCGCACATGGACACCGTGTTCAAGGAAGGTTCCGCCGCCGCCCGACCCTTCCACATCAAGGACGGCCGTGCGTACGGGCCAGGGGTGATGGACGACAAGGGCGGCATCGTTGCCGGCCTTTACGCGCTGAAGATTCTGAAGAAGCTCGACTTCAAGGACTACGCGCAGATTACCTTCCTGCTGGACGCCAGCGAGGAGACCGGTTCCGCCGCCGCCACCGCGCTGATCCAGAAGGTCGCCAAACAGCACGATGTGACCCTGAACCTGGAGCCGGGGCGCCCCGCCGACGGTCTGGTGATCTGGCGCAAAGGCAGCGCCACCGCAGTGGTTGAGGTCAAGGGCAAGGCGTCCCACGCCGGCGTCGCGCCGGAACTGGGGCGCAACGCGGCCATGGAGGTGGCGCATCAGATTCTGCAACTGGGCAAGCTGGGCGACGCCGAGAAGAAGACCACGATCAATTTCACCGTGCTCAACGCCGGCGATCGCACCAACGTCATCCCCGATCAGGCCACCGCCAAGGCCGATGTGCGCGCCGCCGTGCCGGAAGAGTTCGACCGCATCGAGAAGGATCTGGCGCGGGTGTCGGCTGACAAGCTGATCCCGGACACCCAAGTGACCACCCGCCTGGAGCGCGGTTTGCCACCCATGCCGCAGACGCCGGAAACCGACAAGCTGGTTGATATCGCCCAGGGCATCTACGGCGAGATCGGCCGCAAACTGACCATCGAAGGCAGCGGCGGCGCGGCCGATGCGAGCCTCTCGGCCGGGGTCGGCGTGCCAACCCTGGATGGCTTCGGCATCGTTGGCGGCAATATTCACACGCCCGAGGAATACGCGGAAGTCGACAGCGTGTCGCCGCGCATCTACCTGCTGACGCGGATGATCATGGAGCTGGCGACGCACACTCCGGGCAAGTGACCGACGCCTGGTCGCCTCTCGGGCAAAAAAAATCCCGGGCTGCCTAACCAAAGGAGCGCCGGGATTCAGGTGTTGCAATGTGCCTCAGGATTGCGCGTTGATCAGCACGGGCCAGAGGAACGGCAAACGTTCTTCGCTGCGACTGGACACCAACCGTGGCGTCGCAGCGACCGGCTGCAGTGCCGGGGTTTGCAAACGGGTCAGGACCGAATCGATCACCACGCCGCTGGCGTCGTGATGGAACTGCCAGACCCCGTAGATGCGGCCGTCAAACGATGCTTCGCTGCCCAATCGCGGATCAACCCCCAGCCCGGCCCCCAGACCGAACAGGTGCAGGCCGTGCAGGCGCTGACCGCTGGCGTCGAGCGGGCAACCCGTTGGATCTGAATCCAGCCCGCCCTTGACCTCCATCAGCGTGATGGCCTCACCACCGGCATGACTCAAGGCTGGCAGCAACGGCTGATAACCCGTGCACTGCACCACAATGTCGGCTTCCGCCAGCGCCAGACGAGCGCGCTCGAACTGATCGGTCGGCCCCTGATGGGTTTGCAGCAGCTGGACGCGCACGCCGGTCTTGCCGATCTGGCCTTTGGACAGGGCTTCACGCCCCACGTCCAGCGCCCGATAGCGCAAGCCGCCTGACCGGTTGACCCGCCCCGACACCGGGCAGACATCCCTGACCCCATCGAACACATAGCCTGCATCCAGCGCGGCCTGAGCGGTTTCGTAAAACAGGCGGATCGGCGAACGGTGGACCAGCGTGACCTCCTCCAGGCCGGCAAACTCCAGCGCGTCGGCCAGGTTTTCCAGCACCGAGAACGCACTGTGGGAACCGCCCACGACGCACACCCGGCCCTTGGCCGCCAGCGTCTTCGCGAAGAGGTGGCGCAGTTGCACGGCATTCATTCTCAGCAGCGCATCGGCGCTCTCGATCTGCGCCGAGGGCGGCACCGCGAGGCCTTGATCTGCCAGGCTGTCGAGGAGATGCTGCGGTTCCTGCCACCCCCCCAGATTGAGGACGACTGCACGGCTGCGAATTCGCTGACTGCGGCCATCGGACTCGACCCACACCTGATAGTCATCGCCGTCGCGCACGATCTCGGTGATCGTCGTGCTGCTCCATAACTTCACGCCGTACCGCTCGACGATAAAGTCGAGCACCAGCGTCGAGGCTTCCGCCAGCAGTTCGGCGACGTCCGCCAATTGCGGCGCACTTTGCGCCTGACGACGGATGCGCCAATAAGCGGGCGAATGTTCGAGGGGTTCGAATACATCACGCAAAGCCGGGTCGCGCAGGCAATCCAGGAACACATCGCCCACCGAGTTGGCGGTGATCCGGTAATCGCCCAAACGACCCGTGCCCGGCGTGGGACTTGCATCGACAATGATTAAACCTTCCTTGGCCAGTTCTGGCATGGCGCCACTTTTCAGTGCGTTGAAAAGCAGTCCCATTCCCGCAGGTCCGGCACCCCCTACTACGCAACCGCAAACGGTTTCCAGATGATCTCCTTGCATAACTGTCACTCCACGCTGGGTCGTTACCGTATCGCCACGTGCGTTATAAACCGCCGCACTTGCGTGCGCGTTCAACCGCTATCGCTGAGGCGATGTCTGGACTTTCAAGTTGAAAAATAAAGGCGCTGTTATTGAACTATTGCACTCGGCAGGCATGACAACCGCGGTGATTTGCGTCACGTTTGCGGCTCTGGAAGGTCGGACGATCAATGCGCGGTCGATCAATCGGCGCAGGCTCTGACACGCTGCTTGCCGGGTGGCGGGGCCTTTTCCGAGCCTGCCCGGGTGCCTACTCTTTGCGCTGCTCTTTTCAAGGTTTCTTCAGGGACGCTACCGCCAACTCGTCGCGCGTCTGCAAAGATTAATCCCGAAAAGAGAAGTGTCGACGCTTGCACTAAGTGCAGATCATCAGACTTGAAAACGTAAAGTGATGGTTGCAAATAACCGGCAACGTGTCAATTTTCCGAAAAAAAGTTCTGCCCGACAATCTAGATACACAAGCCATTGTTTTTTGTAGATTTTTTAAATATGACGCCATTATTCCGTCGCACAAGCAGGCGCCCATGGATTTATAAAATAAGAGTCTTTCGCAATTTAATTTCAGATCGCAGGTCGTTGACGGATATAAGCGGCTTTCTTCGCAACATGCGTCGTGCTTTTAGTGTCACGCTTCGCATGTACTTCCTATAACCGTTTAAGTGCCGTCGTGTTTATTGACGTCAGAATTATCGACCCCGATTATTACCATCACTCTCCCGAAAAGCACGGGCACGCACTGGCGTATCGGATGAATGGAGAACTATCGTCAGCAGCGATGAGAACTATTCCGGCCTGCAATGCCTCCATTGTCATGCTTGAACTCTTTCCAATGGACAGAGAGAGGTGACCTTATAAATGCTGATAAAACCCGTCGGTCCAGCATCGCCGAAATTGATTATTCGCGGGACACGCTGTTTGGGCCTATCCCCATGCAGGCAACCTGCCGAGTGCGGCTTACTACCATAGAGCACGACGGCCACCGCCTGCGCGAGCTGACGATCATCGGTGACGTGCCGGACTATCTGCCCAAGTCAGCCGTCATCCGAGTTGCAATGGATGGCCGCATCGAAGCAGGGCCTGTTCGCGAGCACTATGCGGTTCAAGACAATGGCGAAGAGCAGTTCAAACTGCTCTTCGAAAATGAGCACCGTCGCCGGATGCATTGAGAAAGGTGGGGCCTACTGCGCGCTGTTATGCACGTGGATCGCCTGAGCGATGCCCGTTGGCTTGCTGGACTGCGGATCAGGTGTCGTGAGGGGTGCAGCGCCAAGGGGCGAAGACGGCGCGCTAAAGAGCAGGGCCGCTGCTGAAGCCGACGCCTGTTCAGGCGTGGCGGAATCGGCGCTCGCAGCCTGATCCGGCAAAATGGCGGCGCCGTAGCGCAGGCCTTCCACCTGAGGTTTGACTTCCAGCACAGGCTCCGGTGGCAGGAGCTGTTGCCGTTCCAGGGAAGTCATGGGCGGTCGGAAGCTGGCGTTTCGCATTTCCAGCTGCTCCAGCATCGTGACGATCGTCACCGCGCCTACCACCACAATGCCCAGCAGGCCGCCGACGCCGATCATGACCTTGCGCCGACGGCGCAAGGGTGCCGCTGGTCTCTGCTCTTGTACTGCCTCAATCTCGGGTTGCGCCTGCGCCATGCAAATCCTCAATATCCCGCCTGGCCTCTCAGGGCCGATGCTCACCAACATAAGGCCGAACGGCGATTATTGCTAGAGCCCTGCGCTCAGCTCGCCAGGGAATGGGGGTAATGCCTGGCCTTTGCGAGCTCGGCCTGAAGCTCCCGGATCAGCGCGCACAAGGCGTGGCTGTTATCGAGTGAGTCCAAGGCAATATTGGAAGCGAACAGTTCGACGTGCTCGGTCGCGGGGTCGATGACTTCAACCGTCATCAGGTCCCCCAATACGGTGCAGTGACACCGCAGGGGCAGAAACGCGCTTTCTATAATGCTGCGCAGTTCCAGGTTAGAGAGCGTACAGGCAATCATCGTCAATCCTCCACAGGCAGGACTGGTTGATGCGTTCAGCCGCTCGCCTGACTATCAATATCCCATTCCACGAAGGTGGAGAAGTTTCCCGTACCCCGTCCGCCATCCGGCAATCAGGGATATTCACCTTATACGCCGCGCCCCAAAGTGAGGCAAACAGCTGCCTACCACACGCAAATGGCTGCGCACGAGCCAAGTTGCTCGAGGAAAAACGATTCACCGGATTGGAAACGCCGCGGCTCATCGCTTAATTGGCGGAATAATGGGATTTATCGCCCGGGAGGGGCCGAGGGTTGTGCTCATCCGTTCGTCGGGCAGCCGTGAAGCGCCCGACGACTGGCGTCATTAAGCGGTCTGTGGGTCAGCTTCGAGGCAACTTGAGATGGATAAGGGCCACGCGCGCGCCTCGCTTGTCCAGGCGCTCTTCAATAGCGAAAGGCTTGAAACCGAGCTTGGGGTAGAAGAGCAGTCCGGGGACGTTATGGTTGAAGCAGGAGGCGGTCAGCTCCGCCGCTTCGTGTTTGCCGAAGGCCAACTCCATCATGCAGCCGATCATGTAGCGGCCAACGCCTTTTGAGCGAAAGCGCGGATCGATGATGACGTTGCCCATGGAACAACGGCCTCTGAAATCGTATCGGGAGAAGTTGGCGAATCCGACTACTTGGCCGTCCAATTCGATGACGGTGTTGTCCGAACGCTGCGCGATGGATTCATTGAGCTGCTCCGGTGTCAGCGGGAACACCGCCTTTGGAAACATATAGAAGAGCTCATCAATGCTCTGGGGCATGTCGCAGATAAAAGGGACGTCTTTTTCTTCCAGGGGGCGATGGACAAACATGCTGGGTTACCTCTCGAAGAAACAGGAGCCGTGGGCGGACTGTGGCTGTCAACCTGCGGGGCTGATGTTATGAGACAACGTCCACACATAAATGTGCCGGAATGTTGCGCGTTGACGGAATCCGTCGCAAAGGATTGTCGCAAACCTTTGACAGGCATGGAAATCCATTGACCGGGCAGAACGCATCCGTCGATTTATCGGGTTCATGCATTTTGCACGAACACATCAAAACCCCTATTCCACAAGCAATTGATTTTATTGATTTTTTAAAGTAGCGGTTGCTGGCACAGGCAGTGCACCGTAATGGGGAGAAGCACAACATCATTCGCACGGAGCAGCACAATGAACGTCTCACCTGATTCTTATCCTGCCGCTGTAGAAGAATCCTCCTCGGTCTCAGGCGTGTCCTGGGGGGCCATCTTCGCGGGTGCCGCCGGCGCCGCCGCGCTTTCCTTAATCCTGGTCCTGCTGGGATCGGGCCTCGGTTTCTCGGCGATGTCGCCTTGGGCCAACGAAGGTGCCAGCGCGAAGACCATCGGTATTTCCACGGTCGTCTGGCTCGCACTGACGCAGATCGTGGCCTCGGGTCTTGGCGGTTACCTCGCCGGCCGCCTGCGCGTCAAATGGGCCAATATGCACGGTGACGAAGTTTACTTCCGTGATACTGCGCACGGCTTCCTGTCGTGGGCTGTGGCGACGCTGGTCGCTGCCGTGCTGATCGTCGGCTCCGTCAGCGGCATCGTTGGCAGCGGCGTGAAAGCCGGCGCTACTGCGGTTGCCGGTGTTGCAGGTACTGCCGCTACCGCGGCCGGTTCTGCAGCGGGCAATACCAGCAGCGATCAGTATGGCTACTACATCGATTCGCTCTTCCGCGATGATCGCCCTGCCGCCGTCAGCGATGATGCTGCCCACGGTGTTGTAGTACGTATCTTCACCAAAACCATGGCCAACGATGGTCAGCTGGCCCCGGAAGACCGTACTTATCTGGCACAGCTGGTCGCTCAGCGTACCGACATGAGTCAGGCCGATGCCCAGGCGCGGGTTGATCAGGTTTATGGTCAGGCCAAGCAGGCTGTGGCTGATGCCAAGCTGAAAGCTCAACAGGCTGCCGACGCTGCCGCGAAGGCCGCTGCAACCGCTGCGCTGTGGACTTTCGTTTCGCTGCTGTGCGGTGCGTTCGTCGCGAGCCTTGCTGCCATCTGGGGTGGTCGTCGTCGTGATGCGGTGACGTATGTCGAAACCCGTGCTTATTCCAATACTTCCAGCATTCGCTGATTAAGGAGAGTCATCATGCGTTCACTACTTCTGTGGTTCCTCGGCATTCCAATCCCGATCATCATTTTGATTGCACTGTTTGTGCATTGATTGAGTGATTGATTAAAGATCCGCGCTGTTCTCCCCGAGGCAGCGCGGATTTTTTTGGTCTGCCGGAAAGTGGGTCTGTCAGTTTTAGAGATCAAGAGCGTCTGCCTAAGGGCAGACATTTCGCCTTCGGCGAGTTACTTGGAAAAGCACCCCCCTCTCTGTTCTAAAGAGCAGCCAAAGGTGCTTGCTCCTGGCTTGGCTCCTCCTTCGTCGGAGTACCTTCACTCCGGCCTCGCTCCGTGGGCCCGCCGCCATCCGCCATCCATGGCGGGGGGCGGCTCTCGCCGCATCCATGCGGCTCGGCCCACTCCGCGAAACCTGCGTTCAGCCTGCACCCAAGTCGCGATCGGTGTCGTTTGGACTTCCTGCGTAGGAGATCAAAAGCAAAGGCGAGAGCAAAAGCAAAAAGCAAAAGCTTCCCGGCTGAAGCCGGTCCTACCGTCGGGGCCGATTTCAATGGATGCATGCGCTGCCTTAGTGGGACCGGCTTTAGCCGGGAAGAGGCAAGCCCAGCCGCCAACAATTTTGCTGATAGCACCTCCTGCCTGTGGGAGCGAGCTTGCTCGCGAATGCTGTACTCCAAACACCAGAAATCCGGTGAATGTACTGACCCGTTCGTGAGCAAGCTCACTCCCACAAATCCTCAGCGCTTGATCTGCCGTGCTTTGCCCCTGATCTGCTTTGGATCTGCTTTGGATCTGCTTTGGATCTGCTTTAGATCTGCTTTAGATCTGCTTTAGATCTGCTTTAGATCTGCTTTAGATCTTGATCTTCGTACGCAATAGATCAGACGCCGCCAATCGCGACTTGGGTGCAGGCTGAACGCAGGTCTCGCGCAGTGGGCCGAGCGGCATGGATGCCGCGAGAGCCGCCCCCCGCCATGGATGGCGGATGGCGGCGGGCCCACGGAGCGGGACCGGAGTGAAGGAACCCTGAGGAACGAAGGGCCAAACCAGGAGCAAGCACCCTTGGTTACTTGGGGTGCTTTTCCAAGTAACTCGCCGAAGGCGAAACGTCTGCCCCTAGGCAGACGCTCTTGTCCTTAAGCTCTTGACCCAAAGCTCTTGACCTTAAGCCCATTCAGCCACGCCATTGATCATGGCATCCCCAGCCAGTTAGGCAGCGCCAGCGAGATATAAGGCACGTAAGTCACCAGCAGCAGGAACACCAGCAGGATCGACAACCACGGCAGCGCCGCTCGGATGGTCTCGCCCAGTGTCAGCCCCGTCACCGCAGACGTCACGAACAGGTTCAGCCCCACCGGTGGGTGGACCAACCCGATCTCCATATTGACCACCATGACGATCCCCAGATGAATCGGGTCGATGCCGAGTTTCATCGCGATCGGAAAGAAGATCGGCGCCAGGATCAGGATGATTGCCGAAGGCTCCATGAAGCTACCTGCGACCAGCAGCACGATGTTCACCATGATCAGGAAGCCGATCGGGGTCAGGCCTTCGGAAATGACCCAGGCGGTGATCTGCTGCGGAATCTGCTCCGTGGTCAGGACGTGGGCGAACAGCATGGCGTTGGCGATGATGAACATCAGCATGATCGACAGCCGGCCGGACTCCAGCAGCACTTTCGGGCAGTCCTTGAAGCTCATGTCCTTGTAAACGAACAGCGCGATGAACGCCGAATACACCGCCGCCACCGCCGCCGCTTCGGTGGGAGTGAACATACCGCTGTAGATGCCGCCGAGGATAATGACCAGCAGCATCAGGCCCCAAAACGCCCGTTGCGCCGTGTGCAGCCACTGGCGGAAGGTCACCCGTGGCTGGGCCGGGAGTTTCTTGACCCGGGCGACGATGTAGATCACCACCATCAGGATCACGCCGAGCAGAATCCCGGGGACCACACCGGCAATGAACAGCTTGCCGACCGACGTTTCCGTCGCGGCGGCGTAGACCACCATCACGATGGACGGCGGAATCAGAATGCCCAGCGTACCGGCGTTGCAGATGATGCCCGCGCCGAATGCCTTCGGGTAGCCGGAACGCACCATGCCGGCGACCGCAATCGACCCCACGGCCGCCACGGTGGCGGGCGATGAACCGGACAACGCTGCAAACAGCATGCACGCCAGCACCGCCGCAATCGCCAGGCCGCCGCGAATGTGGCCGACGCAGGCGTTGGCGAAGTCGATCAGCCGTTGCGCCACCCCGCCGGTGGTCATGAAGGCCCCGGACAAGAGGAAGAATGGAATCGCCAGAAAGGTGTAGCTGTCGGAGGTTTCGAACAGTTTGATCGCCAGCGAACTCAACGAGTCCGGGCTGAACAGCAGGATCGAAACGGCGCCGGACAATCCCAGGGAAATAGCGATAGGCACGCCCAGGAACATGAAAACGAATAGCAGCAGGAACAGGCAGATAACGGTCATCAGTGCTGCTCCTCGGCAGGGTTGGCCAGTTTGCTCGCTTCAGCCGCTTCGTCGGCCAGACCCAGACCGGTCTGCCGGTGCGTCCAGATGCGGTAAAGGATTTCCAGGTAGCGCGCGATCACCAGAGCAAAGCCGATGGGCACGATGACGGCGATGTAGGCGACCTTGATGCCGAACCGATCAAGGTCCTCGGCACCGATGCCGGCCATGAACAGCGCTGCGACCCACTTGTAGCTGGCGACGAGGAACAAGCCGGCGTACGCCAGGCAACAGGCGCAGGCCAGCATCGCCAGAATCCGCTGCACCGGCTTGCTGGTTTTCTTGACCAGCGCGTCGACGCCCAGGTGGCCCGCCGTGCGTACGCCGTAGGAAATCCCGAAGAAGATCAGCCAGCCAAACAGGGCTTTGGTCAGCGCCACGCTCCAGGTCATGCCCTGGGCGTAACCCATCAGGTGGTCGCCGATGCCGGCGAAGAAATCGCTGCTGACGGCCCATTGATCGCTGAGGGAATAAAACAGGGTGTAGATGTTGTTCAACGCCACGTAGACGAAAGTCACGAGGGTCATGGCAGCCAGCAGAAAGGCAATGATGCCCTCCTCCAGATGCTCCCAGAGTCGCGTCAGCGGGTGCATAAGCATTCTCCGAACGAAGCCGAATGTAGCCGGGCATGGCGACGGCCGTGGAGGCGGATCACCCGCGAAACGGGTGGCCGCCGGGCCGTCACGGTCTGTAGCGAGAAGCGAAGGAAGGGCTCAAGGCGCCTTGTTCGAATCGTCGGCAGCCTTGATCAGGTCGGCACCGATTTCTTCGGAGAATTTGTCCCAGACCGGCTTCATGGCTTCACGCCATTTCGCGCGCTGCTCAGGGGTGAGCGTCACGATTTCGCTGGTCTTGGCGTCGATGATTTTCTGCTTGGCGGTCTGGTTCAACGCTTCGGCCTGTTTGTTCACCTCGACCGTCACCTGATCCATGATCGTTTGCAGTTCGCCACGCACGTCCGCGGGCAGGCCGTTCCAGAACTTGGAGTTGGTGATCACCATGTAGTCGATCAGGCCGTGGTTGGACTCGGTGAAGAACGGCTGCACCTCGTTGACCTTCTGGCTTTCGTAGTTCGACCAGGTGTTTTCGGTGCCGTTGACGGTGCCGGTCTGCAGGCCCTGATAGACCTCGGCGAAGCTCATCTTGCGCGGGTTGGCGTGCAGGGCGACAAATTGGGCTTCGAGCACGCTGGAGGCCTGAACGCGGAATTTCAGGCCACGGGCATCTTTCGGTTCAACGAGCTTTTTGTTGGCGGACAGTTGCTTCAGGCCGTTGTGCCAATACGCCAGACCGTGAATGCCTTTGTCGTCCATCACGGTCAGCAACGCCTTGCCCTGGGGACCCTGCTGAAAGCGGTCAACGGCAGCAAGGTCGTTGAACAGAAACGGCAGATCGAAGATCTGCACTTTCTTGGTGTACTGCTCGAATTTCGCCAGTGACGGCGCCAGCATCTGCACGTCGCCGAGCAGCAGGGCTTCCATTTCCTTGCCGTCGCCGAACAGCGAGGAGTTGGGGTACACCTCGACTTTGACTTTGTCTTTCAAGGCCGGGTCGGCGGCGACCATCTTCTGGAAGAGCAACGCGCCCTGCCCCTTCGGCGTGTTTTCCGCCACCACGTGGGCGAACTTGATCGTGATCGGATCAGCGGCCTGTGCAAGGCTGGCCACAGACACTGCGGCCGCGCAGAAAAGCGCTTTGGTCAGCTTCAACATCGATATCACCTTTTTATTTTTGTATGAACTTATGTTGGCAGGAGCAGGTGGAGCCCATGAGCATAGTGCAACTACACCATGACGAAGCTCCGGTGTTTAGAGAATCTGCTTTTGTGAAAGCCGGCGTTCGGGGTTGCTGAACGCGATCCGGCTTTCCACCGGCGCCCCGGCGCTGACTGCGTTCACCCCGCCGCCAGCGCCAGCAAACGCTGGGCCCTCAGCAACACCGGCGCGTCGACCATGTGCCCGTCCAGCTGAAAGGCTCCCGCCCCCTTGGCCGCCGCGCTGGCGTTGATCACCTTTTGCGCCCAGTTCAAGTCATCAGCGCTGGGGGCCAACGCGGCGTGGATCACCGGCACTTGCGCCGGATGGATGCACAACGCGCCGCCATACCCCATGTCGTAGGCGTGGCGAATGGCGCGGTGCAAACCTTTCGGGTCGCCGATGGCCGGGTGCACACCGTCCAGCGGTGGCAGCAGGTCCGCGCCCCTTGAATGCAGTTGCACCGACATCCGCGCCTGGTCAAGAAACATCTGTGCAGCGTGGGTGCTGCTATTGAGGTTCAGGTCCAGGGCCAGGTCAAGCCCGCCAAACGACAATCGCTCAACCCCCTCGGCATGGGCAATCTGCTCCAGGGCCAGCAGGCCCTTGGCGCTTTCGATGATCGGCAGAACCGGTTTGCCTGTCTGCCAGACCGCAGCGACGTGAGCAGCGCTTTCGACTTTCGGCAGCAGCACCCCGGCCACGCCCGCGTGCTGCCGGCAAAACGCCAAGTCATCGGCATGTTCGGCATGAGTCGGCGCATTGACCCGCACCCACACAGAGGCTTGGGGGTTGTCGTTCAGGAAGGCCGCGAGATTGTCCCGCGCCTGGCGCTTGAGAGGTTCTTCGACGGCGTCTTCGAAATCAACGATGACGGCATCGGCGCTGGCCGCCAGCGCTTTGGCAAAACGATCGGGGCGACTGCCGGGGACGAACAGTGCGGAGCGGATGTTGGTGTGGGCCATGTGGGTGTCCTGAGAGTGTCCTGTAGGAAGGGATGCGCTGTGCAAAAGAGCCTTTTGCAGAACGGGCGCTAGACCACCCCGCCCGCCGCCATCCGCGCCTGGTCTTCAGCCGAAAACCCCAGCTCGCCGAGGATGCTGCCGGTGTGCTGCCCCAGGCCCGGCACGCCGTCCATGCGCGGCGTGAACGCGGTGTTGTGGCCCGGCGGCAGCAGCGACGGCAGCGGGCCGGACGGGCTGTCGACTTCGCGCCAGCGGTCACGGGCCTTGAGCTGCGGATGGTCCCAGACGCCCTGCATGTCGTTGACCCGGGCGTTGGCGATCTGCGCGTCTTCCAGACGAGCAACCACGTCATCGACGCTCAATGGGGCGAAGCCGTCGACGATGATCTGCCGCAGCGCCTGGCGGTTTTCCGAGCGCTTGAAATTCGCGGAAAAGCGCTCGTCGGTGGCCAGCGCCGGATCGAGCAGGACCTTCTCGCAGAACACCGCCCATTCGCGCTCGTTCTGCAGGCCCAGCATGATCGTGCCGCCCCCGCCGGTGGGAAACGGGCCATAGGGGTAGATCGTCGAGTGGGACGCGCCGGCCCGTGGCGGTGGGGGCGCGCCGTGGTAGGCGTAATACATCGGGTAGCCCATCCACTCCACCAGGCTTTCCAGCATGCTGACGTCGATGCGGCTGCCGTGCCCGGTTTTGTCCCGCAGCATCAGCGCCGACAGAATCCCGGTGTAGGCGTACATACCGGCGGCGATGTCGGCGATGGAGCAACCGGCCTTGGCCATCTCGTTTTCCCCGGGGCCACCGGTGACCGACAAAAAGCCGCCCTCGCTCTGGATCAACAGGTCGTAGGCCTTCTTCTTCTCGTAGGGCCCGCCTTCGCCGTAGCCGGAAATGTCACAGACGATCAGGCGCGGGAAGCGTTCGTGCAGGGCTTCGAACGACAGGCCCATACGGGCAGCGGCGCCCGGCGCCAGGTTTTGTACCAGCACGTCGGCCTTGCCGAGCAACGACTCAAGAATGTCGCCGGCCTGGTCCTGCTTGAGGTCCAGGGTCAGGCTTTCCTTGGAGCGGTTAGTCCAGACGAAATGCGAGGCCAGGCCGTCGACGCGCTGGTCGTAGCCACGGGCGAAATCGCCGACGCCGGGGCGCTCGATCTTGATCACGCGGGCACCGAGATCCGCCAGTTGGCGGGTGCAGAACGGCGCCGCGATGGCGTGTTCAAGGCTGACGACGGTGATGCCGTCCAAAGGACGCGGGGGTTGTTGAGTCATGTTCGAAAACCTCTTCGTGCCCACCTGCAGGAGCGCGCTTGCGTTTAGATCAGATCGTTCAAATTCTGCGCATCGCGCAGCTGCCACACCCGCTGGATCAACGCCGTGCCCTGCTCCGCCGTGCGTGCGCCGGAGAACGCCAGCAGGCGCTGAACCTTGTCCTCCAGCTCAGGCCGCGACAGGGTGTTGCCCGGATCGCCCTTCGGCTCATCGATGCCAGCGCTCAACACCCGGCCATCGGTGGTGGTCACGATCACCCGCCCCAGCCAGCGCGCCGGATAGGCGCCATCCACCTCCGCGTCCAGCTCCATCGTCAATTTTTCGCGGAAGGCCGCAACGTCGGCATCGCTCAGGGCCAGGTCGCGGAATTCGATCAACTGCGCGCTGCCGTGAACCGCAATCAACCCGAGCACTGCGCCCATGGAAAACTTCGCCTGATGCACGGTCTGCGGCACATCGACCCGGCCGAGCACATCGATGGCGCCCTGATGAACCCGGGTGACGACCTTGGCGATCTGCCCATGGCGCAGGCCTTCGCGCTGCATCAGGTGCAGCAGGGCATCGGCCGCCGGATGGGTGTGGCGGCACGAGGCGTGAAACTTGAATGAGGTCTCCACCAGCGCCCATCGGCTGCCGAGGCGGTCGGACAGCTTGGCGGGATCGCTGTCGCTGGACATCCCCGCCGCCATGCCCTGATCGCCTTCCAGAATATTCCGTGCGCCAGTCAGGCCGTCTTCGGTGAGGTACGCCGCCAGCAGGCCATCGGCCGCCGCCTTGGCGGTGTGCAGCTGCTTGGAATCGGCTGCGTCACGGAGAAATTCCCACAGCCCGGCGGCCTGGGTGCCCGCCGTGCCCAGCAGGTTGATGAACTGCTCTTTGTCGAAATTCAGCAGCTTGCCGACGCCCACCGCAGCGGCGAGGGTGCCGACCGTCGCGGTGGTGTGGAAGATGCGGTAGTGGGAGCGGCCCATGAATTCGCCGATGCGGATGCCGGCTTCATAACCGGCAACCGACGCCAGCAGTAAATCCTGGCCGGTTTTGTCGAGGTCCTGGGCCGCTGCCAGTACGGCGGAAAACACCACCGTCGCCGGGTGCAGCACCGAGCTGTTGTGCAGATCGTCCTGCTCGACCAGGTGCGAAGACGCACCGTTGACCAGCGCGGCGAAGTACGCCGAAGTGCCGCGACCGCTCACCAGAATCTTCGCCTTGCCCTGTTGCGGGCCCATGCGTTCAGCGTAGCGCTCGAACAACGGAATCGGCCGTGCGCCCTGGCTGGCCAGCGCCGAGCCTATCCAGTCGAGGAACAGGTCTTCGGTTCGGTCCAGCACGACGCCGGGAATTTGCTCGTAGGTCAGCTCGGCGAGGAAACCCGCCAATGCCTGGGTATGGCTCATGTCGGCGTCCTCAAAAGCTGCGCGGCAGGTCGAGCAGGTGCTCGGCAACGTAGGAAAGAATCAGGTTGGTGGAGATCGGCGCGACCTGATACAGACGGGTTTCGCGGAATTTACGCTCCACGTCGTACTCGCAGGCGAACCCGAATCCGCCATGGGTTTGCAGGCACGCATTGGCCGCTTCCCACGACGCTTTTGCCGCGAGGTATTTGGCCATGTTGGCGCTGGCACCGGCGTTTTTGCCGCTGTCGTATTCCTCGCAGGCACGCCAGCGCATCAGGTCGGCGGCTTCGATTTCGATGTGCGCTTCGGCGATGGGAAACTGCACGCCCTGGTTCTGCCCGATCGGGCGGCCAAACACCACGCGATCACGGGCGTAGGCGGCGGACTTCTCGATAAACCACCGGCCGTCGCCGATGCATTCGGCGGCGATCAGCGTGCGTTCGGCATTCAGGCCGTCGAGGATGTAGCGGAAGCCCTTGCCTTCCTCGCCGATCAGGCTCTCGGCGGGGAGTTCGAGATTGTCGAAGAACAGCTCGTTGGTCTCGTGGTTGACCATGTTGGCGATGGGCTGAACGGTCAGGCCGTTGCCGATGGCGTCGCGCAGGTCAACGATGAAGATCGACATGCCTTCGGACTTTTTCGTCACCTCGGCCAGCGGCGTGGTGCGCGCCAGCAGGATCATCAGGTCGGAATGCTGCACGCGGGAGATCCAGACCTTCTGGCCGTTGATCACGTACTTGTCGCCCTGCTTCACCGCCGTGGTCTTGATCTTGGTGGTGTCGGTGCCGGTGCTCGGTTCGGTCACGCCCATGGATTGCAGGCGCAGTTCGCCGCTGGCGAGCTTGCGCAGGTAGTAGCTTTTCTGTGCGTCGCTGCCGTGACGCAACAGGGTGAACATGTTGTACATCTGGCCGTGCACGGTGCCGGAATTGCCGCCGCAGGCGTTCACTTCTTCAAGGATCACCGAAGCTTCCCCCAGGCCCAGCCCGGAGCCGCCGTACTCTTCGGGAATCATCGCCGACAGCCAGCCTTCATCGGTCAGCGCCTTGACGAAGGTTTCCGGAAAGCCTTTCTGTTCATCGATCTTGCGCCAGTATTCGGCCGGAAACTGAGCACACAGCGCGCGCACGCCGTCACGGATGGCATTGAGGTCTTCGTTTTCGTAAGGGTTCATGGTGTCCACTCGCATCGGCCGGCGGCCACGGAATCGGCGCGCCTGGCTGTATAGAAAGAAGGGTTCAGTCAAAAACGACTTCGGCGCTCTGGGCGACGCCGGCGTCATTGCCGGCCCACAGCTGAGCCTTGCCCGCCTCGACGATTCGTCCGCCGACGCGGAATGCAGCAGGGACGTTGAGCGGGCGCACGCCGCGATAGGCGAAATGCCGCACGCGCTTGTCGGGATGGGCGCGAATGAAGGCGCGCAGGTTGAACGTGGCGATCATCGGCCCGTGCACGACCAGGCCGGAATAGCCCTCGGTGTCGGTGACGTAGGGATAGTCGTAGTGAATGCGGTGGCCGTTGAAGGTCACGGCCGAATAGCGGAACAACAGCGTTGGCGTAGGCTCGATGACCTCGCTCCACTCGCCCTGATCTGGCGCGTCACCGCTGTTGAGCTTTGGCGGATTGGGCTCGCGGTAAACGATGTCCTGCTCCTCACGCACGCACAACTCGCCGTCTTGCGAGTGGTCGTGGCGCACGGTCACGAACAGCAGCGACCCGGTGCGGCCGTGCTTTTCCTCAATGTGCAGAATGGTCGACAGGCGATGGGCGTCAGCACCCACCTTCAGCGGCTGAATGAACTCGACGCGGCCACCGGCCCACATGCGGTTGCGATTGTCCGCCGGGGGCAGAAAGCCGCCACGGGCCGGGTGGCCGTCACCGCCGAGTTGCGCTTCGAACAGCGGCTCCTGGAAAAAACACCATTGCCACAGCGGCGGCAATGGATCGCCGGCAGCGGGCGTGGGCTCGCCAAAGGTGGCGGCGATGCGCTTGATCAGGTTGACGCTCAGATGATCCTGGGCTTCTTCAGTGCGGCCGATCCAGGCCGTGAAATCCACGGGTGACGCTGCAGCGCTCATGGGCGGGAACCCTCTGGGTTTGTTGTGTTGTTATGGCCCGATCATGGAAGTGCGCCGGCATTCTGTGAATTTGCATTTGCGTATAGCGGCGTTCGGGTATGATGAACGCCTTCTGCAACGTCCGGACACGCCCATGCATTTCGACCTGGCTGACTTGCGCCTCTTCATTCATATCGGCGAATCACCGAGCCTGACCCAGGGCGCGCGCCGGGCGTTTCTCTCCCCTGCCGCCGCCAGCGCACGGATCAAGGCGCTGGAAGGTCAACTCGGCACACGCCTGTTGTACCGCGACAGCCGCGGCGTGGAACTGACCCCTGCCGGTCAGCGCCTGCTCAAACATGCGCGGCTGATCATGAGCCAGGTGGACTACCTGAAGAGTGAGTTCACCAGTTACGGGACTGATTCGGCCGGACACATTCGCATCTTCGCCAACACCACTGCCGTCACCGAGTTTCTGCCCGAAGTGCTGGCAGGGTTTCTGGCGAAACGGCCCGGCGTCACGGTGGACCTGCAAGAGCGCCTGTCCCGGGACATCGTGCGCGGCGTGCTCGACGGCAGCACCGACATGGGCATCATCGCCGGGCCGGTGGAAGCAGCGGGTTTGCAGGTCATCCACTTCAGCACCGACCGCCTGGTGCTGACCGTGCCGGTGGGCCATGAGCTGGCGGCCGAGAAAAAGATCACGTTCAAGCAAACCCTGGCGTTTCAGCACATCGGGCTGCACGAAGGCAGCACATTGCTGACTTTTCTGCGCGATCACGTGGAGCGGCTGGGGCAGAATTTGTCGTTGCGGATTCAAGTGTCGAGCTTCGAGGCCATCTGCCGGATGGTCGAAGCCGGGGTGGGCATCGGGGTGATCCCGGAGTCGGCGGCGTTGCGGCACAGCAGGACGATGAAGCTGGTGACCATCGAGCTCGACGAGCCCTGGGCCGTGCGCGAACGAAGCATTCTGGTCCGCGAACTGGACGCCCTGCCGGGGGTTGTCAGGGCGTTGATTGCGGTGTTGCTGCCGGCGCCCGAGGCTGAAACCGAGGCCGCAACGCCCGAGGCGTAATCAGATCCAGACGTCGTTCTGCGCCGTGCGCTCGTTGGTGTCGCTGCCGGTGTTGATCACGCCGCTGGGCTCGATCAGCATCAGCTTCACCTCCTGCACAGCGGACGGCTTGTGCTCGACGCCCTTGGGCACGACATACAGCTCACCCGCGTTGAGCTCCACGAAGCCGTCACGAAAGTCGATGCGCAAACAGCCTTCGAGCACGATGAAGGTTTCGTCGGTGTCAGCGTGGCTGTGCCAGAGAAACTCTCCTTCCAGTCGTGCCAGCTTGAACTGGTAGTCGTTCATCTGCGCGATGACTTTTGGCTGCCACTGCTCGGTGAACAGGCTGTATTTCTGAGCGAAATTGATGGGCGTGTGTTGAGTGTTGGACGTGGACACGTGGGCGGCTCCGAAAGTGTTTGATGTGGAGCCAATCTAGAGCGTGGTTATGGGTGGGGTCTTGTACGTTATTGCAGGGTGGTGGGTGGGTTGGTATTGCGGTGATTCAACTGACGCCTTCCCGGCTAAAGCCAGTCCTACAAAAGCGGGCAGTGTTTCAGGGGGGGTATGCGGTGCCTTCGTAGGACCGGCTTCAGCCGGGAAGAGGCCGGTGGGTACGCCATCCACTCTGCGGCGTGACGTCTGGCGCCTCCCCGGCTGAAGCCGGTCCCACAAGGTGCACAGCCTTCCCAGCCAAGGCCAGTCCCACCAAGGGCGTTCGATCCGCTATGCGCCTGCCCTCAACATCTTCAACCACCGCCCCGGCGGGTAGCCAAAGGTCTTCACGAAATGCCGCGTCATGTGGCTCTGGTCGGAGAATCCCGCCATCACCGAAGCGTCACTCAAGGACACGCCCAACGCGATCGAATGACGCACCAGGTCCAGCCGGCGCAGGGTCAGGTAGCGATAAGGCGTGGTGCCGAACAGCACGCGAAAATCCCGCGACAGGCGCCAGCGATCGGTGTCGCTGGCCTGTTCCAGATCGGTGAGACTCACGCCCTGTTCCAGACTGGCCATGAGCATTTCCCGCGCCCGTTGCGCGCCGGCGTAGTTGACGGTCTGACGACCCTTGCGCACACCGGCGGCCGCTTGCAGGGCGATGGCGAGGTCGTAGATCGCGTCGTCCAGTTCCAGAGGATCCAGCGCGTTATTCAGGTCGGACAGCAGCGCCTGAGTCGCCCTGAACAGGCGCGGATCATTCGACGCCCCGCCCTTGATGAACGGCAGCGGCTTGCCACCGAGCACCTGCTGAATCATCGCCGGTTCCAGGTAGAACATCCGGTAGCGAAAGCCGTCTTCGGTCCCGGCGTGGCCGTCATGAGCTTCGTCGGGGTGCAGCACCATCGTCTGCCCCGGCAGGTTGTTGACCCGTTCCTTGCCGTACTGAAAGCTCTGCACCCCGGACATCGTATGGCCGATGGCGTAGGTGTCGTGGCGGTGCATCTCGAAACCGTGGCCGTGAAAATACGCCTCGATCCGCTCGATCTGCGGCAGTGGCGCGGCACGCAGCACCCAGTCCCGCGCGGAGTGGATCAGGTGAGCGTCTTCGTCTGCGTGTGTGTCCATTGGCAGCGCTCGCGGCAGCGGACGGCAGGTGCTTTGAGAGGACACCGGCCGCGTTCATGAAAAGGGGCTAACCGGGTTGCTTGAGCAACGCCGCCGATGCGTTGGACGCATGCACCGCCGGTGGCTTCTCGCTGAGCAGGTTCTGGATCGCCTGACTGTAAGCCTGGCGCCCGAGATTCATGCTGTTGTTGTGGTTACCGCCCGGCACCATCAGCAGGTTCTTTGGCTCCTGCGCCGCGTCGAACAACGCTTCACTGAAATGCGGCGCGACGAACGGGTCCGCCGTGCCATGGACGATCAGCACCGGCATGTGCACATCGGCGATCTTGTCGATGGAGTCGAATTTCTGCGAGACCAGCCAGCGCACCGGCAACGAGGTGCGTTTGCTGGCGACGGAGGACGCGACGTCGGCGAGGTTGGTGAAGGTCGATTCGATGATCAGGCCCCGCGCCTGAATTGGCCCGTCGCCTTTCTGCGTGTCCCGGCCCAGTTCGGCGGCGAGGTCAACGGCCACGGCGCCACCCAGCGAATGACCGTAGATGAGGCGTTTTTGCGGGTCGGGTTGAATCTGCTTGAGACGTTCCCAGGCGATGCGCGCGTCTTCATAGACCGACGCTTCCGACGGCAACTGGCCCTTGCTCTGACCGAAACCGCGGTAGTCGATGGCGAGGATTGAAAAGCCCAGGGCGCGCAGTTGTTCGATGCGGAACAGCTGACCGGTGAGGTTCCAGCGCGAGCCGTGCAGATACAGAATGGCGGGAGCGTCTTTTTTGTCCGAAGCCCACCACCAGGCATGGATGTTCTGCCCGAGGCCAAACGATGGCCCCTTGAGTTCCAGCTCTTGCACATCGGACGGCAGGCCGCGGTACCAGCTCGCCGTGCCGGGCTCGATCATGAAGACCAGTTCACGCTCCTTGTGCTGCAGCGCTGCGCAACCGACCGGCAGACCGACGACGATCAGCAGCATGCACAGCCAGAAGAACCAGCGAGCCTTGAGCCGCGCCAGGGAGAATGTTCGCATTGAGAAAGGTGTCCGGTGCAGAAGTGAGTGCACCGGCAGTTTGCCACTCATTGGCGGGGTGGGTCCTGCTCTTTTCGGCGAAAGGCTTCTGTCGAAAGGCCTTCTGTCGAAAGGCCAGCCCACACCAGGGACGGTGCCCTGCGAGGGTCAGCGCCAGACACCTTCCGGCAGAATCAGTAACCCGAGCCCGAAGCCGCCGCCCCACTGACGATCGCGATCCCGGAACTGGTGCCCAGCCGCGTCGCGCCCGCTTCGATCATCGCCACCGCTGTTGCATAGTCACGCACGCCGCCGGACGCTTTCACGCCAACGCCCTGCCCCACGACCTTGCGCATCAGGGTGACGTCTTCCAGGGTCGCGCCGCTGCGGCTGAAACCGGTGGAGGTTTTGACGAAGGCGACGTTGAGGTCACGGCAGATCTCGGCGGCGCGGGTTTTCTGCGCGTCATCCAGCAGGCAGGTTTCGAAGATGACCTTCAGCGGGACCGCACCACAGGCGTCTTTGACGGCAGCGATGTCGTCGCGCACTTCATCAAACAGACCGTCCTTCAGCCAGCCGATGTTCAGGACCATGTCGATCTCGCCCGCGCCGGCCGCGATGGCCTGCTTCGCCTCGAAAGCCTTGGTGTCGCTCAGCCCGGCACCCAGCGGGAACCCGACCACGGCGCAGACTTTGACGGCCTGACCTTCCAGCAACGAGGCGGCGTAAGGCACCTGGCCAGAATTCACGCACACCGAATAGAATCCGTGCGCCTGGGCTTCGCGGCACAGGGTCGCGATCTGCTCGCGACTGGCGTCGGCGGCCAGCAAGGTGTGGTCGATGTACTGGGCGAGTGCTGCGGGTTCGATCTTCATGGCCAATCGTTTCCTGATAGTGAGGCGGTAACCAGCGACACGCTTTAAGCTTCATGCCTGAGCGCATCATTTTATGTTGTAAATATAACAATGAATGTTATTTTTTTACCATATCCATTCGACAATCGGAATGCCCGTGGACAGTAAAAAATCCGACCGGATCAAATTGATCCAGCAAGCCCTGCACGATCAGAAGGCTATTCACCTGAAGGAAATGGCCGCCCTGCTGGACGTTTCGGAGATGACCCTGCGTCGGGACCTGACCCGCCACCCCGACAAATTCCATCTGTTGGGCGGGCACATAACCCTGGCGTTTGATCCGTCCGAGGCCAGTGATTACAAGGTCACTGAGCAAGGCACCCGCCACGTCGAGGAAAAGCGCCGGGTCGGCAAGCTCGCGGCAGCGTTCATCCAACCCGGCGATACGGTGTTTTTCGATTGCGGCACCACGATCCCTTTCGTCATCGACTTCATCCCGGACGAGCTGGAATTCACCGCCGTGTGCAACTCCCTCAACGTCCTGCTCAAGCTGCAGCAGAAGCCCAACTGCTCCATCGTGTTGTGCGGCGGGACCTTTCATCGCAAGAATCAGGTGTTCGAGCACCACAGCGAAGCGACGATTCTGGATGGCATCCGCCTGACCTGGGCGTTCGTTTCAGCAGCCGGGGTCAGCGACGAGCTGGGCGTGACCTGCTTCAATTTCAATGAAGTGGAGGTCAAGCAAAAGGTCCTGCGCCAGGCCCGGCACTGCATGTTGCTGGCCGATCATTCCAAGTTCGATGCCGTGCGCACGGCGCATTTCGCGACATTGCAGGACTTTCATGTGGTGGTGAGCGACAAGAAGCTGCCGAAGGTTTATCGGGATTTGATTGAGGGGTATCGGGCGCGTTGGGTGGTGTGATCAGCCCTGAATTTGTGTTGCCTGCGCCACCGCATTCGTGAGCAAGCTCACTCCCACAAGTATGATGTGGTTTCAAGATCCGAGGATGGAAACTGATCACTGTGAGAGTAAGCAAGCTCACTCTCAGCGAATCAGAAGTCACCGGACATCTGTTGACGGAAACCGGTCACGGTGGGAGCGACCGGGGTGGCGCTCCACCTTGATCGCGAAGGCGCCTTCAGCGTTTCAGATCGCTTTCCAGCTGCCGCAACTCTTCAGCCCCCAGATACCCCGTTATCAAGCTAAAAGACGCGCTCTCCCCCGCACCCAACAAACGCACATTACCTTTGGCCTTTTCCGCCAGATACCCCTCGGGCTCGCAAGTCGCGGGCAGCACAAATGCGGCCACCTGCTGATCAGCGTTGTGCAGGATCCACCGCGCCGCATGGTCGAACTGCGCCGGCTGATAACGCGTGTAAAACGCCGGGCCTTCAGGGTGCTTGAGCAGGAAATGCGCATTGCCCTGGGCGTCCGCGTGGACGCCGTCGAAGAAGCAAACGATCTCCGGGTCGTACAAATCAGGCGTGCTCAGGCTTTCCAGCCGCGAAGGGTCTTCGCTCAGTTCGGCCATGTACGCCGACCATGCCGGCGTCGGCTTGACGTGGGCCGGCACGCTGCTGCGAACCCGTGTACGCGCCATGCCCAATGGCTCGACGAAACGTCCGCCGTCGACGTAGGCATAGTTCATGTGCGCCATGTACATCAGCTCCATCGGCTTGCCGGCCAGGTTGCGCACGTCCATGCCGATGTCGAACAGCGCCGAACCCGGGCGCAAAGTCACGCTGGGCCTGGCGCGATAACGGTCGCCAAAGCCCATCACGTATTCATACTCGCCGCCGATGCGCAAAAACCCGCCGCCAGCATCCTCGCCGATCTCCAGCCAGGCGCTGTCCATCGGCGCGCAGGGCATTTCGCCGTGCAACGGATGATCGTCTTCCGGCGTCGGGCAGCCGTTGCGCAAGATCCCGCTGTGGAACATGAAGCAGCCGTAGGTGCCGATCACCGTTGGGCTCGGGAGCGGCTGCTCGAACATGTTGCGCATGGTCAGGTCGCAGCCATCGAACACCGCTGACCAGACCATCTGCCCCTGATACGGCAGCACCACAACCCGGCCGCGGTCATTCTCCAGCGCCAGGGCTTTCACGCCGCTGGGGTAGGTCCAGGCCAGCACACGAAAGTCCGCGGATTCCAGCAGCGTCTTTTCATCGCCGGTGAACAGCTCCGGGTACAGCGAAATCGTGGTGCGCTTTTCGGTGCCCCTCATGATGCCGTCACCGCGCCAGCCGGCGCCTGGGCCGGCAGCGGATCACGCATGCATTTAATGGCGTAGGCGACGATCGCCACAAAGCACAGCAGCGGCACGGTGTAGGCAATCTGCATGTTGCCGCCGGTAGCGTCGGAGAGCAGGCCCTGGAAGATCGGCATCACGCCGCCGCCGACAATACTCATCACCAGCAGCGAACCGCCGACGCCAGTGTCCTCACCCAGACCGTCGATGGTCAGGCCATAAATGGTCGGCCAGCACGGGCCCAGGAAAATACTCACACCCACCGCCGCATACACCGCGCTGATGTTCGGCACCAGAATCGTGTAGGCCAGCAGTACGATGGCCAGCACGCCGTAGATCGCCAGCACCTTGGCCGGGGACATTTTGCGCATCAGCAGGTTGGCGACCATCTTGCCGACGAAGTACGCCGCGAAAGTGGTCAGCAGGAACCACGAGGCGCTGCGCTCGTTCATCCCGCCCATCTGCATCGCCAGGCGAATGGTGAAACTCCACACGCCCACTTGGGCGCCGACATACAGAAACTGCGCCAGCACGCCGAAGGTAAAGCGCGGGTTGCGCCACAGACGCGACAGGCTCTGGCCGATGCTGCTGGATTTGACGTTGGCCTTGACGATGCCCTTGCACGCCGGAAACTTGGTGAACGCGATCAGCACGAACATCAGGACCAGCACCGCGATCATCCATTTATACGGCAGCAGCGTGGACTGAATCATCTGCAGTTGCTGGACGGCGGCTTCCGAGGCGCTCATTTGCGTCAACTGCTCGCGGGTGGCGTCGGTGTCCTTGAACATCACAAAACTGCCCACGTACACGCCGGTCATCGCGCCGAACGGGTGGAAGGTCTGGGAAATGTTCAGGCGACGGGTACCGGTTTCACGCGGCCCCATCAGCGTCGAGTAGGTGTTGCAGGCGGTTTCAAGGAAAGCCAGGCCGGCCGCGATGACGAACAGCGCCATCAGGAACATGCCGTATTTGGCCATCGACGCTGCGGGGAAGAACAGCGAGCAGCCCGCCATGTACAGCACCAGGCCGATGAGGATAGTGGTCTTGTAGCTGAAACGTCTGACGACCATCGCCGCCGGAATCGCCACGAAGAAGTAACCGAGGTAGAACGCCGATTGCACGAAAGAGGTCTGCACATCGCTGAGCAGGAAGGCTTTCTTGAAGTGCGCGATGAGCACGTCGTTCATGCTCGCGGCCGCCGCCCACAGCGCGAAACAGCAGCACAGCAGCAGGAAGGCGAACCACGGCGTGCGGTTCAGGTAGAACCCGTCCGGTGATTGTTGGAGCGCGGGCTTTGTCATTGTTGTTCTCCGGGAAGTACAGGAAATACTCGCCCCACCGATCAGGCGATCGGCAGGGCGCGGCGGCTCAAAGAGTGTCGAGAAAGTGGCTGAACGCGGCAGCGTCCGGGTAGGAACTCTGGGTGCCGAGGCCGGTGACCGAGCAGGCGGAATAGGCCACCGCGCGGGTCATGGCGTTGCGCATGTCGCCGTCTTCGCTCCAGTGGCGGGCGAAGCAACCGATGAACGCGTCGCCGGCGCCGGTGGTGTCGCGGGCATCGACCTTGATGCCTTCGACGCGAAATTCGCCTTGTTCGCCGACGTACAGCGCACCCTTCTCACCGAGGGTGACGATGACGTGACGAATGCCGTCCTGCACCAGTTGCCGGGCGGCCGCGCGGGCCGATTCCACCGAGTCGATGACACGCCCGGTGACCAGCGCCAGTTCGGTTTCGTTGGGAATGAAAAAGTCCAGCTGCGACAGGTGCTCGCGGCTCAAGCCCTTCACGGCAGGCGCAGGATTGAGCAGCACCGGAATGCCGTTGGCCTTGGCGAATTCGATGGCGTAGTAAACGGTTTCCAGCTCGATTTCCAGTTGCAGCACGATGAGCGTGCAGTCGCGCAACGCGGCCTGGGCAGCGTCGATGTCCGCAGGTTTCAGGTGCGCATTGGCGCCTTTGACGATGAGGATGCTGTTGTGGGAATCGCTTTGCACGAAGATCGGCGCGACGCCGCTGGATACGCCGGGAACGCGCTGGACGAATTGGGTATCGATGCCGTAGCGCTTGAAATTGGCCAGGGTGTTGTCGGCAAACATGTCGTCGCCGACCTTGCTCAGCATCAGCACGTCAGCGCCCAGCTTGGCCGCCGCAACGGCCTGATTGGCGCCCTTGCCGCCGCAGCCCATGGCGAAATTCGGTGCTTCGAGGGTCTCACCCTGCGCCGGCATCCGGTCGATGTAGGTGATCAAATCCACCATATTGCTGCCGATGACCGCGATCTTATTCATGTGTGTGAGTACCTTGTTCACGCGCTGGGCCCGAAGAATGAGCCACCGTCGCGGTTTTATTTTTGTTATTTAAATAACATTTTGTGTGACTATTCAACCTATTTCTTCCCGGGTAGACATGCGGCCTGGTATCGGGTGCACACGGTGGTAACGGGAAGCGGGCTGTAAGCCCTGAGGCAGAGGGTTTGCAGCCACTGGTCGTACAGACCACGAATTCGCGCAAACGTTTGCGGTGAGGGGCAGACAACGCCGAATTTGAATGGTGGAAGCGAGCCGAGGGAGGAGGTCTGCCCGCAAAAGCCTGCGGGCCGGGCGCTGAAACCAGATCAGGAAATGACTACATCAGGAAATACAGCAGGAGAATATTCGCCACCAGCATCGCCAGCGCGGTGGGGATTTGCGCTTTGATCACGGCATATTTGTCAGGCAGTTCCAGCAACGCTGCAGGTATCAGGTTGTAGTTGGCCGCCATGGGCGTCATCAGCGTGCCGCAGTAGCCCGAGAACATGCCGATGGCGGCCATCACCGCCGGGTTGGCGCCGTACATGCCTACCAGCACCGGCACGCCGATGCCGCCGGTCATCACCGGAAACGCAGCAAAGCCGTTGCCCATGACGATGGTGAACAGCGCCATGCCCAGCACATACACCATCACCGCGACGAGACGAAAATCCAGGTTGATGTAGGCCGTGGCCAGGTGAGCCACCGCTTTGCCGACGCCCGCATCGTTGAACACCAGGCCGAGCATTGCCAGCATCTGCGGCAGCACCAATGCCCAACCCAGCGCTTCGGTCAGGCGCCGCGATTCGCGCATGGCCTGCACCGGCGTGTCGCGGGTCAGCCAGCAGGCCAGTCCCAGCGCTACCAGACTGCCAATGCCCAGCGACACGAACGTGCTGTTGGCCGGGTCCAGCAGAAAGACGTCGCCAAACTTGATGTTCTTCAGCAGCACCGCGCCAATCACGGTGACCAGAGGAATCGCCAGCGCCGGAATGAACAGCTTGTTCTTCAAGCGCCCTGCACTCTCCCGCCGCGCCCGGTCGTTGAGGTTCTCATGCTGGCCGAAACCCACGCCGCCGAACCCGGCGATCACCGCCATGACGATCACCCCGACGCCCACCCACACCGGTGGCAGCTTCTCGCCGACCAGAAACGCGATGGCGAACAAGCCCCAGAACAAGCCCGTGGTCCAGCGCTTGGGATTGGTCCGATCGGTCGCGGTCATGAACGCGGTGATCGCCAGAATCACGCCCGCCAGCCAGTACAGGTATTGAATGGAAATGATCATCGCGCCAGCTCCTTGTCGACCGCGGCGGCCGGCGGCAGCACCTTGAGCTCACGGTTCAGGCGCTGATCAAAACGGTGCAGGCGGATGGCGTGGATGACGAACGCACAGATCGCTGTCGGAATCCCCCAGAAGGCGATGTGCATCGGGTCGACATCAATGCCGGAGCCGAGCAGGAAGGTGTGCATCAGCGCAATCGCACCAAACGCGACGAAGATGTCTTCACCAAAGAACAGCCCGACATTGTCGGTCGCTGCGCACAACGCCAGCAGCTTGATGCGCAACCCCTCGGGCAGCTTGCCGAAGCGGGATTCAGCGGCGCCCTCGGCCATGGGCGCGAGCAACGGCCGCACCATCTGCGGGTGGCCGCCGAGGCTGGTCAGCCCCAGGGCGGCAGTGGTTTCCCGCACGAACAGGTAGGCGATCAGCAGGCGTCCGGCCGTGGCGCCGGTGAACCGGGCGATCCAGTTCTGCGCGTGCAGACGCAGGCCGTGGCGTTCCAGCAAACCGATCACCGCCAGGGGCAAGAGGATGATCAGCGGCAGCGTGCGGGTTTTGATGAAGCCCGTGCCGATGGTCGCCAGAATGGTTTCCAGCGGCATGCTGGCGGCAAGGCCGGTGGCCAGAGCGGCAAGCGCCACGACCAGCATCGGGTTGAAACGCAGGACGAAGCCCAGAACGATGACCAGCACGCCAAGCAGCGGCCAGAGGTTGATAGCGGTTTGCATGATGGGGTTCTCGTTGGCAGTGGCGGTACCTTGCTGGCACGAATGAGGAACAGGGTCGAGAAACGAGCGATGGCAGCACTTATGCTCAGAACAGGCTAAGCCCAGGCTCAACGGATTCACAGCGCCGCTGCCCCATGGCACCGCAGTCCCGCCCGGGCGTCCAACGGGAAAAACCCGCTATGGTCCATAAGATTTTCTGTTGCCGGGATGGCATGCAACCTGCTGTTCCAGTGCTCGGTTTGCACAGGCCGTGCCGGCCACGATGTGTCGATCGCAGGTCATGCTGAATGTCAGCCGGCGCTCAATTGCTCAAGGAAATCCCTCGGTGAATCTCAAGTTTCTGGAAACCTTCGTCTGGGTCGCGCGGCTGAAAAGCTTTCGTCTGACGGCAGAAAAACTGTTCAGCACCCAGGCCTCCATCTCCAGCCGCATCGCCGCGCTGGAGGACGAAATGGGCGTGCGCCTGTTCGTCCGGGATTCCAGGGGCGTGTCGCTGACCCAAGAGGGCGTGCGCGTGCTCGAATACGCCGAGCACATCATGGACACGATGCAAAGCATGAAGGCGGCGATCAAGGACCCGAGCCAGGTGCGCGGCCGCATCCGCATCGGCGCCATGGATACGGTGATACACACCTGGCTCAGCCCCCTGGTAACACGCCTGATGAAGTGTTACCCGAACCTGGAAATCGAGCTCACCGCCGAGACCGCCAGCAACCTCTGCTCGCAGCTGGAAAAGGGGTATCAGGACATCATTTTCCAGACCGACGTGCTGCGTTTTGACAGCGTGCGCAATGCGGTGCTGGCGCGCTATCCCCTGCGCTGGGTAGTGCCGACCGGCTCGGCGTTCGACCGCCCCGACGTGACCCTCGAAGAGATCGCCGAGGCGCGCATCGTCACGTTCTCGCGCAACTCGCGGCCGCACCAGGACATCCTCAACATGCTGCACACCGCTAACATCGTCACGCCACGGATCAACTGCGTGAACTCGGCGTCGGCGATTACCCGCCTAGTGCGCGACGGCTTCGGCATCGGCGCGCTGCCGGTGACGCTGGTCCATGGCGAACTGGCCCAAGGCGCGTTGACGCTGATCGAGAACGTCCCGCTGCCGCCGCTGATGGACATCGTCGCCAGCTGGCGCACCGGCGCGGGCATGGAGTTGGTGGAAGACATCGTCAGCCTGACCCGCGAGGTGGTAAACGCGTTCGCTCAGGAGATGCAGGAAGGGTTTGTACTGGAGGGCGAACCCGAGTAAGCCCGATCAATAGCCCCCCCGCCCCTCCAGCAGCGTGTCCAGCAGCCACGTCCCCGCCGGGCCCAGGCTTTTTTGCCGGGACCAGATCACGTCGACCGCCGAGCTGCGCGGCCAACCCGGCACCGTGAGTTCCTTCAACCGGCCCTGACCGCAGGTGCTGACCAGCCAGCGCGGCAGTGCCGACCAGCCGAATCCGAAGATCGCCATGTCCATCAGCAGCAGGTAATTGGGCGCTGACCAGCTGCGCCGTGCGCCACTGGGCAGGTCGTCGGTGGGCACGCTTTCGTCGACGATGGTGTTCAGGCGCAACGCCCGATGCTGCGCGAGATGGCGATAATCGACGGCCTTTTCAGTGGCCAGCGGGTGGTTGTGGGAAACGAAGATGCCGAAGTCGGCGCGCTCGACGATGGTCGCGTAGCCCACTTCCGGCGGATACGAGGCCTGGGCCGACAGCAAACCCAGGGAGGCACGACCCGTCTGGATCAAGTTGATCGCGTCGCCGTGCTCGGCAAACACGCACTCCAGTTCCAGCTCCGGAAAGCGCTGATCGAGTTCGGTCATGCGTGCCTGAAATTCAGCGAACTGGTTGGCGTCGGACAGCACCAGCGTCAGGCGCGGCTCCATCCCTTCAACCAGACGCCCTGCCGCGCGGCGCAAGGTGTCGGACGCTGCGAGCACGTCTTCGATGCGCCCTTCCAGCGCCCTGCCCGCTTCGGTAAGCGCCGGATGGCGGGTTGACCGATCAAACAGTTCGACGCCCAGATCAATCTCCAGCCGCGAAATGGCCTCGCTGATGGTCGATTGACTCTTGCCCAGCCGTCGCGCAGCGGCACTGAACGAGCCCAGCGCGATGGTCTGCGCGAACGCTTCAAGGGCTTCGGGGGAATAACTCACGGGGTGGCACCTCTGCACAGCGCTGAATTCTCCATCGGTTTTTCCGATGGGACCGATTTTCACTCTAGCCCATCGCACCACGACAATGCACACCTGCCCCGAAAAAGTGATCGCCCCCATGCCTCTGCATACCCTGACCTCCCACACGACCGCGAAGCCGGTTGTTTCGCGAAAGTCCCTCAAAGAGCGCGTGCTGCATGCGCTGCTGTTCGAACTGATCGGCGTGCTGATGTTTGCGCCAGGGCTGGCCTGGGTGCTCGGCCAGTCCATTGGCAAGATGGGCGCGATGACCGTGATGATCTCCACCATCGCCATGCTCTGGAACATGGTCTTCAACGCCGGGTTCGACCGCCTGCGGGCGCGGTTGGGTTTCGCCCTGAATCTCAAGGCGCGTGCGCTGCATGCCATCGGCTTTGAAGCGGGACTGATTTTCATGGTGGTGCCGATGGTGGCGTGGTGGTTGTCGGTCACATTGCTGGAAGCCTTCCTGCTGGACATCGGCCTGGTGCTCTTATATCTGCCGTACACAATGCTGTTCAACCTGGCCTACGATGGGATTCGCGAGCGACTGATTGCCCGGCCCCAGTCATGCGCCGCTGATTGATAACCGTGTAATTGGTCTCCCCTAAACCTCCTTCATTGGCTATTCGGCATGCCCCAGCGCCGACGTAAGCTTTCGCCACGTCCAGCGGCTATCGCCGGCAACCTTTGAAGAGAGCACTGACATGAACAACCGAATCGCCTGGGCCCAGAAATCGCCGGAGGCCTACAAAGCCATGGCCGGGCTGGAGACGGCGCTGAGCAAATCGGGGCTGGATCATTCGCTCTTGGAGCTGATCCGTCTGCGTGCTTCGCAGCTCAACGGCTGTGCGTACTGCGTCAACCTGCACGCCAATGACGCACGCAAGGCCGGCGAAACCGAGGCCCGTCTGCAGACCCTTAGCGTGTGGGAAGACACCGAATTCTTCACCGAGAAGGAAAAGGTCGTACTTGCCTGGGTGGAAAGCCTGACGCTGCTGCCCGTGCACCGCGCGCCGCAGCATCAGTACGAGGCGCTGCTCAAGCACTACAGCGACGCCGATGTGGTCAACATCACGCTCGCCGTCGCCACCATCAACGCCTGGAACCGCTTCGGCGTGGGCTTTGCGATGATGCCGAGCTGATTCCGTTATTGGCTTCAGACCCGCAAGAACCGACCGCTGATCGCCACGCCCAGCAGCATCACGGCGATGATCATGAACGCCGCGCCGAGGCTGCTGAGGTGAGCGACAAAACCGATGCCGGCCGGCCCCATCAAAATGCCGATGTAGCCCAATGTGGTGATCGCCGGCACTGCCACGTTCTCCGGCATGGTTTTCTGCCGGCCGACCGCGCTGTAAAACACCGGCACGATGTTGGAACAGCCAATGCCCACCAGCGCGTACCCGCACAGCGCCGCCTGCCAAACCGGAATAAGGGTCGCGACGGTCATCCCGGCGGCCGCGCACAACCCGCCAAACAGGATGATCTTGTGCACACCGAGGCGCCGGACGATCGGATCGCCACACAGGCGCCCGATTGCCATGAACAGCGCGAACACCGCATAACCGAACCCTGCGTAAGACGGCTCAACCCCGCGCTGGGCGCTGAGGAACACCGCGCTCCAGTCGAGCATCGCGCCTTCGGTGAGGAACACCGTGAAGCACATCAACCCGATGAACAGCACCACGCCCCGCGGAATCGCAAACGCCGGCCCGCCCGGTTCGCTGCCATAGGGCAACAAGTGCGGCGCGGCTTTATACAACGCGAGGGCAATGAACAACGCGACGAAGGCCATCGCCAGCCACGGCCAGACGCCAACGCTCAACAACGCCGACACCCCCGCCGCCCCCAGAATCCCGCCGCAGCTGAACAGCCCGTGAAACCCGGACATCATGGTCTTGCCGCTCGCCCGTTCGACGATGATCGCCTGAATATTGGTGACGCAACCCAGCGCGCCCATGCTCGCGCCATAGACAAACAGCGTGGCGACCATCAGCGGCACCGAGCTGAGCGTCGCCAATAAAGGCAGGCACACACAGGCGATGCCGCCCGTTATCACGATCAACCGCCGACAGCCATAACGCACCGTCATTGCCCCAGCCAGTGGCATGGACACGATCGAGCCAATGCCCAGGCACAACAGCAACAACCCGAGGCCGGCGTCATCCAGGCCCAGACGGCTTTTCGCATAAGGCACCAGCGGCGCCCAGGCCGACATACTGAACCCGGTGACAAAAAACGCAATCCGCGTCGAAAACTGCTCCAACCGCCCCGGTACCACGGGCGCTGCGGTGCTGATGGAAGTCATTGCCGCTCCCTTGAAATGCTTGGACGGGGACTCTTGGACGGGGACAGATTCATTTACGGTGAAGCGCTGTAAATAAATCAGTCCCCTCGAAATAGGGACCAGCCTAACAAAGCTTGAAACAATGCCGAAGAAGGGATGTTGAAGGGAGTGGCCTCAAGAACGCCTCAATCGATCTCGACGACACGGACGCGGAGCGTGGGAACGATCAATTGCTTCAGTAGGACCGGCTTCAGCCGGGAAGCCGTTGCCGTTGCTGTTGCTGTCGCTGTTGATCTTCTACGCGGTAGTTCAAACACCGCCAATCGCGACTTTGGTGCAGGCTGAACGCAGGTCTCGCGGAGTGGGCCGAGCGGCATGGATGCGGCGAGAGCCGTCCCCCGCCATGGATGGCGGATGGCGGCGGGCCCACGGAGCGAGACCGGAGTAAAGGAACCCGACGAAGTCGGGCCAAACCGAGAGCAAGCACCCTTGGTTACTTGGGGTGCTTTTCCAAGTAACTCGCCGAAGGCGAAACAGTCTGCCCTCAGGCAGACGCTCTTGACCTTGACCTTGACCTTGACCTTGACCTTGACCTTGACCTTGACCTTGATCTTGATCTTGATCTTGATCCCGAACGAGCATCGTTTACTGCCAGCCCACCTGCGGCTTACCAGATTGCTGCGGACCGACGGCACGACCTCAGATAAACTCTGCGCCGTTGCAGTGCGCTATGCCTCAAAAAGCGCCTCAACAAGTGCCATCAAAGCGCGCCATCAGAGCCCGCCGATAAAAGCATCCCTGCACCCCAATCCTGAAGCATCGAAAACAAGGAGCCCCTGTGTACAAGGGCGTTGCGTTATCGGTCATGGCCTCCTGCCTGTTCGCGGTCATGTACTACTACACCTCACTGCTCACGCCATTGAGCGGTGAAGAAATCTTCGGTTGGCGCATGCTGCTGACCCTGCCCTGCGTGACGGTATTCATGCTCTCCACCGGAGACTGGAAACTCGCCCGCGCCCTCGCCGCCCGTGTGCGTCAGACGCCTGCCCTGCTGGCGGCGATGGCGTTGTCAGCGACCTTGATGGGCGCGCAATTGTGGCTGTTCATGTGGGCGCCGCTGCACGGCCGCAGCCTGGAAGTATCACTGGGGTATTTTCTGCTGCCGCTGACGATGATCCTCACCGGACGCGTGGTGTATGGCGAACACCTGTCCCACCTGCAAAAAATCGCCGCCTGCTGCGCCCTCGTCGGCGTCGGCAACGAACTGCTGCGCCTGGGCAGTTTTTCCTGGGAAACCCTGCTCGTCTGCCTGGGTTATCCGCTGTACTTCGTGCTGCGGCGCAAGCTCAAGACCGACAACCTCGGCGGCCTGTGGTGGGACATGCTGCTGATCCTGCCCGTCGCGGTGCTGTTCATCTGCCAAGGCAACCCGTCGGTGGTGGAACAATTCCCGCGGTTCTATGTGCTGATTCCGGTATTGGGGGCGATCAGTGCGTCGGCGCTGGTCAGCTACATTCGCGCCAGCCGCCTGCTGGCGTTCAGCGTGTTCGGCCTGCTGAGCTACGTCGAGCCGGTGCTGCTGGTCGGCGTCGCCCTGCTGCTGGGCGAATCCATCGGCCGCGATGAATGGATGACCTACCTGCCCATCTGGCTGGCGGTCATGGTCCTGGTGGGAGAAGGCGCCAAACATGTGTTGGCCCAGCGGCGACGCAACAGCGTGTGAATTGACGTTTGCTCGTTGGCAGCGTTAATGACCGAAGCGCGCCAGCTGCATTTCCTGCAACCGGCTCAGCGTGCGCCGGAACGCGAACGCCAGGTAGCCTTCGGTGTACAGCTCGGCCATCGGCATCGCGGCTTCTATGTACAGCGGCACCTTGCGGTCGTAGCACTCGTCGACCAAGGCGATGAAGCGCCGAACGCCGTCGTCGTAAGGCGACAGCTGGGGCAGCTCGCGGTCCCCCGCCGTCACCTGCTCCACGCCATCCTCGGTACCACGGGCAATGCGCCCTTCGCGCTGGGGCGCGCTCAACGCCGGCACTTCACTCAACAAGACCGCTTTATAGCGATCGCACAGCTCGATGAAATCCATCGCCGCCAGCGGTTGCTCGCACAAGACGGCATACCGGCACCAAATCACCGTTCGACTGCTGCGCACCACCGGCACATGGCGACGACCCAGCGGAACCGGCTGAGTCGACACCGACTCACCGCTGCTCAGCGCTTCGAATACCTCCACCAACGCGCTCGGCCCCTGCTCCGCCTTCACCCAGTAACGCTGCTGAGCCTGACCGGGGTGCAACCGGTGGTCCTCGCCGCCGTCAACCGACACCACTTCCATGAAGTGGTTGATCGCTGTAATAGCGGGCACGAAACGCTCGCGGTTATGCCCCGTGGCGTACAGCTGCTCGGGCAACTGATTTGAGGTGCAGACCAGCACCACGCCCTCGTCGAACATCGCGCGCAACAGGCCGCCGAGAATCACCGCGTCGCCGATGTCATTGACGAACAACTCGTCGAAACACAGCACGCGCACGTCCTGGGCCAGCTCCCGGGCCAGCACCTGAAGGGGTTTGGCCACGCCAGTCAGCTGGAACAGCCGCTGATGCACCCACCGCATGAAGTGATGAAAATGCTGGCGCCGGGCCGGGACCTGCAGGCCTTCGTAAAAACGGTCCATGAGCCAGGTCTTGCCACGCCCCACCGGGCCCCACAGATAAACGCCCTTGACCGCGTGGCCGCGCTTGCCGTCGTTCAGCCCCTGCCAGCACGCCTGCAAGTGCAACACGGCACTGCGCTGGGCCTCGTCCGGCTGAAAGCCCTGGGCATCAACGGCCTGCTGCCAGGCCTCAAGTGGAGACAGAACGGTCATCGAAACGCTTCACTGCGCAGTGGAATTTTGGTCGTGGCGTCTGGAATACGAGGCGCCCAACAGATAGAAGCAGCCGCCGGCGATAATGAACGCCGCCAGCATGTAGAACATGAAATGCGCCGACTGGGTCGCCAGTGCGAAGCCGCACAGCACCGGCCCCAGCGCGCCGCCGAGGTTGGAGAGGTTTTGCGCGCCGTAATACATGCCGCGCAAATGAGTGGGCGCGATGCGGTCGATGAACATGTACTCGGCGGGAAACACGATGATCTCGCCGAGGGTGAACACCGCCACCGCCAGCGACCAGTGCAGCACCGTCGTGGATAGGGCGAACCCCACCACGCCCATCAGGAACAGGCTGAAACCCGCGGTCAGCCACTGATTCAGGTACTCATGGCTGATGCGTTTGCCGACCAGGTACTGCAAGCAGATCACCACGGCGGCGTTCACCGCGACCACCGAGCTGATCACCTGATAGGTAAATTCCGGCGTACTGGTGGTCACCAGGTATTGCGAGAGGTACGCCGTGAACTGCCCGAACACCACCGCGCTGAGCACGCCGCCGATGGTGAAGCACACCAGTCGGTAGTCCTTGAGCAGGATGCGTCCGACGGCGATGAAGGAAATCGGCGCATTGGCCGGGTCCGCCGAGCTCAGCTTGCGGTCCCCGTACATCGCGTACACCACCAGGAAACCCAGGCCCAGCGCGGCCGACATCACGAACGGCAGCTTCATGTTCCAGTGCGCCAGCCCTGCGCCAATGAACGGCCCGACCGCATAGCCGATGTTGATCAGCGTGTAGCGCACCGAGAACACCTTGCTCTGCTCGGCCACCGGCAGCAGCTTGCCGAATGCCGCCTTGACCACGATATCAATGACCGAATACGCGAAATTGAACGACACCAGAAACAGGAAGAACAGCCACAGCTTGCTGGTCACGCACATGCCGATGAAGCCGGCGACGAAGAACCCGGTGAAGCACAGAATCAGCCGGTAGCTGGACAGTTTGTCGGTGAGGTAGCCACCGTACAGACTCAGCAATGAGCCGGCAATCAGCGCTCCGCCGACGACCATGCCGATGTCGCTCATGCCCAGGACGAAATTCGAAGAAAGGTAAATCACCAGGTACGGCAGAGTAATCGCCCTGCCCAGCGTCAGAAACAACGACGACGAAAGCAGGAGATTGACCGAAGCCGGGTAGTGTCTGAGCGCAGCGAGCATCCGTGTTCTGTCCTTGATGACGTGCCGAGCCTGGGCGACAGGAATCGGCGAGCTGTTTGAGTCAAACATCGTTACATAATCGGCCGCGACAGGACACATGAAGAATGAGTGAAAGGCAGCAGGGTGCGGCATTCCTGCGACTGGCCGTCGCCGCTTACATTCCGTAACATCCCCTCCTTTTGCCCACCGCCCTTCAGGAATGTCATGAAACCCGCCCGTCTTCGCGCCGATGTCCTCGCCGGACTCACCACCTCTTTTGCCCTGGTGCCCGAGTGCATCGCCTTCGCGCTGGTCGCGCACCTCAACCCGCTGATGGGCCTGTATGGGGCCTTTATCATCTGTACGCTGACCGCGCTGTTCGGCGGGCGTCCCGGCATGGTCTCCGGCGCGGCGGGTTCGATGGCCGTGGTCATCGTGGCGCTGGTGGTGCAACACGGCGTGCAGTACCTGCTGGCGACGGTGTTGCTGGGCGGGTTGGTGATGATCGCGTTCGGACTGCTGCGCCTGGGCAAACTGGTGCGAATGGTGCCGTATCCGGTCATGCTCGGCTTCGTCAACGGCCTTGCCATCGTTATCGCGATGGCGCAGCTGGAGCATTTCAAAAGCGGCGAATCCTGGCTCAGCGGCACGCCGCTGTACCTGATGATCGGCCTGGTGGCGCTGACCATGGCGGTGGTGTACCTGCTGCCGCGCCTGACCCGCTCGGTGCCGCCGGCGCTGGTCGCCATCCTCGGCGTCGGCCTGCTGGTGTACCTGTTCGACCTGCCGACGCGCACCCTCGGCGACATGGCGCACATCGCCGGCGGTCTGCCGAGCCTGTCGCTGCCGGACGTGCCGTGGGATCTGGAGACCCTGCAGATCATCGCGCCCTACGCGATACTCATGGCGCTGGTCGGTCTGCTGGAAACCCTGCTGACCCTGAACCTCACCGACGAAATCACCGAGAGCCGCGGCTACCCCGACCGCGAGTGCGTCGCCCTCGGCGTCGCCAACCTGGCTTCGGGCCTGTGCGGCGGCATGGGCGGCTGCGCGATGATCGGCCAGACCGTGATCAACCTGAGTTCCGGCGGCCGCGGTCGTCTGTCCGGCATCGTCGCCGGGGTAATGATCCTGATGTTCGTGCTGTTCCTGTCGCCCCTCATCGAGCGCATTCCCCTGGCGGCGCTGGTCGGCGTGATGTTCGTGGTGGCCCAGCAGACGTTCGCCTGGGCGTCCTTGCGCGTGCTGCGCAAAGTCCCGCTGAACGATGTCTTCGCAATCATTGCCGTGACCATCGTCACCGTCCTCACCGACCTGGCCACCGCCGTGCTGTTCGGCATCCTGGTGGCGGCGCTGAATTTCGCCTGGCAACAGGCCCGCGAGCTGTACGCCGACAGCCACACCGAGCCGGACGGCAGCAAGATGTATCACCTGCACGGCACGCTGTTCTTCGCCTCCACCACGCCCTTCCTGGATCAGTTCGATCACGTCAACGATCCGCAACAGGTCAGCCTGGACTGCCGTCATCTGATCTTCGTGGACTATTCCGCCATCGCGGCGCTGAAAACCCTGCGCGAGCGCTACCAGAAGGCGGGCAAACACCTGCGTGTCGTGCATCTGTCGGAACGCTGCAAAAAGCTGCTCAAGCGCGCGGGTGTGCAGCACGCCTGAGCCGCGCGTTGAGCCTTGACATGCGGGTTAACTGAGCGCTCGCAGAACCGCCTCGGTCGCCATCACCTGCGCGTACTCACCGTGCAGGTTGGCCAGCGACATGGCGTGGATGTCTTCGGCACTGCGCGATTGCCCGAAGAAGTCCGCGCCGTCGAAGGTGAAGCAGGCGTCATGGGGCACGATGACCTCGAAGCCGAGATTGCCGCCAGTGCGCGCGGTGGACTCCACGGAATTGTTGGTCACCACGCCAACGATCACCACCTGATTGATCCCGTCCGCACGCAGCCAACCTTCCAGCGCCGAATGGCAGAACGCGTCGGGCACCTGTTTGTGCAGCTCGCCTTCGTCATCCCACGGCATAAACGCCGGTTGAAACTCCACGCCGGACTGCTGCGGCCAGAACACCGAGTCCGGTGAGCGGGAGAAATGCCGCACGTGAATCACCGTGCGCCCGCTGTCGCGCCACGCGCCCAGCAGCTCAAGCATCCGCTGCTCGGCGTCCGGGTTGTTGCGCTGGCCCAATTTCGGGTGGTTGATGCCCTGCTGCATGTCGATGAGGACCAGGGCGGCTTTCGGTTGGATGTGCATGTTGTCCCCTTTGAAGACGTCAGTGCCGTGAAGACCAAGGCGCGTTGAAAGTATTTCATCGCCTTCACTCACGACCTCCGGTTTACCCAGACTATCTCGACCACCGGTTACCGCGCGAGCCACGGAGCGCAGATACTGTTGCCCATCCACCCACGACTGAGCACTCAGGCCTAAAGGAGATCGACATGACTCATCCCACCAATCTGATCGGTAAAACAGCACTGGTACAAGGCGGCTCGCGCGGTATCGGCGCTGCGATCGTCAAGCGTCTGGTCGAACAAGGCGCAGCGGTGGCGTTCACCTTCGTCAGCTCCGAAGCCAAAGCCCGGGAACTGCAAGACAGCATCACCGCAGCCGGCGGCAAAGCCCTGGCGATCCAGGCCGACAGCGCCAACGCCGAAAACATCCGCGACGCCGTCGCCGAGACCGTGAAGACCTTCGGCGGCCTCGACATCCTCGTCAATAACGCCGGTGTGCTGGCCATCGCGCCGCTCGACGAATTCACCCTCGAAGACTTCGACCGAACCCTGGCGGTCAACGTGCGCAGCGTGTTCATCGCCAGTCAGGAAGCGGCGCGTCACATGAAAGAAGGCGGTCGCATCATCAACATCGGCAGCACCAACGCCGACCGCATGCCCTTCGCCGGAGGCGGCGTCTACGCGATGAGCAAATCGGCGCTGGTCGGCCTGACCAAGGGCCTGGCCCGCGACCTCGGTCCGCGCGGCATCACCATCAACAACGTCCAGCCCGGCCCGGTCGACACCGACATGAACCCGGCCGACGGCGAGTTCGCCGAAACACTGATGGGCCTGATGGCCATCCCGCGCTACGGCAAGTCCGAAGAAATCGCCGCGATGGTCGCCTACCTCGCCGGCCCCGAAGCGGGCTATGTCACCGGCGCCAGCCTGACCATCGACGGCGGCTTCGGCGCCTGATCCCCGCGCACTCGCCACCGACACGAAGCCCCGGACCTCGTTCAGGAGCCGGGGCCTCGGACTTTTTTGCTTAAGCGCATGAAAATTCTGAAAAAAAGTTTTGCCTTCGCCAAAGCTTTCGACTACATTAGCGCGCCTCTACAGACTGAACGTCTGAAGAGATACGGTGAAGTGTCCGAGTGGCTTAAGGAGCACGCCTGGAAAGTGTGTATACAAGAAATTGTATCGAGAGTTCGAATCTCTCCTTCACCGCCACATTAAAAAGATCCCCGCAACGCTTCTGGCGTGCGGGGATTTTTGTTTGTGGTGCGTGGCAACCACTGTCTATGCGCGAGTGACCCTGCCCACGAAGACGGCATTTCAACCGTTGACTACTCTGCAGATTAAACACGATCTTCGCGAGCAAGCTCGCTCCCACAGTTCTTTCATCGACTGAAACAACTGTGAGGTATCTCGCCATGCCCCCGCCATTCCCCCATGTCACCAACACGTGACCCGACCCAATAGAATAACTAGAATCGCCCCGCGTTTATTTTTCCACGCAAAGCGTCGGAAAAATCGCCATTTGGGTGTCTTAGCAGCTAAGGTCTACCCGTTGTACGTGGGAATGACTCCAATTCCCGTTAACGGCTAGCGCTACACCAACAGAAAACAGTCCGTATTCCGGCCCCCATTGCGCACCCGCAAGAGACATCTGCAGGGTGCGAATTCGCAGGAGAAGGTAGATGAATGGCATCGGCAAACGTTTGCGCCAAGAACGAAAACGTCTGAAATTGACACAAAGCGCGCTGGGCGCTATCGGTGGTGTGGAAGCCAACGCTCAGGGGCATTACGAGAGCGGGCAGCGATTGCCCAGGGCGGATTATCTGTTCAAGATCGCCGCCGCCGGAGTGGACATTAACCGCGTTGTCACTGGGGTCGACCCCTCGGCCCGCGCTGAAATGCCCACCTTTTCGACGGTGCAGACAGACCAGGACATGGAGGGTGCAGCCGATCTCGACAGCTCGGAAAGCATGGTGAAAATCATCAGCCAGCTGCGCCAGAGCCTGTGGATCACGGCCAATGCATTGTGCGAAGTGACCCGTTTGGTGAATTCCGAAGAACCGCGCGCAAGCGCTGATCATGTCGAAGACCACCTGAGGGTGTTGCAAAGCGACGCCGACATGTTCGCGGCACTCGCCCTGGCGAAAGTCCAGAAAGCCGCCCACGAAACCCACTGATCCCGATCAGCGTGACTGACAGCCGAACCTCTCAGATGGTAGCCTTGCGCCATCCAGGGAGGTTTCGATGATCAGATTTCCAGCGCTGTGCCTGACGGCCATAATGTTGCCCTTGTCCGGTATGGTAAACGCCGACGTGTTCAAATGCGTCGCCGCCAACGGCGCCATCAGTTTCGCCCAAAGCCCTTGCCCGACTTACGTGGGCGAATCCACGGTACAGCGCCCGCCTCCGTCCCGGCTTTCCAGCGAGTGGGAAGAGACTGATTTTCCCTATCGCCTGAACAAAAACGCCACTGAAATTCTGCAAGTCAGCCGACGCCGAAAGCTCATCATCACCAACGAGCGGGAGATCGCCGATCGCCTGCAAAGCATTCGCCCCCCTCCCCCTGGCCTTCCCTCGACCTGCGTCGCCCCTCGTTACGACAGTGCCTGCTTCGACCCCTCCGGCGGCCGGGTTCGTCAGCCGGTCAAAAGCGGCCTGATGAAATCCTCAGGAAACTGACAGCGTTGCCTGCTTATTGCTTAGTTACGGCTTGCCGCTTAAGGCTTGCCGCTCACCGTTACTTCTCGATTTTCTGAACTAAGTTTTTACCGGCGCCGATGTGACGCCCCGTGACAGCTGCTTACAGTCGGGCCCCATCGCCAGAATCACAAAAACGAGCCGGCCATGACCTCCACCGACACCCGCCACGACACCCGCCACGACGCCGTTCAACACGCGGCACAAGCGCTCATCGACGCGTTCGCCAGCAACAACACGGACGCCTACTTCGCCGCATTCGCCGAAGACGCCACTTTCCTCTTTCACACGCTGCCTGCGCCCCTGCCGTCACGCGCCGCTTACCGCGATGTGTGGGCCGGCTGGCAGGCCGACGGCTTTGCGGTGCTGGGTTGCCAATCGCGCAACGCGCACATCTGCCTGCAGGGTGAGACCGCGATTTTCATGCACGACGTCGACACCCACGTCCGCTTCGGCGATCAGGAAAGCCATTCCAGCGAACGTGAAACCATTGTCTTTCGGCAATATGGCGCGCGCTGGCTGGCGTGCCACGAACACCTGTCCGTGAAAACCCACTAGCGCGACGCGCAATCAATGGCGAGTGGCCCTCAGAGGCTGCCGTACGCACCACCCACTGCTTCACCTGATTCAGGGTCGCAATGCCGACCACTGCCAATGCCACGATCGGGTTCACCGGTCGAGATAACGGGCCAGCGCTTTTCGCCGGCCCCATAACAACACGACAGCGCGCAGGAACCTCCCATGGCTCACCCCACCACCACGATCGAAACCTTCGGGGTCGAACAGATCCCCGATCATCAGCGCGACGCTGCGCCCCTCGACCTGTTTCGTCTGACCTTCGGCGGCGCCAACACGTTCGCCACGGCAGTGTTGGGCAGCTTTCCGGTGCTGTTCGGCCTGTCGTTCCAGGCCGGCGTCTGGGCCATCCTGTTGGGCGTCGTGCTCGGGTCGATCATCCTTGCGCCGATGGGTCTGTTTGGCGCCCTCAACGGCACCAACAACGCGGTTTCATCCGGCGCGCATTTTGGCGTTCACGGACGCATCGTCGGCTCGTTCCTGTCGCTGCTCACGGCGGTCGCGTTCTTCTCGCTGTCGGTCTGGAGCTCGGGGGATGCGTTGATCGGCGGCGCCAAACGCATGGTCGGCCTGCCGGAAAACGACGTCACCCTGGCGTTGGCCTACGGCGTGTTTGCCGTACTGGTGTTGGCGGTGTGCATTTACGGTTTCCGCTTCATGCTGTGGGTCAACAAGATCGCGGTCTTCGCTTCCAGCCTGTTGTTCCTGCTCGGCCTCTTTGCCTTCGGCGGCAGCTTCGATGCGGGCTTTGCTGGCACGGTCAATCGGGGCAGCGAAGGGTTCTGGGCAGCGTTCATCGGGGCTGCGCTTCTGGCGATGAGCAATCCGGTGTCGTTCGGTGCATTTCTCGGTGACTGGTCGCGCTATATCCCACGGCAGACGTCGAAAAAACGCATCATGGCGTCGGTGTTCTTGGCGCAGATCTGCACGCTGATTCCGTTCCTGTTTGGGCTGTGCACGGCGACCATCGTGGCCACCCAGGCGCCGCAATACATCACGGACAACAACTACGTCGGCGGCCTGCTGACGGTCTCGCCCAGTTGGTTCTTTCTGCCGGTGTGCCTGATTGCGATCATCGGCGGGATGTCGACCGGCACGACGTCGCTCTACGGCACCGGGCTGGACCTGTCGAGCATGTTTCCGCGCCTGCTCAATCGCGCCCAAGCGACGATTCTCATCGGCATCGCTGCGATTGCCTTCATCTTCATCGGCCGTTTCGCCTTCAATCTGGTGCAAAGCGTGTCGACCTTCGCGGTGCTGATCGTCACCTGCACCTCGCCGTGGATCGTCATCATGGTCCTGGGCCTGATCGTACGCCGTGGCTTCTATCATCCGGCGGACCTGCAAGTGTTCACCCGTGGCCAGAGCGGCGGACACTACTGGTTCGAGCATGGCTGGAACTGGCGCGGGCTGGGCGCGTGGCTGCCAAGCGCGGCAGTGGGCCTGTGCTTCGTCAACTTGCCAGGGCAGTTTGTCGGTCCACTGGGCAATCTGGCGGGCGGTATCGACATCAGCCTGCCGATCACCCTTGGCCTGGCGACGCTGTTGTACATCACCCTGCTGCGCACCTTCCCGGAACCGGTCGGCGTGTATGGTGCTCAGGGTCCGCACCCGCTGCTCGGCAATAACGCGCGCCGTAATATGAAGAAGCCGATGGCGATCGGTTGACAGTCCGACGCCGTTGCCCGCGGGCTCGCTGCAAGGCGGGCCCTTTTTATGTGTCCGCGGCGGCGCTATTCGTTCAGCGATCCAAGCCCCGGGCTACACCGACCGACGGGTCGCCTGTGACTGGCGCCAGTGATGCACATCACGCACAATCGCCGCTTGGCTCATGACCTCAGCAGCATCCCACCCACCGCAACACGTCAGCTCGACCCACAGGAGATCACCCCCGCATGAACGCAAACGACTGGACCGAAGCTGCCTTGGCGAAGTACATCGTGACCAATCCGATGTTGCAGGCTGAAATCCAGGATTTGAGCCCGAAAGAACAGCAGCAGCAAACCCTCTGGGCTTTCGAAGACGAAGCCGAAGCCCAAGGCATCCCGACTTGGGAGCTGGCGCTGACCTTCATTGCCGAAACCCCCGAGCAATTGAAGGAACTGCGTCTGGCTACGCACAAGGAAGCGGCCGAGGCACTGGACATGGACTGGGATGAGTACTGCGAACTGAATGAAGTCGAGGTTTAACCGCCCCGTTCCCTCTCAGGGTCGCCAGACCTGGCGGCCCGCCCCCTGACTTGCCAGTCATCCTTTACGCTTTACCTTGCCCTGCCGGGTGAGTAACGTCTGCGCCACTTCAAAACAAAAAAGGACTCGCGCCATGAGTGATTTGGTCGCCTATCAACTGGATGACGGCGTTGCGACGCTGACCCTGACCAACGGCAAGGTCAACGCCATCAGCAACGACGTGGTCGCCGCGTTCAATGCCGCACTGGACCGCGCCGAGCAGGACCGTGCCGTGGTGATCATCACCGGTCAGCCGGGAATTCTCTCCGGCGGGTATGACCTGAAAATCATGACCTCGTCGCCGGAAGCCGCCATGGCCCTGGTCGCCGAAGGCTCAACCCTGGCGCGGCGAATGCTGTCGTTCCCGTTCCCGGTCGTGGTCGCGTGCGGCGGTCATGCTGTAGCGAAAGGCGCGTTTCTGCTGCTGTCGGCGGATTACCGTATTGGCGTCGAAGGCCCGTTCAGCATCGGTCTGAACGAGGTGCAGATCGGCATGACCATGCACCATGCCGGCATCGAACTGGCCCGTGATCGCCTGCGCAAAAGTGCCTTCGGTCGCTCGGTGATCTGCGGCGAGATGTTCGATCCCCAGGGCGCGCTGCAAGCCGGGTTCTTCGACAAGGTGGTCGCACCGGAACAACTCACCGGGGCCGCGCGCGCCGTGGCGCTGCAGATGAAGAAGATCAACATGCGGGCCCACAAGCAGACCAAACTGAAAGTGCGCAAGGCATTTCTCGAGACCCTCGACCGGGCTATCGAGCTGGATCGCCAGATCCCGCTCTGAGGTAGCCCTGACAACGCGCTGCATTCCCGGCAGCGCGTTCCCGCTGAAACATCCCGTTAAATTCCTGATCCCCCGCCCGCCCTGTGGGCGATTGCCGATTCCAGTGTACATCCGTACACTGCGCGGCTTTTCGCCTACCGGGTGGTTTGCATGCTGTTCGTACTGCGTATGTTGTTGATGGGCCTGCACTTTCTCATCGCAGGCGCACTGGGGCTTTTACTTGGCCTGTGCCGCCCGTTCAACCCTGACAACAGCCGTCTGTGTGCTCGCCTCTACGCCCTCCCCGCCATGGGCATTCTCGGGCTGCGCCTGAACACCCAGCTCAGCCCGCAGTTCGAGCAGACCAGGCCCTGCGTGATCATCTGTAACCATCAGTCCAACTACGATTTGTTTGTCCTCGGCAACATCGTGCCGCCGCGCACGGTCTGCATCGGCAAAAAAAGTCTCAAGTGGGTGCCGTTTTTTGGCCAGCTTTTCTGGCTGGCGGGCAACGTGCTGATCGACCGAGGCAATCCGCAGAAGGCACGCCGCGCCATTCTCCAGACCACCGACACCCTGCAGCACAAGGACACGTCCATCTGGGTGTTCCCTGAAGGCACGCGCAACAAGGGCGAAGGGCTGATGCCGTTCAAGCGCGGGGCGTTTCAGATGGCGATCAAAGCCGGTGTGCCCATTGTGCCTGTGTGCGTGAGCACCTACGTGCGCAGCATGGCGTTGAACCGATGGAACAGCGGCGAGGTGATCATCCGCACGCTGCCCGCGATCCCGACCGCAAACCTCACCGGCGACGATATCCCTCAACTCATCGCGCTGTGCCACGGCCAGATGCAAGCCTGCATCGCCAGCATGGACGCGCAAGTCCGAGGCTGCGCGGCTACCCTCCCAACAGACGCTGAACGGCACTGAAAAAACCTGCGAACTCGTTTAAATCCGCCGACTCTGATCAGGGAGCGCGCTAAGCTGCGCGTGAGTTTTCCCTAAAAGAAGAAGCAGACATTATGGGTCGAGTGGTTGCCGCTGCGGTTTACAGTGCGGGAAAGAAAGTCACCAATATTGCCCTCGACGAAGGCGCAGCCTGGGCGGCGAAACCCGGGCATTTCGTCTGGATCGGCCTGGAGCATCCGGGCCTCGAAGAACTGACCACGCTGCAACGGCAGTTCAATCTGCACGAGCTGGCCATCGAAGACGCGCTGGAAGTCCACAGCCGGCCGAAGCTGGAGACTTTTGGTGACGCGCTGTTCATCGTGACCTACGCGCCGATTCGCGAGAACGGCAAGCTGATCTTCATCGAAACCCATATTTTCGCCGGCAAGGGCTATGTCATCACCTCGCGCAACGGTGACTCGAAGTCCTATGGCCTGGTGCGTCAGCGCTGCGAAGCCCGGCCGTTGCTGCTGGAACATGGGGAAGACTTCGTCCTGTACGCACTGCTGGATTTCGTTACCGAGAACTACCAGCCGGTCACCGAATCGATTCACTGCGAGCTTGAAGAGCTTGAGCACAACGTGCTGCGCAAGGACCTCAACGAAGCCGACATCCACCGCATCCACTCGCTGCGTCGGGACCTGCTGCGCCTGCGCCGTTACGTGGCGCCCATGGTCGAGATTGGCGAGGAGCTGCAGAAGCTCAGCTTCCCCTTCATCGACAAGAACATGCGCCCGTACTTCCGCGACGTGGAAATCCACGTTAAGCGGCAGATGGAAGACCTTTCCAACCTGCGCGACATCGCCAGCCAAACCATCGAAATCAGCCTGCTGCTGGAGTCTTCGCGGCAGAGCCTGACCCAGCGCAAATTTGCCGCCTGGGCCGCGATCCTGGCCTTCCCCACCGCCATCGCCGGGATCTATGGGATGAACTTCGAGAACATGCCCGAGCTGACCTGGCACTACGGGTATTACATGGTGTTGGGGGTGATCGTCGGCGGGTGCGGGATCTTGTTTGCCAGCTTCAAGCGGTCGGGTTGGCTTTGAGGCTTTTGAATGTGCTTACGGCTGTGGCACCGGCTTCGAATACGCCTACGACTGTGGGAACGGCTTTAGCCGGGAAGAGGCCAGCGTGAGCACCATCAATTTTGCAGCGTGGCAACTGACCCCTTCCCGGCTGAAGCCGGTCCTACGGGCGATCCAGCTGAAGCCGGTCCTGCCTGGTTATTGCACCCGGCAAAACAGCGCTTTAGCTCACCGGCCGCTTGTTCGCCACAAACCGCATCATCCATTCCGCCACCGCCGTGCCGTGGTGGTCTTCTTCCAGGCTGGCGATGCCTTTGCCGTAGACCTGTTCGCCCAGGGCGTCCTGGCGGATGTCGAGCAGCGTGCGCGAGTAGTCGTGGATGAATTCCGGATGCCCCTGGAAGCACAGCACCTGGTCGTTGATGTGATAAGCAGCAAACGGGCAGAACTCGCTGGTGGCAATGACCGTCGCGCCTTCGGGCAGCGCAGTGACCTGATCCTGATGGCTGATTAGCAGCGTGAGCTTGTCCAGCGCCGGCGTCATCCACGGTTGAGTGGGTGCGAGGTTGTAATGATGAATGCCGACGCCCCACCCCTGTGGCGCGCGCTCGGTCTTGCCGCCCAGCAGCAGTGCCAGCAACTGATGGCCGAAACACACACCCAGCAACTTGTCGCCGCGCTTGTAGCGGTCGAGCAGATACGTCTTCAGGGTTTCGATCCACGGATCGGTGCCGAAGGAATCAGCCTTGGAGCCGGTGATCAGATACGCGTCGAACGGCTCGTCATCTGGCGGGTAATCGCCCTGCATGACGTTGTAGACGACAAATTCCGCTGGCACCGGCTGGCGCGCGAAGAGTTTCTCGAACATCCGCCCGTAACCCTGGTATTGATCGACCAGTTCCGGGCGAAGTACGTCGGTTTCCAGAATGCAGATGCGTAACGACATAAAAGTCCCTGAAGCGACAAAAGCGAAAATGCGTGGGCCAAGCCTGCCTTGAAGGCCAGGGCAAGGCAAGGCCCAGTTGAGGCAGTGCGCCGTGTTCAGCTGAACCCACGCTGTCCCAACCCTTGATATGGCACAGCGAGGAGTCTTCGCTAGAACAGCGTCCCTTCCTCGGCTTTCTGCAACAGCAGCGCAGGCGGTTGAAAGCGCTCGCCGTAGCGCTCAGCCAAGGCGCGGGCGCGGTTAATAAACAGCTTCAGCCCGTATTGATTGATGAACTGCAACGCCCCACCGGTCCAGGCCGGAAAGCCGATCCCGAGCATCGAACCAACGTTGGCGTCCGCTGTTGAGCGCAGCACACCCTCCTCCATGCAGCGCACCGTTTCGAGGGCCTGGATGAACAGCAAGCGGTCGCGAATATCCTGACCACTGATCTGTGCGTCGGGCTTCTCGAACCGGATTTTCAACTCTGGCCACAAGTGCTTGGGCGCGCCGTCGGGGTAGTCGTAAAAACCGCCGCCGGAGGTTTTCCCTGCGCGATCAAATTCATGCAGCAGCTGCTCGATGACCGCGTCGGCCGGATGCCCGGCCAGCTCAACGCCCTGCTCGGCCAGGTCCTTGCGCGTCTGCTGGCGAATCTGGCTCATCAGCCTCAACGACACCTCGTCGGACACCGCCAGCGGCCCCACGGGCATCCCGGCCTTGCGCGCCTCGGTCTCGATCATCGGCGCACTGACGCCCTCGCCGAGCATGGCAATGCCTTCATCGGCATAGGTGGCGAACACCCGCGAGGTGAAGAAGCCGCGCGTGTCGTTGACCAGAATCGCGGTCTTGCCGATCTGCTGAACGAAATCGAAGGCCCGCGCCAGGGTCATGTCGTTGGTGCGTGCGCCCTTGATGATTTCCACCAGGCGCATCTTCTCCACCGGGCTGAAAAAATGCAGGCCGATGAAGCGCTCTTGCCGGCTGATGGCGCTGGCCAGCCCGGTAATGGGCAGCGTCGAGGTGTTGGACGCAATCACCGCATTGGGCACCACCACCTGCTCGGCGGCGGCGCTGACCTGCGCTTTCAGCTCGCGATTCTCGAATACCGCCTCGATGATCAGGTCGCAACCTTCGAGATCGCTGTCGCGGCCGGTCGGCTTGATTCGGCTCAGCACGGCGTCGCGCTGAGCCTCGGTGAGGCGACCGTTGGCAACCTGCTTGTTCAGCAACCGCGCCGAGTAATCCTTGCCCTTCTGCGCCGCCGCCAGGTTGACGTCCTTGAGGATCACGCTGACGCCCGCCACCGCCGTGATATAGGCGATGCCGCCACCCATTAACCCCGCCCCGAGAATGCCGACCTTGCGCATGTTGAACACCGGCGGCGCCTTGGGCCGCGCCTCAGCCGCCTTGACCCGGTTGAGCTGAAACCAGCTGCCGATCATGTTCTTGGCGATGGGGCCGGTGGCGAGCTCGGTGAAGTAACGCGCCTCGATTTTCTCCGCCGTATGGAAATCCACCTGCGCGCCTTCCACGGCGGCGGCCAGGATCTTCTCCGGCGCCGGGTAACAACCCCAGGTTTTGCTGCGCAGGATCGACGGCGCGACGGCCAGCATCTGCGCCACTTTCGGGTGCGCAGGCGTGCCGCCGGGCAATTCAAACCCCGGTTGATCCCAGGCTTTGATCGGCGCCGGATTGGCCATAATCCATTCACGCGCCTTGGCCATCAGGTCATCGGCGTCGCTGGCCAACTGATCGATCACACCGAGTTTCAACCCGTGATCGACGCCCAGGGTCCGGCCTTCCATCAGCAACGGCAGGGCTTTCTCCAGCCCCAACATGCGCACCAGCCGCACGGTGCCGCCGCCACCCGGAAGCAAACCGAGGGTGACTTCCGGCAAGCCCAATCTGACCTGGCCACCATTGATTGCGATGCGATGGTGACAGGCCAGGCACAGCTCCAGGCCACCGCCCAATGCAGAACCCTCGATGGCGGCCACCACCGGTTTGCCGAATGTTTCCAGCGCGCGAAGCTGGGCCTTGACGTCCATGGTCATCTGGTAGAAAGCGGCAGCGCGGGCGGCGTCAATCTGACTCAGCTCGTTGAGGTCTCCGCCGGCAAAGAACGTCTTCTTCGCCGAGCGGATGATCACACCGGCGATGGCCTCTTTGTCCGCCAGCAGGCGTTCAAGGGTCTCCGCCATGGCCTGGCGATACGCCGCATTCATGGTATTGGCCTGCTGGCCGGGCATGTCGATGGTCAGCGTGATGATCTGATCCGGCCCGGTTTCGTAGCGGATGGCATCGCTCATGCGGTCTTTCTTCCTGAAACAGTTATCGGATAAAGGCGGTGGGCGAAGCGCTTATCGTGCTCCACGTTCATACCCGTTCGATGATCGTCGCGATGCCCATACCGCCGCCGACGCACAGGGTCGCCAGGCCGTAACGCAACTGCCGGGCTTCCAGCTCGTCGAGCAGCGTGCCGAGAATGATGCAACCCGTGGCACCCAGTGGGTGGCCGAGGGCAATCGAGCCGCCGTTGACGTTGACCTTGTCGGGGTCGACGCCCATGTCCTTGATGAACTTGAGCACCACCGAGGCGAAGGCTTCGTTGACCTCGAACAGGTCGATGTCATCAATGGTCAGCCCCGCCCGCGCCAGAGCCTTGCGCGTCGCGGGCGCAGGACCGGTGAGCATAATAGTCGGATCGGTGCTGGTCACCGCCGTCGCCACAATGCGGGCCCGTGGTCGCAGCCCCAGCGCCTGGCCTTTTTGCGCGGTGCCGAGCAGCATCAAGGCGGCGCCATCGACGATGCCGGAGCTGTTGCCCGGCGTGTGCACGTGTTCGATCCGTTCAACGTGGCTGTAGACCCGCAGCGCCGTGGCGTCATAGCCCATTTTACCGATCGCCTCGAAACTCGGGCGCAGCTTGCCCAGGGCCTCGGACGTGGTGTCGGGGCGGATGAACTCGTCATGGTCGAGCAAGAGCAGGCCGTTCTGGTCTTTAACCGGCACCAGCGAACGGCGAAACGCACCCCGCTCGCGCGCCAGTGACGCCTTGTGCTGGGACTGCACGGCGAACAGGTCGACGTCGTCGCGGCTGAAGCCTTCGAGGGTGGCGATCAGATCGGCGCCGATCCCCTGGGGCGTAAAGTGGGTGTGCAGATTGGTGTGCGGGTCCAGCATCCAGGCGCCGCCGTCAGTGCCCATCGGCACGCGAGACATCGACTCCACGCCGCCCACCACCACCAAGTCCTCGAACCCGGAGCGGATCTTCATCGCCCCCAGATTCACCGCTTCAAGCCCCGAGGCGCAGAACCGGTTGACCTGAACCCCGGGCACGCTCACGGCCCAATTGGCGACCAGCGCTGCGGTTTTGGCGATGTCGGCGCCTTGATCGCCAATGGGCGTGACGCAGCCCAGCACAATGTCATCGACGTGGTGGGTGTCGAGGTGATTGCGAACTTGCAGTTCTTTCAACAGCCCTGCCACCAGCTCCACCGGTTTGACGCTGTACAACGCGCCGTCCGACTTGCCCCTGCCCCGCGGCGTGCGCAAGGCATCGTAAATAAACGCTTCGGTCATCCTGTCCTCGCTAACCCGATGAACTGTCTTTTTATCTGTGCGATCGACAGTCGAACTGTCATGGGGGCACTGTCTATCACGAAGCGACACACAGGGCGCGCTGTTTCGCCGGATCAAGTGACAGGGTAGCGGGTTGTGCGAAGTTTCGGACTCGGACGAACGGTAGCGAGCTATTGAGCGTGGACCGTTTTGGACGCAGGCGTCTAGCAGGCGAATATTTGAGCGATGGCCATTCGCCTAAAGTGCTCAAGTTATAAAGGCGCAACTGGTTAATCCTCAATGATCTAAACCGCACGGCACGTGGCTTCTAAGGTTTAGTCAGTAGCAGTGGCGCCATAACAAAATCGTTTCACCCAGCGCCTGCCGCCCGCGATTTGCTGATCGGGGCACCTGCTCTTTTGCCTCACCTTTGCCAACCCTCGCCTTGGTCACGCCCAAGGTCCATGGGTTTCTGTTGCTCAGGAATAACAAGAAAAGGCATTTACCATGTTCAAGTTCAGGTTCAAACGCTCGAAAATACGTCAGGCCGGATTAATCGTTTTCGCCACCACACTGCTGCTGATCCTGCCGAACATGACGCGACTGTTCGGCTGAGCATGCTTCGCTCTGCTACCTGCAGACCCCCACACGCACTTGGCCGGCTGCCTGTTTCAAACAGGCAGCCGTTGGCCGTGCGGGTATCGCGTGGTCGCGTCTTGGATGGCGTGGCGGCGGGTGGTCTGGCAGCGGATCGTAAGGGGGCTGATTGTATGAGGTCAGCGCGCTGGGCGAAATGAACGCAGGGCTGTCTGTCGCACTGAGTGGCGCGCAGACCGTGGGAACGCGGCCGAGCTGATCGCTCGACCGCAACGGGCTGATCAGCCCTGGCGTTGCACCTGGATCATCGGCGCGGGAACAGGCTTTTTCTTCGCCGCCGGGACCGCAATCGGCGCTGAGGGCGACACCACGACCTTGGCGTGCATCTGCTCACAACCGCCGCCGCGGCGCATGCCACGTACCGGACAGGCATCCAGATAATCCAGGCCCACCGCCAGCTTCAGATGCCGCTCCGGGATCGCCAACTGATTGGTCACGTCGAAGCTGTACCAGGCGTCGTCGATCCAGGCCTCTGCCCACGCATGGCTGGACAGATGTTCGCTGCTGTCACTGTAGAGATAACCCGACACATAGCGCGCCGGCACCCCCAGACTGCGGGCACAGGCCAGAAATGCGTGGGTGTGATCCTGACAGACGCCCGCGCGGTTGGCGAATGCCTGGGCGGCGCAGGTATCCACCGCTGTCGCGCCCGGCGTGTAAGTGATGTGTTCGTTGAGCGCGTGCATCATATCGATCAGCGCAGTGCGGTCGGTGCGCTTCTGGGTCTGCGCGACAGCGAAGGCGCGAATCGCTTCGTCAGCTTCGGTCAGGCGGGTGAAACGCAGGAACGGCAGCGACGACTGGCTCTCATGTTCCGACTCGCGCTTCTCGTCGATCTCGACCTGGCCACGTGCGCCAATCACGATCGCTTCGTGGGGTTCGTCCAGGGTCAGCACGTGGAGAATATTGCCGAAAGGATCGATCTGCGCGCGCACCGGACGGGGCAACGCCAACTGCCAGCTCAGCACTTGCTGACGCTCGCTGTCGTGGGGGGTCAGACGCAAATACTGGATGCTGGCGCGGACCTGATCGTCGTAGTGATAAGTGGTCTCGTGGCTAATTGAGAGTCTCATGCAGCCTCCAGGTAAGAAGTGTGAATGACGCTACCCAGTTGGGCCAGAAGTGGAATGAATTCGTTCAACCACTCATGCAGGCCTTCATCGAGAATCTCGTCGATGCCGGTGTAGCGCAGGCGAGCGTCCAGCTCGGCGGCCAGACGCTGGGCGGGACGGCCATTGGCCCCGGGCAGACTGGCGAGAATGATGTCCAGCTCCTCCAGACACGCACGCAATGAGCGCGGAATATCCGCACGCAACAGCAGCAATTCAGCGACCTGACGAGCACCCGGTGCGTCGCGATAGACTTCCGTGTACGCCTCGAATGACGACAAGGCGCGCAACAGCGCACTCCATTGGTAGTAGCCGGCGGCGGAACTGTCTGCCGCCGCGTTGGCGGACGGGCCGCGCAATTCGAGCATTTCATAACGCGCATCGAGCATGCGCAGGGTGTTGTCGGCGCGCTCGATGAACGTCCCCAGACGGATGAACCGGAAGGCGTCGTTGCGCATGATGGTGCCGTAGGTCGCGCCGCGGAACAGGTGCGAACGCTCCTTGACCCACTCGCAGAAACGGCTCATGCCGTAGCGGCTCAATCCCTGCTCGGCGATGCCGCGAATTTCCAGGTAAGTGGCGTTGATGTTTTCCCACATGTCCGCAGTAATACGCCCGCGTACCGCATGGGCACTGGCCCGCGCCGCGCCCAGGCAGCTGAAGATGCTGGCGGGGTTTTCGGCGTCCAGCGCGAAAAAGTGCAGCAAGCGCTCGGCGTGCAGGTCGCCGTGGCGCTCCAGGTAATCGTCCAGGGTTCCGGTGATCAGCAGTGGCATGGCGATTTCATTGAGGCCATCCCCGCGTCCGTCCTGTGGCATCAGCGACAGCGAGTAACTGACGTCGAGCATCCGCGCGAGGTTTTCGGCGCGCTCCAGGTACCGCGACATCCAATATAAATCCGAGGCAGTTCTACTTAGCATTGGCAGGCATCCTTAATCCTCGACCACCCAGGTGTCCTTGGTTCCGCCACCCTGCGACGAGTTCACCACCAGCGACCCTTCGCGCAAGGCAACGCGCGTGAGACCACCGGGCACTACACGGGTTTCGCGGCCAGCCAGGACGAACGGGCGAAGGTCGATGTGGCGCGGGGCGATGCCGTTCTCGACGAAGGTCGGACAGGTCGACAAACACAAGGTCGGTTGCGCGATATACGCGTGGGGCTTGGCCTTGAGCCGCGCACGGAACGACTCGATTTCCGCGGCGGTGGCGGCGGGGCCCACGAGCATGCCGTAACCGCCGGAGCCCTGGGTTTCCTTGACCACCAGATCGCCCAGATTGGCGAGCACGTGGGACAGCTCTTCGGGCTTGCGGCACTGCCAGGTCGGCACGTTCTTCAGGATCGGCTCTTCGTCGAGGTAGAAACGGATCATGTCGGTCACAAAGGGGTAAACCGACTTGTCGTCCGCCACGCCGGTGCCGATGGCATTGGCCAGCACCACATTGCCCGAACGGTACGCGGACAGCAGGCCCGGCACGCCGAGCATTGAATCCGGGTTGAATGCCAGCGGATCGAGGAACGCGTCGTCGAGCCTGCGGTAAATCACGTCGACCGCTTTCGGGCCGTCGGTGGTTCGCATGAACACGCGGTCATCGCGCACGAAAAGGTCAGCGCCCTCCACCAGTTCGACGCCCATTTCCCGAGCCAGAAACGCGTGCTCGAAAAACGCGCTGTTAAAGCGCCCGGGCGTCAGCACCACGACGCTCGGATTATCCAGCGGGCTGGAGCTTTTCAGGGTGTCCAGCAGCAGGTTCGGGTAGTGATCGATCGGCGCGATGCGCTGCGCGGCGAACAGCTCGGGGAACAGCCGCATCATCATCTTGCGGTCTTCGAGCATGTAACTCACACCGCTAGGCGTGCGCAGGTTGTCTTCGAGCACGTAATACGTGCCGTCGCCATCACGCACCAGATCGACGCCTGAGATGTGCGAATACAGGTCACGATGAAGATTCAGGCCCTGCATCGCCAACTGGTATTGCTCGTTGGCGAGGACCTGTTCGGCGGGAATGATCCCGGCCTTGATGATGCGCTGATCGTGATAGAGGTCAGCGAGAAACATGTTCAGCGCCTTGACGCGCTGTATGCAGCCGCGCTCTACCACCCGCCACTCGCTGGCCGGGATGCTGCGCGGAATCGTGTCGAAAGGGATGAGCCGCTCGGTGCCCTGCTCGTCGCCGTACAGCGTGAACGTGATCCCGGCGCGATGAAACAAAAGATCGGCCTCACGCCGGCGCTGAGCGAGCAACTCAGGCGGCGCTTCGCCCAACCAGCGGGCGAATTCCCGATAATGCGGACGGACTATGCCGCCCGCATCGTACATCTCGTCATAAAAGGTGCGGATCATGCCGTACTCCTTGTCACCATGGACACCAGAGCCTTCGCAAGGCCCGTGCCATCGGCATAAACGCTTTAATATCAATGGGTTGAATTAAACAGCCGGAGCGTCCGCACCATTCCTGTGCACGATGCGCCCTAACCCGTTCCCCGGCGCTTCATGGCGAAGCGTCGTTCCGTTTGAAAATCTATCGCAGGCATAGCCACAGTTCATTTCCGCGCGTTACGCGCACTGAGCATAATCGCCCCATACCGCAGACCAACCCGCCGGATTCCACAAGGCGATTGGCTCAAAACCTGATTGGCAACGCCACCCGATATTCCCTTTCCGCCGCTCCCATGAGAGCGGCTTTTTTTTGCCTGCGATTCGGCTCGGTGCCTCTCCCGCGCCACTGATTTGCCGTGGAGCCGAGAGACGGCGTTCAATCGTGCATGCCCTGTTTTCGGGCCTGACTGTCAATTAAGCCCGATCAATGAAGGCGCTTGAGCTCCTGCTTGACGCCCCAGCCTTCAACCTCCCCGTCCAGACCGAAAATCGCGGTCTGGAAATCCTGCTCGAAGTCGCCTATCCCGTCGTAGGTTGCGTACATCAACTTGCTCAGTTCCAGGTGCCACGCACCGTCTTCCAGAGCATTGAGCTGAACATTGACTGACTCGCCGCGAAATTTTTCCGCCGCCTGACGCGCCCGGTCCTCATCCGGAAAGGTGGCATAGAACTCGATGGGGTGAATGCGTGCGAAGTCGAAACCGCCTTCTTTCATGCAGCGCAGAACATGGCTGCTGACGTCTTCTTGATAGGCTGTGCTCATGAAACGTCCTCCTATGCAACGATAGATAGAGTTTCAACTATCCCGAAACACTCCCCGATGGCGAGGCGTGTAGCGGCAGGTCATCTGCCGCCCGGGACTCAAGCATGTCGCTGACAAGGCCGGTGCGTTTTACAAAACGGGCATACGTGCGCGAGCTGCCTCGGGTAGATGCTTCACCGACCTCACTGGCAGAGTACGCGCATTGATAGGGCGTTGCCAATTGGCAGGGTGGCAGGAAATCCAGGCTTTTTAGGGGGCTTCTACGATGGAGATGATCTGTACCGCGTTCTGCTCTTTGAGTGTCTTCACGGTGGGCTCGGCGGTGCGACCGTCGAGGTCGATCAGATCAAGATCACTGGCGACCGGAAACAGGATCGGACGGATTCGCTGCGCAGCCTCTTCATCACTGGGACGGTGATCGGATTCAAGATCGAGGGTTTGCTGCACACCGTCTTTGTCCAGAAACGAAATAGTCCACACTTTCATCAATGTCTCCTCAGTAAGGGCCGGACAACGGCCTAGTGATCTTGACCCTTGCAGCGCAACGACGTTCAACCCGAATCGTCAGCGCCCGGCTGACGTTAGCAGCGTGATGCCAACGATCCGCAGGCAAAAAAAACGCCCCGGTCTCGGGGCGTTCTTCATCAGGCTGCGGTCATTGCGGCTTGGCGTCTTTGACCCCTGCCGTGTTGTCCAGCAGGCTCTTGGTCGCGGTCTGCAGGAAGCTGTCGAGCTTCTTGCGCAACTCGGTGACGTCCGGCGCATTCGGCATCAGCTCGGCGTGGGGCTTGGTGCCCAACTCGTAGCTGTACACTTTCGGCTCCATTTCCTTGGGTTCGATCAGGATCCGGTTGCCGGTGACCAGCGCCACGGTCTGCTCACTGCCCGATGGCTTGATTACACCGAAGCCTTCGTCGCCTGCCGGCAGATTGAGCAGGTCGCGGCCCCAGCACTGGTGCACGGTATCGCCACCCAGGCGGCCCATGATGGTCGGGACGATGTCGATCTGCGTGCCGACGATGCTGCTGCGCTTGCCGAACTTGTCTTGCAGGCCCGGGGCGATCATCAGCATCGGCACGTTGAAGCGGCCCAGGTCCATCTCGGTGATCTGCTCGTTGTTGCCGAAGCCGTGGTCACCGACGACCACAAACAGCGTGTCCTTGTAGTACGGCTCTTTCTTGGCCTTCTCGAAGAACTGACCCAGCGCCCAATCCGAATAACGCATGGCGGTGAGGTGTTCATCCAGCGTGCCATGGCCGGTCACACGCTCGACCGGCAGGTTTGCCGGCAGTGCGTACGGCGTGTGGTTGGACAGGGTCTGCAGCAACGCATAGAACGGCTTGCCCTTGGCTTCGCGGGCTTTGAGTTCCTCGGCGCCACGGTCGAACATGTCCTGGTCGGACACGCCCCAGGTCGGGTCCGAGAACACTGGGTTGACGAAGTCATTGCGGCCAATGAAGTTGGTCATGCCCTGGTTGCTGAAGAAGCCCGACTGGTTGTCCCAGGCGAAGTCACCGTTGTAGACATACACGTCGTCGTACTTGCGCGCGCTGAGCAGCTGCGGCAAACCGGACAGTTTGTGACTGCCTTCCGGCGTCTGCATCAGGTACTCGAAGCCCGGCACGTTCGGGAAGCAGGCCATGGTCGCAAACATGCCCTGGTGGGTGTGCGTGCCGTTGGAGAAGAAGCGATCAAACAGCAGACCTTCCTGGGACAGTTTGTCGAAGTAAGGCGTGATGTTCGACTCGTCGCCCAGCGCACCCACCGAATGCCCGGCGAAGCTTTCCATCAGGATCACGACGACGTTCTTGATCGGCAGCGTGTTGGCCGGCGGCGGCGTGAAATCGCGACGCACCGCAGCTTTTTCTGGATCGATCAGCTTGTCGTTGGCGGTCAGCAGCATGTCACGAACGACCTGCTGGGCTTCGGCCTGAGGCAGGGTCGCCTTCCAGATGTTGTCGCGGTCTTCGGACATCCGGCTCTTGGCCGCCGCGATCAGCGTCAGCGTGCCGTTTAGCCCGAGGGTGTTGGCGAAGTTGGAGTCGGTCGTGTACGCATCTCCCCAACGCAGTGGCGGGCCCTGGCGCAGGGTGCCGCGAGCAGCGATGACGGCCACCACCAGGCACAGCAGGAACACCACGGCGCGCTTGTACAACGGCGCCACCACACGGTTGTCAGCGCTGGCAACGTTAAACCCGCCACGGGGCCGGGTCACGCGATCGACGCCTTTGAAGACCAGGCTCAGCAGCCAGGTGACCAGCGCCCACGCCAGCAGATAGCGAACCACCGGATAGCCGTACCAGATCATGCTCAGGACGGTTTTCGGGTCTTCTTTGACGTACTGGAACACCAGGCCATTCAGGCGCTGGTGGAATTCACGGTAGAAATCCATCTCCATCAGGCCGAAGAACGCGGTCAGGCTCGCGACCAGCGTCAGCCAGAAGCGGAAGCCCCCACGGGCCGCCATCATGCGCGCGCTGAACAGGGACAGCAGAAGGGGAATCAGGATGTACACGACCAGACGCAAATCGAACCGCAGGCCATTGGCGAACGCCTCGACGAAGGTCGAAGCTGGCGTCGCACCGATGCCTTCGCGGTTATAGACCAGCAGCGCTACGCGCAGAAGGGTGTACAGAACCATCAGCACCAGGCCGCTCAGGAGCGTATAGGCCAGGTGCGATTTGACGGTAGGTTGCGGCGCGCGCGCCGGGGCGTCCGTTTTGGCCATGGGTTGTGGGATCCGTTGGATTCAGGTTTAAGTTCAAAAAGCTGTGCGCCCGACCTCATCGAAATGCCGGTCCGGGCTGCGGGGGCCAAATATTACGTGAACCTCCGCGGTTTACCACCGATGCCGCGCATTCTTCATGACGGATCGGCACAAACGGTTATCACAATCAGGGAGCAGTCTCGGAACGGCGCGAATCTTCCCGAAGAAACGGTGAAAATTCCGTTGATTAGTTCCCCCTCACATATTTTCTTACAAAGCCTCGAATCAGGATCAAACCTTGAACGTCTGGGCATAGCGCTCGACGGCGTGCTCGATGGCTTCAAAGACAAGGGGCGCGTGGGGGCGGAGCGAGGCGTTTTCCTGCAGGGACGCCTGCACGGCCGCGATCAGTCGCGCAATGCGCACGTTCGGTTTGCGGATGTCACAGGTCGACGTCAGGCTCAGAATGCCGAGCCGCGATCCGAACAGGCTCTTTGAGCCATCCAGACGCAGGGCAAGCGCGTCGTCTTTTATGTACGCAGTGGTGTTGACGATGTCGTAGGCCGGCGCCAGTTGCGCGTCCGCCCCCAGCGGGTCGCGATACAACACCCCGAAGTTCTTCAGATGGGCGTCGCCGTTGCCGACCATGCAACTGAGCGCGACGATGTCGAAGAATTGATCCAGCGATTCACGCACATGCTCAGGCGCGCAAAACAGGCGAATGGCCTTGGCGATGTTTTCGTAGCTGGAGTCGTATTTCTGCTCGGTGCCCCGGCCCATCAGCACAGCCATGTCCTCGAAGCCGATGGCCCGCTGCTCAGCATCACGATCAAAACGGCGCATGACGAACAGCTGGCGGTTATCCGACAGATGAAATTCCGGCACCGGCATGCCGGCTCTGCGCGCAGCGTCCATGCATACGTACTCGTTAACGGCCAACCCGGGGAAGTCCGCCCTCCCCGATTTGACGATCAGTTCCGGCATCAACAGCGTGGCTTTCGGGTGCGTCACGAAATCCGAGTCGGGCACGATGACTTTGGGCTGAACACCTGAAATCCCGGTGCGCAAAATGTACTGATCGACCAGTTCGGCAAACAGATCCTGCGTCCCGTCCCAACTGAGTATCTGCCCCAGGCTTCTGCCTGGGACGGGGCCCGCGCCACCCAGCAACTCGTCGATCATGGGAGACGCCACCGCCACGCGGCCGACCGGCGAACCGCTGCCGGTCAATGCCATGAGCAGCATCGGGTTGATGGGTGTGGTTTTAGCGAGGCGATTGCGCAGCTGTTCCAGCACGAAGCCTTCGGGGAGGTTCATCTGGAAGACCGGGTGCAGGCTGCGCGATGCGTAGGCCGCATCGCGAACCCCCATGGTCAGGCTGATCTGCGACGCCGGGCTGGCGTCCAGGCCGTAGCGAAACAGGTAGTCGCCGGACGCCGATGCCGACAGCTCACCACTCTCACCCTCCGGGGTAAAAATGCGTACACGATCCAGGGGTTTCACTGGAACACCTCGCGCAGCTCTTCAAACGTCGGACGTCGTGCGGAGACGACTTTTATCTCGGCATTCAACGCGGCCAGGACCTTGGCGTAGAAATTCACCGCCACGGTCGGGCTGCCTTTTTCGACTTCGGCAAGCTTTTGCCGTGTCATGCCCGACTGGTAGGCCAACTGAACCTGAGTCAGCCCGCGGGACCTACGCATTTCTTCGATCTGGCTACCCAGCCGCTCAAGCAACAACGTCGCGTCCATTTGTCACGCCTGCATAACATTCAACGATGAATGGAATGTATACGTGACATGCAGGGCGATCAAGGAGAAGTTACGTTTACCTGACATCAGCCCATGGATGTCAGGTTTACGTAACCTTGCAGCGGGGTCAGGCGTTGCTTGGCTTGCTGATCGCCTGAAGCACGTACTGCGGCAATGCGAAGGCGCCGATGTGGACCTCAGGGTTGTAGTAACGGGTGACGATGCCGCTGCCGGCGAACCGCTGATGCAAAGTGTCCAGCGAAATCTTGCGGTGCTGGGAATCCGTAGAGCCCCAGGCAAAGGTCATCGCGCCGCCAATGTAGGTGGGCACCGCTGCCTGATAGAAATGCCAGTCGGCGAACAGTCCATTCATGCGCCCTGCCGTGGTCTGCACTTCGCTCAACTGCATGAATGGCGTGCCGTTCTGCGTGACCAGAATGCCGCCTTCGTTGAGGCAGCGATGGCAGGCCTGATAGAAATTCTCCGAGAACAGCACTTCGCCCGGCCCGATCGGGTCGGTTGAATCGGAAATGATGACGTCGAATTTTTCCTCGGTGTTGGCAACGAAGCGCATGCCGTCGTCGATGACCAGGTTCAGACGCGAATCATCGAAAGCGCCTTTGGAGTGATTCGGCAGGTATTCCTTGCACATCTCGACCACGGTGCCGTCGATCTCGACCATGGTGATGTGCTCGACCGTCGCGTGCTTGGCGACTTCGCGCAGCATGCCGCCATCGCCACCGCCGATGATCAGGACGCGTTTGGCGCGGCCGTGGGCCAGAATCGGCACGTGGGTGAGCATCTCGTGATAAATGAACTCGTCGGCTTCAGTGGTCTGAATCACGCCGTCCAGCGCCATGACGCGACCCATGCGCGGGTTCTGGAAGATCACCAGATGCTGATGCTCGGTGCGCACTTCATGCAGCATTTTTTCCATGCGAAAGCGCTGGCCATAGCCTTCGTACAACGTTTCTTGATAATCGCTCATGGATGGAGTCCCCGATAACTACTGATGACAGGACGGCGCGCCGCCCACAAGAAGGCGCGCATTCTACGTCGCGGCGCATGACAGGTCGAATGTCGTGGCGGCGCAAAGGTAATCCGCCCCCAACAAAAACGCCCGACTGGCCAGGCCAGTCGGGCGTCATGTGTTCTGAAGCCTTGCTGCGCTTCTAGAGATGCACGCTACTAGATACGCACGTTGCCACGAGGGCCAGCGATTGCCCAGATGATCAGGCCCAGCACCGGCAGGATGACAATCAACAAAATCCAGAGAATTTTCTTCCCGGTTTCCGCGCCGCTTTTCAGCACGTTGATGATGGCCCAGATATCCAGCGCCAGAATGATCAGGCCGATCAGACCGTTGAAAGTAGAACCCATGGTGTTGCTCCTTATTGAAGGCTTGCCCACTTGAGAGTGGTGGCCTGCAACGAGGGTTCCGTTGGTCGGCAGGGATATTTGTCTGCGCAGCAAAACGCGTCGAAGGCGATCAAATCTGCGCCTTGAGCGCCTCCAGCGCGGGCTCGATCAATAGGCCGAGTTCAACGCCGAGTGCCATGACTCTCTCAACGTCGGCGCCGTAGACCAGCACCGTTTGCAGCACGTGGTCCAGCGGCTCGCTGACGTCCATCAACACGTACCCGCCCATGTCCTTGTTCATGCTGGACAGCTGAATCTGTATACGGTTAAGCGCGGCCAGCGGTTCGGCCTTGGTCAGCTGTTTGGGCTTGATGTTGAACATTACGTTCGGGCCAAACGACGCCATGATCTCGGTGAGCAGGTCGGGATAGGTATCGGCCTGAAACAACACGGTGTCGGGAAGGCTGCCGATCACCACCCACTCCCCCAGCGGGATCGGGAAGGTGTCGTCGAAATTGATGTCAGGGTTGGCGGTCAGGAACGCATCGGGATCGCCGTAAGCCTGGGTGGCCTCATCGGCGATTTTTTCGATTTCTTCATCGCTCATGCAGCCGGAGCTGATCTTGCTGATGAATTCGATGAGTGAAGCTTTCATGGCAGATCGTCCGAGGGCTGGAAAACAGGCGCGCAGAATAGCTGGAAATGCGGCGCGCCTCTATCGCTTACGCCCCCAGACGGGTGAGCTGCTCGGCGGTCTCGGTCGCACCCATGGTCTGCGCGGCCATCAGCGGAGTGACGCCCTTGGCATCCTGGATATGAGGGTTGGCACCCTTGGAGATCAGGTAATCGACGATCGCCGTACGGTTGAACATCGCCGCCATCATCAATGCCGTGCGGCCGTCGGCGGAAGCGCCTTCAACCTCTGCGCCAGCTTCCACGAGGATCTTCACGGTTTCCAGATCGCCCTTGAAAGCAGCGCCGGCGATGGGGCTCTGGCCGTTGTCGTTGCGCAGTTCAGGGTCAGCCTTGTGCTTGAGCAGCACCCGCACGGCGTCTTGATGACCGTGATAGCTGGCCAGCATCAACAGCGTGTCGCCTTTGTGGTTGCGAAGATTGGGGGTCAAGCCGTTTTCCAGCAGCCGGTCGAGCATCGGGGCGTCGCCAGCACGGGCCCGGTCGAATACCTGCTCGGCAAATTCCAGTGCTTCTTCGTCTGTCATGCGCGTGGCAGAACCGGTCGTGTTGGGGGCTTCGGACATAGGTAACTCCAGTAGCGCAATGCATTGCGCGGTATGAATCAAAGGATGCGGCGATCTACGGGCCAGGCAATCTATGAGCCATGGACAAAGCGTGTAGTTCCACTCACAGCAACAACTCCAGGCGCGCAGCGCAGAGGGCGCCGTCACACATGACGCCAACCCTGCCAGCACCAATGATCGGCGCCCAACCATCGGTTTCAATGGAGGTGATAGTGGCGCCTGAACGCTCACCGAGAAAATTTCGCAACAACGTGAAATAAATCCCCTATACCGCTGTCTCAGTCATGTCACGCAATGCGTGCACCCCTCCCCGCGTCACCCAACACTCACTCCCAACTCCGGTAAATTGCAGGATGCACGAGAGGCGTTCATGCAAATTGCACGAGGCAGCATTTTTTAAAAAACCGTAACCCGCTGATTTCATTGATATTTATTTAACCTCAAAAACTGGCACAGTCACTGCACTAGTCATTCCAAGCTTGTTATCCCATGAGCAATGGAGCCTCTAGACATGACTTTCATCCAAGAAAAATTCGCATCCGTATTTTCCGATTTCGAAGTCACCACTCAACCGCGTCCGGACGGCGGGGTTCTGTTGACTCTGCGTAACGATCAAGGCACCAACATCCGTCGCTGCGTGTCCTACGCTCAACTGCACACCCCAGTGCAACTGGAATGGGTGATCAGCGCGATTCGTCGCGACCTGGCCGCACAAGCCAGCGAGCTGCCCGCCATCTCGATGTTGCAAAGCCAGCACCGTTTTGATTTGCCTACTTATCACACCCGATAGGTATCAGGCCGGAACATTGCGTTCCGGCAGCAGCACGTTTCACTCTCATCGAAGCATCCCTTGTAGATTCCCGCGATAGTTGATGCTATCGCGGTTTTTTTTGAGCTTTTTTCGAGTCACTCCCTTCACGCAATGACAGTCATTGCTGCGCTGTCTCTCAGAGCGGGCCTATTGAATAATCCCTCGGCACAACGCCTCGCCCACCGCCTGCGCACGATTGGTCACCCCGAGCTTGGCGTAGATGCTCTTGAAGTGATGTTTGACGGTTGCTTCCGAGACTTCCTTTATCAGCCCGATCTCCCACGCCGTCTTGCCTTCCCGCGCCCACTTGAGAATTTCCAGCTCTTTGGGCGACAGCGCTCGGGTCTGCAGTTGACGCCCTTTCCCCGCCACATGAAGCATCGGCACCAGACTCGTCAGCAGGTAACGATCGTTGTGGGTCAGCGGGCGCTCCATGCCGTTGAGCGTGCAAATGGTGATGACACCCTGATTAGCCCGCGTCTGGCTGCTGTAGCCGTAGGAAAAGGCTGGCAGGAGGTCGCAATCCTCCACCGCCGCCATGTAGGCCGGCGACGGCGGGTAGGTCTTGAAGGCCTCTTCCCAATTCAGAAAGCCCATGGTGTGTCGGTAGCAGCGGATAACCGGGTCCTCGATCATCAGACGTCCCTGGCAATAAAGGTCCTTCCAATAGCTGTCGACGTTCGACGTGATGCAACTGAGGAGCGCCCCGTTTCGGTACTGATAGAGCATGGCCCGTTCGCTGCGGCATTCAGCTCTCAGCCAGTCAAGTGCGTTGGCGATGGCCGCATCGCCATCCTGTTCAGTGATGCTGGTGACCATTTGTTGTATCAACGGACTCAGCGTCCCTGTCTGCGCGTTTTTCATGTTCCCCTCCCGTTTAAAACCATCAAATGCGCGGCCCTGATGCCCCTTGGATTTTTTATGCATGGCAGCTGAAAACGGCGTCAGGTGCTGTCGTCAACACGACCGCACGAGGCGCACTCAAAAGCTGTCAGGGTCCGGCAGGCGAAGGGTTACACAGTCGAGGAGGGTTAAACACAGCGTCAAAAACAAACAGGCATGCCTGACCGTAAAACAAGCAACTTCCCACAAACGAACAAAAACCAACTTACATTTTTCCGCATTTGGATACAAAAACGGCCAATGTCAAAGACATCGGCCGTCGGTTTTCAGCACGCTTGAATCGTCAGAAAGCGCAGGGCTCTATCCCCGTAAAACTGCTGACGTTGATGTGCCCATCCAGTTCTCCGCCATCGCGCACCAGTGCGCAGGTGACCATGCCGGCCCCTTGCGCCGCATCGAGCTCTTCCACGATGTCAGACAGAAACAGAATGGCGTCCGCCGGCTGACCGATGCTCGACGCAATCGATCGATAGGACGCCTCCTCCCGCTTGGGCCCGGAGGTGGTGTCAAAGTAGCCGCTGAACAGTCCGGACAGATCGCCCGCCTCGGAGCAACCAAAGATCAGCTTCTGCGCCTGGATCGAGCCCGAGGAGTAGACGTAAAGCGCGTACCCCGCCTGATGCCAGCGTTTCAGCGCCTCCACGGCGTCCGGGTAGACATGCCCTTTGAGCTGGCCGGCCTGATAACCCTGCTGCCAGACCATGCCTTGCAAGGCTTTCAGCGGCGTGGCTTTGCGATCTTCGGCGATCCATTGCAGCAGGATCTCGATCACCCGATCAACGCTCGCATCGGGTTCGGCACTGCCGTTGCGCACGGCCTGCAACTGCGCGGCCACCTCGGGGTCGGCGGCATGCTCGCGAACGAACGCGGGCAGATGCTGTTTGGCATACGGAAAGAGCACGTCGAAGACGAAGCTCACCGCGCTGGTGGTGCCTTCGATGTCGGTCAGGATCGCTTTAATGGTCATGGGTAATCAGTCTTCCAGACGCGGGAACTGGCCGGCGATGCTTTCGCCGGTGAATTTGGCCACCCAGCCCTCCGGGTTATTGAACAGGCGGATGGCGACGAAATGCGGATTCTCGCCCATGTCGAACCAGTGGCGGGTGCCGGCCGGCACCGAGATCAGGTCGTTTTTTTCGCACAGCACGGCGTAGACAAAGTCGTCGATGTGCAGGGTAAACAGCCCACGGCCGGCAACGAAGAAACGCACCTCATCTTCGCCATGCTGGTGCTCCTCGAGGAACTTGGCGCGCAGTTCGGCCTTCTGCGGGTGATCGCTGTTGAGGCTGATCACGTCGACGGTCACGTAACCGCGCTCGGTCATCAGCCTGTCAATCTGGGTGCGGTAGGCCGCGACGACCTCCTCCTGGCTGGCGCCCGGGGTGATGGGCGCTGCCGCCTGCCAGCGGTCGAACGCCACACCGTGCTCGGCCAGGGTCGAGGCAATGTCTTCCAGGTGCGTCAGGACCTTGTTGGGCAGCTCGGGGGATGACACGTGATAAACGGACAGACTGCTCATTTCGGGGCTTCCTCGGTTCGGTCCGCATCGGTCGGCTCTGGGGCCGATCCGACACGTTGATTCAGGCAGTGGGAACGCTGCGGTGCGTTGATCGTTGCGTACGTCAGGGATCAGCGGTTGAGCACGGACAGCGTCTTGAGCTCGCATTCGAACAAGAATTCGAAGGCTTCGATCTGGCGCAAGGCATCGCTCATCTTCGCGCCCCAGGTGTACAAACCATGACCGCGAATCAGGTAACCGGCGCAGTCAGGGTGTTGATCCAGCCAGGGCTGGACCTTGTCGGCGAGCCGGGCGATGTCCTGATCGTTGTCGAAAATCGGTACCAGCACTTTTGATTCGTGGGTGGAAACGCCGCTGAAGGCCTTTTGCAGCTCGTAGTCCTCGAACACCAGATGATCACCGGCCGTGAGCCGGGACAGCACGGTGGCGTTGACCGAATGGGTGTGCAGTACCGCGCCCACCGCCGGCTTGCAGCTATAAAGCTGCGTGTGCAGCAGGGTTTCAGCCGACGGCTTTTTGCCGGGCTCCAGGCTGTTGCCGGCAAGGTCGGTGGCCAGCACGTCGTCCATGCCCAACTGGCCCTTGTGCTTGCCGGAGACGGTCAGCAGCGCTTCGGTCGGCGACAGGCGCACGGAATAATTGCTGCTGGTGGCGGGCGACCAGCCCCGGGCGTACAAAAACTGCCCCGCTTCGATGATTTCCCGCACCAGTGCTTCGCGACTCATACGCGCTCCTCTTTCATACATGTGGCGGTCAGAACAGCAGCGGCCACGGCCGCCAGACTCGCAATGGCAAAGGTCCAACTGGCGCCCAGCGCATTCCAGCTGTACCCGGCATACAAAGCGCCCATCGCCCCGCCGGTGCCGGAAAGGGCGGCGTACAGCGCCTGACCCTGACCCTGCTGGCGCGGGCCGAAGCTGCGTTGCACGTAGTGCACGGCCGAGGCATGAAAACTGCCGAAGGTGGCCGCGTGCATCAGTTGGGCGACGATCAGAATCGCCAGATGATCGGCCAGATTACCCAGTAAAAGCCAGCGCAAGGCGGCGATCACGAAGCTGGTCATCAGCACCTGGCGGACACTGAATCGCTGCAGCACACGGCTCATCAGCATGAACATCAACACTTCGGCAATCACCCCCAGCGCCCAGAGCAGGCCAATGATGCCGCGGGTGTAACCGAGGTGTTCCAGGTGCAGCGTAAGAAAAGTGTTATACGGCCCGTGGCTGAGTTGTATCAGGGCGACGCTGACGTAAAACGCCAGCACGCCCGGCCTCATCAACTGCCTGAGAAACCCCTCCCCTGCGACCCGCGCGCCCGAGACCACCGGTTGTGCATTCGGCACCCACCAACTGCTGGCGACAATGCCGACCAGAATGAGCAGCAAGAGTTGCGGGTAGTAATCCAGGCTGAACCACTCGAGCATCCGGCCCAGCACGACCACCGAGAGGATGAAGCCGATCGATCCCCACAGCCGGATCTGGCTGTAGCGGGAAGTCTGGCCCTGCAAATGCGTCAGCGTGATGACTTCGAACTGCGGCAGCACCGCGTGCCAGAAAAACGCATAGAGCGCCATGACCATTGCCAGCCAGGCGTAGGACGTGTCGACGAGAATCAGGCTGAAACAGGCCAGCCCGCAGAGAGCGCCAAAGCGCACGATGGCCAGACGTCGCCCGGTGTGATCGCCGAGCCAGCCCCAGACATTGGGCGCGACACAGCGCATCAGCATCGGGATCGCTACCAACTCGCCGATGCGCGCAGCGGAAAAACCCAGGTGGCTGAAATACAGCGCCATGTAAGGCGCCGTGGCCCCAAGCAGGGCGAAGTAGAAGAGATAGAAGCTGGCGAGGCGCCAGTAAGGAAGCGCCGCCACGCTCAGATGACCGCGGCGGCAACGCGCGGCTCAGGCATTACAGCTGACCCAGAATCGGCGTCGTGACACGCACGTCAGCGTTTTGGCCGCGATGGCGCAGCAGGTGGTCGACCAGCACGATGGCCATCATCGCTTCGGCAATGGGCGTGGCGCGGATGCCGACGCACGGGTCGTGGCGGCCTTTGGTGATGACTTCAACGGAGTTGCCATCGACGTCGATCGAGTGCCCCGGCGTGGTGATGCTGGACGTCGCCTTCAGTGCCAGGTGCGCAATGATCGGCTGGCCGGACGAAATCCCGCCGAGGATGCCGCCGGCGTTGTTCGACAGAAAACCCTCGGGGCTCATCTCATCGCGGTGCTCGGTACCGCGCTGGGCAACGCAGGCAAAACCGGCGCCGATCTCGACGCCCTTGACCGCGTTGATGCTCATCAGCGCGTGGGCCAGTTCAGCGTCGAGACGGTCGAAAATCGGCTCGCCCAGGCCGGGCATCACGCCTTCGGCCACAACCGTGATCTTCGCGCCCACCGAATCCTGATCGCGACGCAGCTGGTCCATGTAGGCTTCCAGCTCCGGCACCTTGCTCGGGTCGGGGCTGAAGAACGCGTTGTCTTCCACCGAATCCCAGGTCTTGAACGGGATTTCGATCGGGCCGAGCTGGCTCATGTAGCCGCGAACGGTAATGCCCTGGGTGGCGAGAAACTTCTTGGCGATGGCCCCGGCGGCGACGCGCATGGCGGTCTCCCGCGCCGAGCTGCGACCGCCGCCACGGTAGTCGCGGAGGCCGTATTTATGGTGGTAGGTGTAATCGGCGTGGGCGGGCCGGAACAGGTCCTTGATCGCTGAATAGTCCTTGGACTTCTGATCGGTGTTGCGGATCAGCAGGCCGATGGACGCGCCGGTGGTCTTGCCTTCGAAGACGCCGGAGAGGATTTCGACCTCGTCGGGCTCCTGACGCTGGGTGGTGTGGCGGCTGGTCCCCGGCTTGCGGCGGTCGAGGTCACGCTGCAGGTCTTCCAGCGACAGCTCGATGCCCGGCGGGCAGCCGTCAACGATGGCAACCAGTGCCGGACCGTGGCTTTCGCCGGCAGTGGTGACAGTGAACAGCTTGCCGTAGGTATTGCCGGACATGCGGGAGGCTCCGAGGACGTTCAAAAACTCAAGCGCGCCAGTATACGCAGGCTTATGGCGCAGTTCATCCTCGAACCTTATTCATTTGCCCGCGTCCAATTGACACTTTATTGATGACGGTCCTGCAATGCTAAGCGCCTTACCCCTGATTCGCGGCTTCTGGCCGCTGCGAGCGATCATCTTGAGCCTGACCCTGCTGTCGTCCATCGCCCACGCCGGAACGCCCGTCGTGCTGCAGCGCCCCATCAGCCTGGACACCGGGACCGGCGAGCTGTTCGGCACGCTGCTGCTGCCCAAATCGACCAAACCCGTGCCAGTGGTGTTGATCATCGCCGGTTCGGGGCCGACCGACCGTGACGGCAACAACTCCGACGGCGGGCGCAACGACAGCATGAAGCGTCTCGCGCTGATCCTCGCCAAGCACAACATCGCCAGCGTGCGTTACGACAAGCGCGGCGTCGCGGCCAGTCGCCCTGCCACCCCGGACGAGCGCGATTTGAGCATCGAAAAGTACGTCGACGACGCGGTCGCCTGGGCCGCCAAGCTCAAGACCGACTCGCGCCTGGGCCCTCTGATTCTGATGGGCCACAGCGAGGGCGCGCTGGTCGCCACCCTGGCGGCAGAACGTGCGGGCGCCGTGGCGTTGATCTCGGTAGCCGGCACCGGTCGCCCGGTGGATCAAGTGGTCCGCGAGCAACTGCAGGATCGCCTCCCTCCTCCGCTGCTGGCGCGCAGTGAGCAACTGATCGAAGAGATCAAAGCCGGCAAGACCGACAACGACGTGCCCGAGCCCCTTCAGGTGGTGTTCCGGCCGAGTGTGCAGCCTTATCTGATTTCATTGTTCCGGCAGAACCCGACGGCGGCGTTTGGGCAGTTGAAGATCCCGACGCTGATCATTCAGGGGCGCAACGACATGCAAGTGGGCGTGGGCGATGCCGAGCTGCTGCACAAGGCCAAACCCGACTCGCAACTGGCGATCATCGACGGCATGAACCACGTGCTGCGCATCGTGCCGATGGACATCAAGCGGCAGTTGGCGTCCTACAAGGATCCACAGCTGCCGCTGGCCAGCGAAGTCACCGATCGCATCCTGAAATTCCTCGACTCGATACCGGCCGCCTGAGGCCGGTGTTCTTCGATTCGAGCTCGACGCAGGATCCCTTCAGCTTCGTCAGAAACGGCCGATAGCAGTCTGCTGGCATCGTGTGCCGGTGCCATGTGCTAGGCAATGTCGATAACAGGATCGCCGTGATGACAGAAGCAACCATGCAAACCGACGCGGTCGATCCGACCGATGCCAAAGAAGGCGAAGTCGCCGCGCCTGTGCTGTGGGAAGAAGTCCACGCCGAGCACTTCTCGATGCTGCGTCTGGCGCCTCTGCCCACCGACCGCGCCACCGGCGCACGCCCGCTGCGGTTCGTCGAGTTCGGCAAGGCCGAGCGCCATAACAAGGAATTCAGCCTGCTGCGCATGAGCTATCAGTTGCCGGGGCAGAAGGTCCGTAAAGAGCAGAATCGACTGGATATCTGGGTGGACCACGCCAATCGCAGCGTCCGCGTCGGCCCGGAATCCGGTTTGCAGATCGACCCGTGGAACCGTGGTCTGGGGCGCTTCATGCTGGCTCAGGGCATCACCTGGGCGCAGAAACGTTGTGCCGCGTACAAAATCGAAGGCGTGGCGCTGGCCAACAAGGATGCGCTCAACGAGGACACGCGCCTGCGTCGTGATCACTTCCTCAAGACCCAGGGTTTCGAAGTCGTCTACGCCGATGCGCAGCACCTGAAAGGCACCATCAAAGACGCCAAGGTCGGCAACCTGAATAACACCTGGAACGCCGACAAAATCCAGATCGTGCAGATCCTCGACGCCGCGCAGATGCTGCAACAGGCCGAACAGAGGATTCAGGAACAGGACGTTACGATCAAGAAGACCGAAGACAAGGTCAACAAATACCGCCGGGACGACGCCGGCTTGCGCTTCACCATCGCCTGCCTGGTGACCTTTGCCGTGTTTCAGGCCGGCCTGCTGATCTGGATTGCGACGCACCGGTGACCCGGCGTTAAGCCAGGCCCGTGTGCTCGCCATCAGATTTCCGGGATGACAACCCACGCCTTCCCGGCTGAAGCCGGTCCTACATCCAGCATGCGCGGTGAATCTGGATGAATGCGGTGTCCTCGTGGGACCGGCTTTAGCCGGGAAGAGGCCTGTGTGCTCGCCATCAGATTTGCGGCGTGACGACCGACGCCTTCCCGGCTGAAGCCGGTCCTACATCCAGCATGCGCGGTGAATCTGGATGGATGCCGTGTCCTCGTGGGACCGGCTTTAGCCGGGAAGAGGCCCGCGGATGGCCTGACTAGATCCGCGCCGCGAAGAGGTCCTGATGATTGCGGCACTGCTCGGCTGTCAGCATGAACACGCCGTGGCCGCCGCGCTCGAATTCCAGCCAGGCGAAATCCACTTCCGGGTACAGCGCTTCGACGTGAACCTGGCTGTTGCCAACTTCCACGATCAACAAGCCCTTTTCCTCCAGGTGGTCCGCTGCCTGGGCCAGCATGCGCCGCACCAGGTTCAAGCCGTCGTCACCGCAGGCCAGCGCCAGCTCGGGTTCGTGCTGGTATTCGTCGGGCATGTCGGCGAAATCTTCGGCATCGACGTACGGCGGGTTGGACACGATCAGGTCAAAACGCTGGCCCGGCAGGCCGTCGAAACCATCGCCCTGCACGGTGTACACGCGCTGATCCACACCATGGCGCTCGATGTTCTGATTCGCCACTTCCAGCGCCTCGAACGACAGATCCGCCAACACCACTTCAGCGTCGGGGAACACGTCGGCGCAGGCGATGCCAATGCAGCCGGAGCCGGTGCAAAGGTCGAGAATGCGGGCCGGATCGCTGGCCAGCCAGGGTGCGAACCGCTGCTCGATCAGTTCACCGATGGGCGAGCGCGGAATCAGCACGCGCTCATCCACGATAAATGACATCCCGCAGAACCACGCTTCACCCAGCAGATACGCCGTGGGCACGCGCTCTTCGATGCGTCGCTTGATCAGGTGTTGAACCGCCACCAGCTCTTCGTCTTCCAGGTTGCAATCCAGGTAACTGTCGGCAATTTCCCACGGCAGGTGCAGGGCGCCGAGCACCAGCTGGCGAGCTTCGTCCCACGCGTTGTCGGTGCCATGACCGAAAAACAGGTCTTCCCCGTGGAATCGGCTGACAGCCCAACGGATATGATCGCGCAGGGTGCGCAGGCGGGAAGTGATCACGGCAGACTCCTTGAAAAAACGACGGGCGATTCTATCAGCCATCCACGCAACAAACGATCCCGCACCGGGCGCGACGGCCCCGCGCAAAATTTTCCGCAGTCTTTGCCTCGTTTTGCAGGCACTATGACAGCAACCGCGACCTGCTCGACGGCTTGAAGCCCGGCAAAATAGCGAGGTCTGTGCGCACGGCGATTCACAGAATCGCTCTGCCAGTGGACAATGTGGCAAAAGCCCCACTCGAAGGAGCCCCCCGATGTCTGTTTCAAACACTGGTCCAAAGACCATGTTTCAACTCAGTGGCCGTGAATACGCAGCGGCGACATTGAGTAATGCCACGCTGATCATCATCGATGCGCAGAAGGAATACCTCAGCGGCCCCCTGGCCCTGACCGGCGTTCAGGACGCCATCAACAACATCGTCAAACTGGTCGCCGCAGCCCGTGCTGCGAAGTCGCCGATCATTCACGTGCGCCATCTCGGCACCGTCGGCGGCATGTTCGATCCCCAGGGCGAGCGCGGGCAATCTGTCCCCGAACTGCAGCCACAGGGTGATGAAGTCATCATCGAAAAACGCCTGCCCAACGCGCTGAATGGCACGGTCTCCACCGACGACCGCACCACCCTGCACAGCCTGCTGGAAAGCCGTGGCCGTCTGGACCTGGTGGTCTGCGGTTTCATGAGCCACTCCAGCGTCAGCACCACCGTGCGCGCGGCCAAGGATTACGGGTTTCGCTGCACGCTGGTTGAAGACGCCTGCGCCACCCGCGACCTGCCGACCCCGAGCGGTGTCATCAAAGCCGAGCTGGTGCAGCAGGCGGAGATGGCAATCATGAATGACAACTTCGCCAAACTGGCGCTGACCAAAGACCTGATCTGATTCCTCCCTCGACAGGAGCTGTTGCAACCGAGCTGACTGCGCAGGCCCCTCGCGCGGATCATTTTCCGGCAGTTCCTGAAGAAAAGGCGTACAAATGCAGTCGTCAGGCAGGGTAATCCCGTTCACCTGACCGCCTATCCGTAATCAATGCGTGATGCCCCTGAAACCTGGCCAGGCGGGAACCACCCCCACACTGCGCTGGTCAGAGCGCCGATACCCATAGAGGAAATCGGAATGAAAATATCCGATGGTTTTGATGCCCGTCGCCTGCGCCCCAAGGGCCAGGGCAGCTGGCGGATGCGCATAATCGCTGCGATTTCGGCCGTTCTGGCCACCGCTGGCGTGCTGTTGGCCATGGCCGGCATTGCCAGTCTGATCGGCAACCCTGTTGCGCTGGGCGAACTCAACGCCAGTCCGGCGGGCGCCGTGGTGACGGTGATTGTCGGTTTGCTGATGCTGTACGTCGGTATCTGGTTCTGGCGCCGCAGTCGCCGCCGCCGTCGTCGTGCCGGTGAACTCAACATGTCTCCCCATCTGATGAAGAAACACGACTGACCTTCGCGTCATCCGCTGCCGTTTAATCATCGAGAGTCTAAATCATCGATAGTCGCGCCGATTATGGCGTGACGCGGTTAAACTGGCCCCCTTCGCGGAGACCACCATGCAAGACGACGATTTTTCCCTGTTCAGAAGTGAGATTCGCGGCGTAAAGCCCATCAAGACTGAACATGCGGACGTAGGAAAACCCAAAACCGACCGTAAGAACCTGGCCAAGCTTCGTCAGGCGGCCACCGTGCGTTCCGATGCGACGATTACCGTTGATGGCCTGTCAGACCAGTTCGTGATCGATGTCGGCCCAGAAGACACGTTGTACTGGGCCCGTGACGGGGTGCAGGAAGGCCAGATGCGCAAGCTCAAGCTTGGGCAGATCAGCTTCGAAGGCAGCCTGGACCTGCACGGCATGAGCGTCGAAATGGCGCGCGAGACGATGTGGGAATTCCTGGCCGAGGCGGCCAAGCTTGAAGTGCGCTGCGTGCGCATCACCCACGGCAAGGCCGTGCGGCTGGACGGCAAGCGACCGATGATCAAGAGCCACGTCAACACGTGGTTGCGTCAGCATCAGCAGGTATTGGGATTTGCATCGTGCATCGCCAAGCATGGCGGCGCCGGTGCGGTGTACGTGATCCTCAAGCGGACCATGATGGAAGGGCGTGACGAGTAACGCGGGGACTTGCTGACCAGTCCCTGTGGGAGCGCCAACCCGCCCGCTCCCACCGCTCATTGAGCGTTTATCCGATCAGCGCGGACCTGGACCAGGACCGCCGCCACCGCCGCCGCCACCCGGGCCGCCACCTTCATAGTGACCGCCGCCACCGCCTCCGTGACCACCGTGGCCTCCGCCGCCCGGGCCCCAGAATGGCCAGCATCCGGACATGGCTGACATCACCGCGATGACCATCGCGACTTTCGCTATACGACTCAACATTTCGTTTTCTCTCTCAAAACGGGCTTGATCTCAGGCATTCATCACCTGCTGCTTCTGACAGCGCACGCCCGTGAATCCGCGTCGTGGTTTGGTAGCGATCAGGTATCGAAACAGGTACGAAGCAGCTGCCGACAAAAAAGGCCGCGAGGCATGGGCAATCCCGTCGCAGCCTTTGCTTTACGCGTTCAAATGATCAGTGACAATCAGCGGCGGTAGTAACCCGGCCCAGGTCCGGGCCCATAACCGCCCCGCCCGCCATCGTAGGGGCCGCCGTCGTAATAACGGTGTTCGTGCCAGCCACCGCCGTGGCGGCCCCAACCCGGTCCGAAAAAACACCCCGAAACCGACGACGCCAGGGCAATCACCAGTGCGATTTTCGCGATTCGGCTAACCATCATGAGCACTCTCTTCATCCGGGCATCTGTCACCCGTTACGTCAGACATCACGCCGACACATTCCGACATATCCCCTCGGTAAAGGTTGGGTAAAGGTCAGCTGACACTGCCCCGGCGGCGCCATGCCGCAGGGGTCCGGGCCGCCTGTCGTACCCCTGCGCGTCCAGCTACGCTACTATGTGCGCCTTTGCAGGCCTGCAACCCTGCGTTTTTTGAACCCACACGGAACACACCCCTGTGACTCTGGAACAGAACTACACCGCCATCCTCGGTCAACTCGGCGAAGACGTCTCCCGCGAAGGCCTGCGCGACACCCCGAAACGCGCAGCCAAAGCCATGCAGTACCTTTGCCGCGGCTATGAGCAAACCCTCGAAGAAGTCACCAACGGTGCGCTGTTCAGCTCCGACAACAGCGAAATGGTGGTGGTCAAGGACATCGAGCTGTATTCGCTCTGCGAACACCATCTGCTGCCCTTCATCGGCAAGGCCCACGTCGCCTATATCCCGAGCGGCAAAGTGCTGGGCCTGTCGAAGGTCGCGCGCATCGTCGACATGTACGCCCGTCGTCTGCAGATCCAGGAAAACCTCAGCCGCCAGATCGCCGAAGCCATTCAGCAGGTCACCGGCGCCCTGGGTGTGGCGGTGGTCATTGAAGCCAAGCACATGTGCATGATGATGCGCGGCGTCGAAAAGCAGAATTCGTCGATGATCACGTCGGTGATGCTGGGTGAATTCCGCGAAAACGCCGCGACCCGCACCGAGTTTCTCAGCCTGATCAAGTGATCCTGGCGTCCTGAAGGCCGCAGCATCAGGCTGCGGCTGTCTGGCGGTTCGTGCCGCCGAGTGAGGTTTTAGCGTGTTGATGAAAGCAGTGAGAGTCGGTCTCGGACAGCTCGTGATCGCGGGCGATTTTCTGACCCGGCCGAGCAAAAAGAAGCGTTCTCCCGAAGCGCAGGCTGCCGTTGAGGCGTCGGCGAAAGCGTTGACGCTGTATCAGTTCCACGCCTGCCCGTTCTGCGTGAAAACCCGCCGGGCGCTGCGCCGTTTGAACGTGCCAGTGGCCCTTCGTGACGCGAAGAACAACGAGCCGGATCGCCAGGCATTGCTGAGTGGCGGCGGCCGGATCAAAGTGCCTTGCCTGCGGATCGAGGAAGAAGGTCAGACGGTGTGGATGTATGAATCGAAGGTGATCGTTGATTACCTGGAGAAGCGATTCTCCGCAGTTTGACGATGCTGCTTACATAGCCGATGCGTCAACGCCGCTCCAACGTAATCCAGTGTAATGACTGGCCTCTTCCCGGCTAAAGCCGGTCCCACTGACACACCCCATGCGCTGAGTAGGACCGGCTTTAGCCGGGAAGGGGCCGTTTCAGCCGCTGATGATTTAGCGCCTGGCCTCTTACGCCTTTACTTCGGGCAACCTTCCTGGCGACACGCCGTATACGCCTTCAATTGCTCAACCCGCACTTTGGTCTGCGCTGACAGGCATTGCGCCTGAACCAGAGGCCACATGCTCCCGCCGTCTTCCCGCTTGCCGGCCTGATACTGGCAATCGGCGTCACGAAATGCGATCCACTTCTTCTGCGCATCCTGCAGCGCCTTCTTGCGCGCCGGCGTCTTCAGGTAGCCCATCTGCGCGTTGTATTGGGTGTTCAATTCCGCGTCCAGCGCCTTGTACTCCTGGCTCGCGCACTGATTCATCGACGCCTGATTGGCGTCGCAGTCCTGAGCCTGGGCCGAGCAGCCGATGCCCAACGCCATCATCATTCCCACTGCAATCATCCTGTACTGCATGTCTCATCTCCTTTTAGTGAACAGCGCCAAACCTCAGTCCAGCATGCCGACATAACCCGGTTGCTGCTTGACCCGGGCGAGCCACCCTTGAATCGCCGGGAACTGCGCCAGATCGAAGCCGCCCTGATCGGCAACATGGGTGTAAGCGTACAGCGCGATGTCGGCGATGGAGAAACTGTCGCCCACCAGAAACGGCGTGCGCAGCAACTGCTGCTCCATGACTTTCAGGGCCTTGTTACCGCGCCGGTGCAGCGAGTGGTATTCCTCCATCCGCTCCTCTGGCATCCCCAGATAAAACTGAATGAAGCGCGCCACCGCCAGGGTCGGCTCGTGGCTGTACTGCTCGAAGAATTGCCACTGCAGCATTTGCGTGCGCAGCCGCGGTTCGGTGAGAAGGTAAGGCGTGCCTTCGGCGAGGAAGTTGAGAATCGCGTTGGACTCCCACAGGCAGGTGCCGTCTTCAAGCTCAAGGACCGGAATCTTGCCGTTCGGGTTCTTCGCCAGAAACGCCTCGGTTTCGGTCTCGCCCTTGAGAATGTCCACCGGCACCCACTCGTATTCCGCGCCGAGCAGGTTGAGCATCAGCTTGATCTTGTAGCAGTTGCCCGAGTTGTAATCGCCGTAAACCTTGTACATCAACCCTCTCCCCTCAATCGTGTGCCGTCAGTCTTGCCGGTCGTGCGTGTGCGTAATGTATCAGGCCGCCTGTGAAAGCTGTGTTTGCCGAATGACGTCGGCCAGCCGCTTCAAACCTTCGTCCAGGCGCTCGGGGTCGATGTGACTGAAGTTCAGCCGCAGATACCCCGGGTTGGCGTCCGGGTCGGCAAAGAACGGCTCGCCCGGCATGAACGCCACATTCTGCGCCAGCGCGCTGTCGAGCAAGGTGCGGGTGTCGAGCTTGTGTTTAAGGGTCAGCCAGAAGAACAGTCCACCTTGAGGGCTGTTCCACTCAGCGAGATCCGCGAAGTGCCGCTGCAGCGCGGCCTCAAACGCATCGCGACGGGTCCGGTAGAAGCTGCGCAGCTCCAGCAGATGCTGCTCGTAGTGCTCGCTGCCGATCCACTGCAACGCCTGCCATTGCCCCACGCGATTGGTGTGCAGATCCGCCGATTGCTTGAGCTTGAGCAGATGCGGAAACAGGTCAGGCGTGGCGATCAGGTAGCCGACGCGCAAGCCCGGCATCAGGGTTTTCGACACGGTGCCGGTGTAGATCCAGCTGGCTGTTTTCAGGCGGCTGGCGATGGGCCGCGCGCTGCCGCCGTCGAACGTCAGCTCGCGGTAAGGCTCGTCTTCGATCAGCGTGACGCCGAATTCGTCGAGCAACGCCGCCACCGCATCCCGCGCGGTTTCGCTGTAACGCACCGCCGACGGATTCTGGAACGTGGGAATCAGGTACGCGAACGACGGCGAGTGCTGCTCCAGTCGCTGACGCAGCGCTGCAAGGTCCGGGCCTTCGGCGAGCAACGGGACGGTCAGGCAGTCGGCGCCGAACAGCTGGAAGATCTGCAGCGCGGCCAGATAGGTCGGCGCTTCGAGGAGGATTTCGGTGCCCTTGTCGATGTACAGCTTGGCGGCCAGGTCCAGCGTCTGCTGGGAACCGCTGACGATCATCACCTGACTCGCGTCGCAGTCGATGCCCAACGCCCGGGCCTGGGCGGCCAGCGCTTCACGCAACTGCGGCTCGCCTTCGCTCATGCCGTACTGGCCGACGCTGCGCGGCATGTCAGACCATTCACTGTTCGGCAACATGGCTTCGGCCGGCAATCCGCCCGCGAACGACATCATCTCCGGGCGCTGGGCGGCGGCGAGGATTTCGCGAATCAGTGAACTCTTCAAACGGGTAACGCGTTCGGAAAATGGCATCGGATCACCGCTGGCGGAAAGAAAGGGGAATACGTCAAACTGCTTGACCGAAATTACGATGCCGCGCACGGATACGTCAATATGCTTGACCTTAAAAATTCATCGACCCAGCAAATTGCCATGGAAGCGTTTTTCTTCGGCTACCAGGCGTTCACCGCCAAGGCCGATGAAATGCTCGACCGCCGTGGCCTGAGTCGGGTGCACCAGCGCATTGTGTTTTTCATCGCCCGCTATCCGGGCCTGAGCGTCAAGGAACTGCTCGGCAAGCTGGGGGTGAGCAAGCAGGCGCTGAACACGCCGCTGCGGCAGTTGATCGAGATGGAACTGGTGCTCAGCGTCGCGCCCGAGGACGACAAACGTAAGCGCCTGCTGGAGCTGACCGCCGAGGGCCGCACGTTTGAAGAGTCGTTGCGCCGCGAGCAGGTCAAGCTGTTGCAACGGGTGTTCGCCGAAGCCGGGCGTGAAGCGGTGGATGGCTGGATGGCGGTGAATCAGGCGCTGGGCAACACGATGACCCGCGGCTGATCGGCCGCGTTACAGGGCACTGCCGAAACTGTGCCGACCATTGCGCCGACGGCTGTATTGCAACGGGACATGACCACTGCGTATAGGCTGGCTGCTCTGTTCAACCGTTGCGCCAAGGATAGACCCGCATGACTGACGTGCCCCTCGCGCCATTGCGACCGCTGACCGACTCTTCGCCCTCCGCCATCGTTGCCGGCTTCATCGCCATGATGACCGGCGTCACCAGTTCGCTGGTGTTGATGTTTCAGGCCGGTCAGGCCGCCGGGCTGACCTCGGCGCAGATTTCCTCGTGGATCTGGGCGCTGTTCATGGGCATGGCGGTGTGCAGCATCGGCCTGTCGCTGCGCTACCGCTCGCCGATTACCGTGGCATGGTCGACGCCGGGCGCGGCATTGCTGATCACCAGCCTGGGCGGCGTCGCCTACCCTGAAGCGATCGGCGCGTTCATCACCTGCGCGGTATTGGTGATCATCTGCGGCATCACCGGCAGCTTCGAACGGCTGGTCAAGCGTCTGCCGACGTCACTGGCGGCGGCCCTGCTGGCGGGCATTCTGTTCAAGATCGGCAGCGAAATCTTCGTCGCCGCGCAACACCGCACCGGCCTGGTGCTGGGCATGTTCTTCACCTACCTGATCGTCAAGCGCTACTCGCCGCGCTACGCCGTGCTGGTGACCTTGCTGGTCGGTGTCGCGCTGTCCGGCATGCTCGGCCTGCTGAACTTCAGCGGCTTCGCTCTGGAAGTGGCGATGCCGGCGTGGACCACGCCTTCATTCTCCATCGCTGCGACCGTCAGCATCGGCATCCCGCTGTTCGTCGTCGCCATGACCTCGCAGAACATGCCGGGCGTCGCAGTGCTGCGCGCAGACGGTTATCAGGTCCCCGCCTCGCCCCTGATCACGGCCACCGGCATCCTCTCGCTGATCACTGCGCCCTTTGGCGCCCACGGCATCAACCTCGCGGCCATCAGCGCCGCCATCTGCACCGGCCCCCACGCCCACGAAGACCGCGACAAGCGCTACACGGCGGCAATCTGGTGCGGGATTTTCTACGCCATCGCGGGGGTGTTCGGCGCGACGCTGGCGGCATTGTTCGCGGCATTTCCCAAGGAACTGGTGTTGTCGATTGCCGCATTGGCCCTGTTCGGCTCGATCATCAACGGCCTGACCGTGGCCATGAACGAGCCCAAGGAACGCGAAGCCGCGCTGATCACCTTCATGGTCACCGCGTCGGGGCTGACGCTGTTTTCCATCGGTTCGGCGTTCTGGGGGATTGTCGCGGGGGTATTGACGCTGGTGATATTGAACGGCCGCAAGGCCTGAGGATGATGCCGCGCGGCCCAAAGAACGGGCCGCCGGATTCACAGTTTGAAGTGCCCGACCATGCCTTTCAGCTCCAACCCCAGTGATGCCAGTTCGATGCTTGACGCCGCGTTGCCCTGCATCGCCAGCGCGGAGTGATCGGCACTGGCACGGATGCTGGTGACGCTGCGGTTGATCTCTTCCGCCACCGAACTCTGCTCTTCCGCCGCAGCAGCAATCTGCTGGTTCATCTGCTGGATCATCGACACGGCCGCGGCAATGCTGCCCAGCGCGCTCTCGGTTTGGAGGGCGTCGCTCACCGCCAGTTTGACCAGCTCGCCACTGCTCTGAATCTGCGCCACTGACGCCTGGGCGCCGCTTTGCAGGCGGGTAACCAGCCGCTCGATTTCTTCCGTGGACTGCTGCGTGCGCTTGGCCAACGCGCGAACTTCATCGGCCACCACCGCAAAGCCCCTGCCCTGCTCCCCCGCCCGCGCCGCTTCGATGGCCGCGTTCAGCGCCAGCAGGTTGGTCTGCTCGGCGACGCTTTTGATGACGCCGAGCACTGTGCCGATGTTGTGGATTTCCGCGCTGAGGTTCTCGATCGAATCGCTGGCGGAACGGGACGACGACGCCAACTGTTCAATCCGCTGCATGCTCTGGCGCACCACGGCCTGGCCGGAATCGACCTTGGTGTCGGCAGTCTGCGCCGCGAGCGCCGCTTCCTCCGCGTTGCGTGCGACGTCGTGAACGGTGGCGGTCATCTGGTTCATCGCCGTCGCCACCTGCTCGGTCTCTTCCTTCTGGCTGCTGACTTCCAGATTGGTCTGCTCCGTGACCGCCGAGAGGGAATGGGCGGACGTCGCCAACTGCTCGATGCCCGCCTGCAGCCCGCTGACGATGGTGCTCAAGCCTGCGCCCATCTGCTGCATCGCTTGCATCAACTGGCCGATTTCATCTTTGCGGGTGACGTTCACGGTGCGGCTCAGGTCCCCGGCCGCAATCCGCTGGGCCGTGGCAATCACGCTGCGAAGCGGCGCGACGATCAGGCGCGTTATCACCAACGCCGCGATCAGCCCGACCAGCAGCGCCAACAAGGACGAGCCGATGATCATCATCGCGTTGGCCTGCAACTCCCTCTGCATCGACTGGCCTTCCGCGTCATAGGCCTGATTGACCTGCTGCACCACGGCTTTGGCGTTGCTCGCCAGTTGTTGCGAGACCTTCGCTTCCGACTCCAGCAGCCCGGTGTATTCGTTGAGCTTGTCGCTGAAATTGCTGATGTGCCCGCCCACTTCGGTCAGCACCGTGAGGTAACCGGCGTCCTTGATCACGCCCTTGAGCTGCTCGGCCAGTTCCTGGGCCTGCACCGCCTGCTCGATCTTGCCGGTCTTGACCTCCTCGCCCGAGCCCGTCTTGCGGCTCTTGTCGAGGCGCACCCGGGCTTCATCCATGGCCTGCATCATCAGTTTCGACACCTGGCTGACCTGACCGGCCTGCTCAATGAATTCCGCGCCCTGCTGGCCCTGGGAATCCTTCAGCGTGTAAGCACCGTCGTCGGCAAGCCCCGCCTGCAACACGTCGAGGTTATTGGCAACGCTGGACACCGACCAACTGGCCATTTCCAGCGCCAGGTCCTTGCTCTGACTGATGCTGACAAACTCGTCGAACGACGCACGATAGGCCGCCAGCGCTTGCTGCACCTGGCCCATCACCTGCTCGTTGATCGGCGCGCTCGCCTTGAGCTGCTCCGCCTGGGCAGTCAGGCCATCGAGTCCGGTGCGAACCTGATCGACCACCTTCGGATCGCCGTGCAAGGCGTAATCCTGCTCCAGCAACCGCACGCGATTCACGTCGCCGTTGAGTGCCGTCATCGCCTTCAGGCTGTCGAAATGCGCGCTGATGGAACGCAACGACCAGACCCCGATGGAAGCGACCAGCGCCGTCAACAGCAGCACCAGCACGAACCCAATGCCCAGCTTCTTGGCCATCCCCAGATTGGCGAAACGCGTCTTCACGGCTGACATCATCAGTTTCCGCTCCACAGCTTGAGGGCGCACATGGCAAGGCCACCCGCGCACGGCCAATCAATATCCGTGAAGATTCGCAATGCCCACGGGGCAAAACAAGGTCTTGACGGCAGAATGATGGCAAAAAGCTAGATCGAAGTCGCTAACAGAATGGTCATCGTCGTACTAGCGCGTGGCCGGGGCCACAGTTAGCGTACCCGCCTCGGTGTCCAGCACCGCACGACTGCCCAATGCCACCGCCAGATTGGGGTCGCCATGGCCGATGGACAGACCGCCCAGCACCGGAATGCCCAGATCACCCAGACGCTCGATCAAGACATCGGGCGGCCGGATCGGGTTATTGCCGTGACCGGGCTCGCTGAACTGACCCAACGCGATACCGCCGAGTCGTTGCAGAATCCCGCAATTGAGTAAGTGAGTGATATTGCGGTCAACCCGATACGCCAGCTCGCCTACGTCTTCGAGCAGCAGGATCGCGCCCTCCAAGTCGGGCATGAACGGCGTGCCGATGCAGGTGCTCAGCATGCTCAAGTTGCCACCAAGCAAGACACCCTCCACCGTCCCCGACGTACGCACGGTGAAAGTGGGTTCAGCCGGGTCGGCATGAATGATGGAAGGCTCGGTGCTCATCAATGCGTGCTTGAGCGTGCTGGCAAAGATGCCGCCCTTCTCAAGCTGCGCGGCGACTGGGCCGTGGACTGTGGCGAGGCCTGTGTGGGTCCAGAGTGCGGCGTGCAAGGCGGTGATGTCCGAGAAACCGACTACCAGTTTTGGGTCGCGGCGGACGGCGTCGTAGTCGAGTTGACCGAGGATGCGTTGAACGCCGTAGCCGCCCCGGTTGCAGAGCACGGCGCGGATTTCAGGGTCGGCCAGGGCGTCGTTTAGATCGGAAATGCGATTGGCGTCGGTGCCTGCCAGGAACCCGATATTGTCCAGAGCGTGGGGGTAGACGCGGGGGCGTAATCCCCAGGACGTGAGTTCCCGCACGGCTGCTTCCACCCGGGCTTCGGCGACCGGGCCGGCTGGGGACACCAGCGCCACGGCGTCGCCAGCGCGAAGGACTTGAGGGTGGAGGGTTGGGCGGGAGGCAGGCATTTTTGAAGGCTCGGCGGGTGTTTGGTGATGGTGCAATGTAGAGCACTGGGGGGAGTGAAGCCAGTGGGGGGTGCAGATGTGGTGGGTAGAACTGAGCGCAGCCACAGTTGCGAAAAAATAGTGCGCAGATGCTTCGCTGAGTTCTGGGCCGTATCTGTTTAGCGGTCCTTGGAGTGGCAGTTATCGCCCCGAAGCTGCCCTTCGCGAAAGACAGCTTTCGGCCAATAGCAGACGGGCACGGCTTGAGCCGTTATCCTAAATAAAAGACTTTTCGTAAAAGCAGAATAAGCAGAAAAAGGTTCGCCATGGAAAGCGATGTCACGCTACAAACTTCAGCCACGCCGAAATCAATCGCTGACGCCTTTCCTCCCTACCTGAAATTGGAGGCAGCTCGTCTGAGCTTGGTCATGGGCGATACTCGATTTGCTGATCATCGAGGCATAGAGGTCACAGCAGACAAAAATCGTGTGGTCATTCCATACCGAATCCACCACCAGGGCAGCGAGCAGGATGGTAGGTCTCTAAGCCGGACGCTAGGCATTATGTACTCATGCCTACTGACCAGGCACCACAATGGCTATGTGCGCCAGCGCCAACTTGAGCGCATCCTCTCGGTCTCCGAACCCTGGGTTGTTCCATTCGTTGTTCAGCTCACTGGCGAGTATGTGATCGAGATGCTCGACACCTGCGAATCCCACTTGTCCATGCTTGACCCTGTGCTTTACGGCGCTTTCATCAGAGACAACCCGAGGTATTTTCAGGCCACACGGGACCGAATGATTAGCTACTGGGATTGCTATTATCGGTTGCTGTACAAGCGTAAACCTGACTATGTCGGGTTCAGGCTGTTCGACCGACTCCAAGAGTTTGCATCTCGTCTGTGAACACTGAACCGCCCCCCTGCTTTCTTAAATACAGCTGTCCGTCAGCTATGGGTCGATAACTGCCCTTCGCGGGCCAGAAGAGCACATCACCCACAATCGTACTCGGACTGTGGAGCTACAAGCCAACCCCTGCCTTCACACGAAAACTCAACCCCAATGAGGGACTGCTGACTTCAATAATGAGGCCTTGGCTGGACTCTTCCACGCTTTCCAATTGCAATGTGTCTCCGGCTATCGCTGCATCCTTGATGCTTATAAACGTGCTGCCTACAAGCAAAAGGCCGGCTCGTCGCCGCTTCTCTAACGTAAGGTACGCCTGGCCTGCGCTCGGTAGCGAGGCGTCGTACAGGTAAATAGTTTCTCCTTGACACAGCGCCTTGCCATAAAACTGGGTGGACGGATAGAAAGCCTGCTCCCCTATCCAAAAGCCTTGAGCGCGGGCGGACGTGAGAACGTTACTTAGTCGTTCAGACTCCCTCCAACCCGTATCTTGACCACAATTAGCGTTGCGGATAGGCCGGGGTTTGCTTGGGGAACCTTGACTGCGCCCGACTACCTCGCCGGCCAAGCGCGTCTGTATGGCAGCCTGCCTGCGTTCAACCGCTGGGGCAACGATTCTTAACGCCGCGCTGATGATCGCGCGAGGTGGCTGTTCGGGAGTTGGGTCAGGGTAGTAGTCGGGGCAATAGCCTTCCCCCTTGTTTTGGAGAAACCAATGCTGCTCCAGCAATGGGCGATGCTGATTATCAAACAAGCGCAGCTGAACTTCTTCCCGAGTCCCCCCGACCTCCAAGGTAGCGCCAGGTGCCCCCCGTGCGGGCACGGAACTGAGCAACGATTCCCGGTCGCTGCGAATGTAGAAAAAGTCACGTCCATCCATCCTCAGAACCGGGAAACCCCAAGACAGCAGATTGCGCACCACACTGAGTTCGTTCGACTTGGCCTGTGAGCCCGCGCTCATCTGCTTGATTTCCACAGCCCCGGCAAGAGGAGTCACCAGCGGAGAAACGGATACAGGCTCCAGGCGACAAACCGCACCTCGCTTGATCGCAACATTTGCCATGCGCGCAGTTTCCGCTTGGTTCGCCCCAGAGTGGTCAATTGCAGACAGCCCTATACCAGCGACTGCGATCCCCGCCGCCAACGCGATACCGAAGGTACGCATCCAGCCATGATTTTCGAGCGTAGGCCGCAGGCCACCACGCAACTCATGAGCACCCGCTGCGGCAAACAACAGCGCCAAACTGACGAACCACAAAATCATCCCCCAGCCATATCCATATGCCCCTAAAAATGGCACGTTCAGGAAGGTTTCCAAGGAAACCGCCAATGCAATGGCTGCGTAGGTGATCGCGCCATGGCCATTCTGCAAACGGACGTAGGCAAACAAGAAAAGTGGATTGGCAAACCAGGCGAATTGCAGAACCACTATACCCATCCAACCCCCAAGCAACACCTCGCCGCCCGACTCGTATTTGTATGGCGACTTTGCAAACACCGGCAGGAACAGCGAGACACACCACACCAACATAGCCAGGTGGGACAGTGATTGGCTTGAAAGTGCCAGGCGTTCAAGGTTGGTCAGAGCATGGAAAGCCATTGGCTCGTGGGGACCAGTGTGAGTCGAACGGTGCAAGGCTCTTTTGATCCAGACGAATAGCCCCGCTTGAGCGGCAAATGGCAATAAGGCCCCCGCGTACAGGGCCCCGGCCAAATGAAGTTGAGACCCAATAGGACTGTTTCGTATGTAAAGCAGGTAGCTGGCCAGTAGAACCCACCCTGCTACAATCCAGAATGCATAGTTGGAGAAACCCTGGGCCTGCGGCCCTTCCAGGCGGGATACCAGGGACTTAAACTGATTGAGCACGAGTCGTAGCAAGCTGCCGACCAGAAAGCCTATGCCAAAAGAGATGATGTGAGTCGGAGACCAGATTGCACTTTCCATGTGCTGCCTTATTTTAAATGACGTGCTCTACACCAGCCGCAAGGTACCACGACAAGGGCGTTTACAGGATCGCGCCCGCTTCGCCGTAAAATCACTCGGTCGCCCCGGTCGCCTTAGGTCCTGGCTGTTCGATAACGTTCTCCAAGACCCTAACAGATCGAAAGCCCGCGTTTCTATGCGAAATCCTAGTCCGTAGACTCAGCGTAACGTTTCAGATTTCTTGTGTGAAGGCATGCTGCAATTTTTGACCGACGTTGTTACATGTTCTGGGTCTAAAGCGATCAGCCACGACCTATCGTTTTCCGCCAGAAACAGAAGTTACTGATGTACGATGGTCAATTTCTGGCAAAAGGACTCTTTCCTCATGATGCGTGGTGTCGGCCTTTTGCTCATCGGAATTCTCGGACTCGCGCTCATCCTACCCTGGGGTGCCTATTGGGTCGGCCTTTATAGAATTTCGCAATACCCTGTGCCGCCACCTCAGGGTATATCGGCACCGCAGCGTGAGTGGGTATGGAGCCTCGCCAAAGTCTCAGGCGAGCCGGTAATAGTGCCGTTAAGTCCGTATACGTATCTGTACGACCTTTTCATTTTGAAAGGGAAAACTGATAGGAATATGCGAGTCGCCTGGTGGGTTGCTTCTGATCACCTGACCAAACAAAACACAAGTCAACAGATGCTGTGGTGGCACCTATCCGGCGCGTCTCTGACCATATGGTTAACCAGGAACTGGACAGATAAACTGATAACAGCAGCCGCCTTCGTCGCCCTTCAGCAGCGGGGTGAGGTATATGGTAGGAACTAGCTGAACTTAACAAATGCGAAGTCCTTGATAGCTCCGCATGTGAAATGGCACCTTTTCAAGGTATGCTTTTTACCGCTATCTGCATGTCTCCACTGGCTGCCATGGGTCGAAAGCGGTCAGCCACGACCGGCTGCTTTCGACCCATAGCTGCCAGTGGCGCCAGGATGAGATCGGCTAGGAACAGTGATCCTGGGAATTGCGCGCAGTTGGGGATAGGCCCACGAGAACTGAGTCTGGTGAGCACTGCCTGGCTAAGGCCAGCTCAGCCCCCCGCTGCGAGGCGAATAGAATCAGGACTGGGTCAAGAAATTGCATGCATCAGTGCTTAATGCGCTTCAATTCGGTAATTGCCAGGTAAATCGTCGGTCCATCGGACGAAGAAGGTGCTCGGTAACAACCCACTGCTTTCAAGTGTTGAACCGCAAAGGCAGCAAGCTCCCACGCCATGGCTTCATCCTCGATAGAAAACGCCTCTTCGTCGCCAAACAACTCAAAACCCGTAATGGCTTGTAGCTCCTTGAGCGGCGACGCCCGCTCGCGAAGTTCATCAGGCACGGTGGGGTTACTCCAAGCCCATTTCCAGCTTGATTGCTTCGGTACAAAGGAGCCGATATTGATAATCAGCGCTTCGGCGACCTTCCTGTCCAGTTCATCGAAAAAGCTGAGGGAGGCGGTGTCCTGATCGAGCCACCAGCGCGCCATGCCCCCCAAACCGTACTGTTGCTGTAATGCTTCCTGCTTGCTCGTCAACGCGGCCATGGCCGTTTCAAGCAGCACCTCAAAATTGTCTTCCGACATCAAATATTCCTTGTTGATTAACGCCCGCGGGCCGTTGAACCCGGACGTCTATACGTAATTCGAGCGGTTTCTGCCTCATTGCATTGTCTGCTTTCTGGCCCATAGGCATAACCAACAGCTATCGACCCTAAGCTGACTGTGGCGACAGGTGGAAGTCGGACCCGAACAGGCATTCTAGAGGGGACATCATTGGGATAGCTACGAAGCACCTCATAGGTCAATCCAGCCTCAAAATATGAGGCTCTCCATTCGAGAGATCCTGCATGTGACTCGCACAGCAAGCGAGCGATACATCCAGCTTCACCCATTGAAATCTCTTCCACTTCCGCGATATCTCCAGGAGCCGCCTCCCGGGAGTTCAGCCAATCAGAGAGCACTACCTTTGCTTGGTCAACATCGATCAGCTTTATGATGTCGCCTTTGGAAAGTGTCATGACGTCTCGCCTAAACTTGTGCCGGTATCTGGTTTGTAAACGCGCTTGGAGATTTGCAAAAGGGCTGCTTTTGGCCGGTAGCTGCCGGTTCGGCTGGCTGGAGTTGCCCCGTGGTTGTGACTATGAGTACTTCCACACTGTTCACAACGGCTGCCGAATCAACGTCGCATCTGAGCTGGCGGAAGGTTTTTTGATTTGGTGGCTGCGTATTGGCTGAAATGATAAGCCTATTAACTACAGTGTCTCGGCTACGACCAAGGCTTTAGCCCTCTGCTGAATGTGATGCTTCTTCCTCCAATCGAATATCTTCCGCTGCTTCCGCGGCCTACCTAACGTGGATACCCCTGTGTGCCACTCACGCTAAACCTGGCTCCTTTCATGCACCCTTTCGTCGACAGGAAATAGTCATCACCCTGAAACACAACCGTCAAATACCTCTGTTCCAACAGGAACCGGAACACCGCACTCGGCCAAACACCCTCTGGCAAACCATCATTGATAGCAGCGATATCGGGCTGCATCCCCAGAACCAGAGAGGACCTCACCATGCGCGTGTCTGGCCAGCAACCCCCTCGTTTCGTCACCCTCCATCGAACTTCAGCAACGGTCAAACTCAACATCCGCCACCGGCCACGCTTCCGTGGGGCAGGGTCATCCTCAATCCGGTGAGGTCAGCGCAGCCGCGCTGACCCAAGCCCGTGAGATGAAGCATTTGCTCACGACCTACCTGAGCAGTCAGTTCCAGCCCTACAAGGATCGTCTGGATCCGGAATCGGGGCACCAGGAAGAAATCGATCAAATCATAGAGAGCCGCGTCAACAAGCTGATGGAGGAGAACATCTCGTTCCAAGAGCTTGGAACGTTGATGGAAAAAGCCGAGAAGATGGACCGCAACGCTTCAATGGTGTCGGGTACAGCTGGCGGCGTGCCTTTTGCGGTGGCGTCGTCGATTCAGGCGGCCATTCCGGTGATCACGGGAATCGGGGCAAACATACAAAACCCGGTGGCAAAAGCGGCAGCCCTGGGGACGATTTCACTCGCGGCAGCGTCAGTGATGGATCAGGGGCGGCGCTTCCATGAAGAAACTTCGAGAAGACGCCTACTACCTGCATGCGCCCGAGGACAAACTGCATGAGTCGTTGAACGTCGCCCTGAAGACTATCGATACCACCGCGAACCTGGCCATCCAGAACGCCAAAGAGGCGCAGACGTTCACGATCCGGAATGGCATCAGGACGGCGGTTGGCTCGGTGGTGGCGGCGATCAATCCGAAGGCCGAGCCCATTGTGGACACAGCCCTTGCTATTGCGGGTGGTCTCGCTGCCAGGACTGGTGCCGGGAACCTCGCTAACAATCGGCACCCCGACCAAGGAACTATTAGCCCCACGCTGCTGTTCGGATGAAGAGATGCCGAGCCCAAACAGGACCTGAGTCAGGAAACCCAATCGCTCGACGCGTTGAGGGCATTGCGGGACGCGAAAACCGTCGGTACGCCTCTCGCCAATGGAGCGGGACGTCTGGCCAACGCCAGCCGCAACTTGGCGAACGATCCGCTCCGCGCGGTATCGAGAACCGCGAAAGCTACTTTCACCCCTTCCGGTGCCGTCAATGTCGCCACGCTGACCGGTGGCTTCGCCGCGTCGGAAGCCGGTAAAGGCGCGGCGGTCAACGCCTTGAGCAAACAGCACCCGGCCTTGAGTTCATTGGCGAAACACGCCGTCAATACTGTGGGCGCCGCTGCTGTGTTCGGCGGCACCTGCCCCGCTTCAGGCTCAACCCTGGGTGCCGCGGGATAGTTCCTCGGTCGACGACGCATCCAGCTATCACACTGCGGCGTCGGGTTCGTCAGATAACGGATCCGTCTACCACACTCCGCCGCAAAGCCCGGTTTGAGTGAATCTTCGGACGGGGCCGTACTGCTGGCCATGCTTACACGCTTGGCCTACGCCGATTTCGTTTGCCCATTCAACGTAAAGCGTTTCAGGTTTTGAGAGCGCTGCCGATGATATTTTACAGCCCACGTAATTTGGGATGGCTGACAACAGGGAGCGTCTTATTTTGGTCATTTCAATTAACTCAAATGGACTTTCGGGTTCACAAGTTCTCAATGTGGCGACAGCCCCAACTGAATCAATAACGAAAAGCCAAACCTCAGTTGAAAAAGCTGCTGTTGATCGCCCCAAAGAGGCCCGTGGCTTTTCTTCGCTCTCTGTGCAGTTGAGTAAGAGTGCCGCGCTTGCGACTGAAAGGGATTCGAGTTTAAGCAGGAAGGAGCTTGGTGCGAAAGCGAGTGAGCTTTTGAGTAAGATTTCCGGCGACGGTTACTTTACCAACAAGAAAGCCAATGACGCTGAAGTGCCTGACACTCAAGATCCTGTGTTGTTGGCGCGTGCGAGCAATGCTACGCAATTTTTAAATGGCAGCGGCAAGAACCCGTTTGCTGGAATGTCGAGCGATCAGCTTTCACTGATTATTTATGATGATAGTGGAAGTTTTACGACTAATGAACGCCGCGCGGCGTGGAGTGAGTCATCTGATCAGGAATATGCTTGGCGGCAGAAAATCGTAGCCAGTTCGATCGCCGAATATAATGGGACGGGAAAACTGACAGATTTTTTTACTGCCGCACTCGACCACTACAATAATCTGCCCGCAATTGAGCAGGCCCAATACCCTAATAATTATGAGGCGAAGTTGCAGGGCTGGATTTCACTTGATTTCAACTACAAGACCAATACGGTTGAAGGTAAGGGTAGTGCTCTGGATGTGATGAATAAGGTTTTGGATTTCGACAAGGTGACGTTTGAGGATGCTAGTGGAAATGCGGCCTGATCACGACTCGCGACGATGACTGAGCCTGGCAGAACAAAAAAAACGTACCGGCATTAGCAGTGCCCTATCCGCTGCTGGTAAACCCCAGCGCGATTCTTTATAGGGATCCCAGCCTGAGCGCCACTTTAGGCGCTTGGCAGAGAAATTCGACCACCTGACCGTAGCGGTCATAGAGGACGCCGAGACGGAACCCGGTAACGGCGCTGTGGTGAACGCCTAACGAGTCCCCTCTGACTCGAACTCTCTCCAGTGAAACAGCCTCACTGGCAACCGGACCACAAATGCCGAGAACACGGCACCCTCCTCTACCAAGTCTCCGACAGGCAGTGCTCGGCGCAACCTCCGGTCAGCGGCGGCCCCTCCAGGGAGGCAGCGAGACCTGGGTCCGCATTTTTGGCGGCACCCGCCCCGCTCCAGGCTCAACCCTCGGTGCGGGCAGATGACTGCTCGGTTGACGACGCATCCAGCTATCACGCTGCGACGTCGGGTTCCTCAGATACCGTATCGGTCTACCACACTCCGCCGCAAAGCGCGGCTTGAGGGGGCGGACGATATTGCTTAAGTTCAGAAGCGTCCTACGTGATCGCGGGAAGGCGGGACCTAGGGCGGCCGTTTGGGTCATGAAATACTCAGTTTCCAAATTTCTTGCACTCGCTTAACCATGATAAAAAGCGAGCGGCGTCCCAAGCTGGGAATTGTCAGGGAGACGTTGAATGTTCTTTTGGCATATCGTGCCTTCGTGGCATCAGATCGAAGACCGAATAAGGCAGGAAATGGGCTACCAAGGTGGTGCTCAGTTTAGAAATCATTGGGGCGAACCTGCCCCGTCCCTTAGCCTGAATATCCGCCGTGTCGAAAGCGTCAGGTCTGCGTTTTATCAAGCTGAATGGCAGGCGGGCATTGCAGTTGTTGAGGACCTATTGATGTTCGACTATGAATATGCTCTGACTAAGGCGAAAGAGTATCTTGAGGATTCAGAGATACCCTTGCAGATTACGCATGAAGGTGAGTTCGCGGAGGGGTGGTTCTTTTGCTATCAGTCAGCTGAGTATTTACGAACTGGTGATTCGTCTGATCAGTTAGCGGGAAATAGCCCATTTCTGATTGACCGGAATACCGGTGAGTTGTTCGAATTGGGTACGGTTAAGCCTATAGCAGAGTACATTGACGAGTACCTTCAAGAGCGCTATCCGTCGTGACTATGCGGCTACATGACAGTCTCTACGAGTCACGTGGGTGTAGGTACAAAAGTGATGAAGCAAAAATACATAGCTGCTTTTTTGGTTCCTATCGGGGCTGTTAAACTCTTACGCGAGGATGGATGGGAGTTTGAGAGCTCTCAGCGACTATCTAAGGATATTGCAGAGCACTTGATTGAGGAATTGAAGCTCGACTTTGTCGAAATGTACTTAGGGATCAAAAGATACGTAGGCAACGCTATTAGTATGTCCATATTTCTTGACGACGATAACGAGGTGGAGAATATCTACTTTCAGGTATTCGGGCATTCGCTGAAAGCGCTCACAGAGCTATGCCAAGATCCCCGGGTGTCTTCTAAAGCCGAAATGTTCGTACCTGAAAAAGAATGAATATTGTCTACGGGCCCCAGCTCTACACACGTGTAGACGGAATTGAACTGAATCAGGGTCTCGCAGCCGGACATCGCGGATAGCTTAATGTCGCAACGTGAGGTGCCTACGCAGAGACATTCCCGGCAGAGTCAGATGTTGCTCAAGCACATCACGTGGGTGGCATGATCATCATCTATGCCCAAGAAGCCACACTTCAGATAAAACGCATCGCCAACAGCGGTATCGGTGAAAAGGCACACGCTCTGAAAGCGCTGCGCGGCATGTGCAACAAGCGCCTTTACCAACGTCTGTCCCACGTGATGCCGCCTTGATGAAGCGCTGACGTAGACCCGTCGCAACCTCGCCATGTTCTTGTCGGCGTAGGGATCAACTGAAAGGCCTCCGATGCCTATTAGCTGCTGGTTTCGATATGCGGCCATGAGGCATTCGCCGCGGGCATTGAAGCGATTGATCCCGGAGTCCCACTCGGTAATCAGCCGGGTCAGAAACCTGAAACCTTCTTCAACAGCCTCTTTTTCCAACACCGGAATTTGCGGGTGCAGATGGGTGATCAGTTGAATATCGACTTGGCCCATGGATCTTCCTTGATTGGGTGGAAAGCTATCTGGCTTAGGAGGCTCTTGAAGTGCATTGCTATTGGCAATGCAGGTAGCGGCTGGTCGATTCAGGAAGACCAGCGTTCAATTTGAGCTCGGCACCCTTCTTTAGAGTGAGGCGTCAGTACAGGCCTGTCGCGCTATCAGGCTCGCGAACCGGAACCTGGTGTACGCTCACCAAGCTGTAGTTCAGCATAAAGCCAACACCACCCTCGGACTCCATCACCTTAGCCACCCAGCCAATAGGATTGATGAACAAAGAGTTGTCGTGGTTGAGCACTCCTACAGCAGCAGTCGTCTCATCATAATCCCAAACGACATCGCCCCAGTGCCAGCCTTGCCCTTCTACGTACTGGTTACCTAGCAACGCTCCAAGCGCGTACATTTCCTCCTCGGACAGCGTTGTGCCAGTCGCTTTGCAATTGCGCACCCGCTCCGTAATCGCCGCAACCACATCGGCCGGCGCATCATCCCCAGTAAGGCCGAGTAAGGCGATTCCCTGGCGACTTAGCGCTTTGATCTGCTCTACCAACTCGGCGGAGACTTTGCTTATTTCAGCCATTCTTGTTCCTCCATTAAAAAACTGCACAGCCCAACCAAGATTTCGCAAGCCTGCTCTGCGCTTAGCCCAGGCTTGATCGCTGTCACGCTTTGCCAATACCAAGCAATGACCGCAGCCAGCCTGCCGACTTCCGTTCATAGAAAGGCGTTGTTTCCTTGAGGAAGTAATCGCTAAGGCCTTCCCCCCCTTCGGTCACGCGATAGAGGTCAACGGGTTCGCCATCCGGGGCGGTATCTCCGGCAACACTACCGGCTTCGCGCATGACCCGTTCAATGTCTCCGTCCGCTTCAATACCAATGATCAGATGAGGCTTTTGATCAACCGATGCGTCATGCATCAACGCCAGAAATGCACGTTTTACGTTGCGATGTTTGGCGAGTAACTGCGTGAGCGAATTGACCATCCTTGACGGGTATTGCGACGGCTGTCCGAGCAGTACGTTCGTGTTTTTTTCGACCGTGCGCTGCGCCGGCTTCTGGCCGATCCCGTCGGAGAGCAAATGGCGCACTTCCTCCGGCAAGAACTCTTTACCGTAAGGAGACTTTGGATTGAGGAAAAGCGGCGCGCCCAGTGTGATTTCAAACAGCGATCTTGCCGGGATCTCTACGTAGGACTCTTCGCTCTCTATGGATGCCTGGAGTGTTTGCAATGAAGAGAAAAACGGGATGACCGGGGAGCCGTCAGCTTTGTGCCAATTCGCGATGCTGATATCGCTACCCGCTTCGAGCGTGAAATGACCTTTGCCGGTCCCGGCAGTGCCAAGCACGTAGACGGTGGAATTCAACAGCGTCGTGAAAAAGTCAGGTCGATGGGCCGGTTCATCCGCCGCCATCCTGAGTGATTGTTCGAGGGTGTTTTCTTGCTGGGTATCCATGATATCCATCCGTGGTTCAATCAAAAATGAGCGCAAACAGCGCGTAGTTTTTCACGTGATTGTGAAAACAGGAAGAACAGTAAACGAATGAATCTGGGGCAAACGGCAGTGTAAGGAGCAGCGGACTCAGTCTAAGGCAAGTACGCCTATGGGCAGGCGATGATTAACCTCGAAGCTGCCGCAGCAGTGCAAACAGCTCCCATACAATGCTGTAGCCGGCCACGATACCCAAGTGCTGAGACCTGCAGCACTTGCCAACATTGATTCAAGGCTGGTAATCAGGGTCATGTTCCGTCCCTCAGCGGGTATATCACTTAACCTTATCGGTGAGCATTGATTTCGGTTGGTCCTGACTCGCCGTCGCCGCGCCGTTGCTGTGGCAAATTCACGGCAGCCTACCGCAGCCATCCAGCACCACAATGTTTAGTATCAGCGGCGAACCGCAACTGCTGCTCGCATCGCCCACCATCCCAAAGACCGAGTATTCGCGACAGATCGCTTCTGGCTGGTTCCCGCACTTCGCAACAGGCAGCTGTAGGTCAACAGCTGTCGCAGGCAATAGGTTTCTAGCCAGGTCGGAATACGCAAGATGAATAAACGCATAAACCGGCTATCGACCTTGGATGCAACGATGGCACTATGACCCCCTTAGGAGAAAGGTAACGTTCGGCGCAAAGCAAGCCGGACGTCATGCGCATAGGGACAGGGAAGATGGCTTCGATAAAGATGGATGGTGAGGACAAGACCGGAAAGATCAGCGATTGGACGATTCGCTGGAGCGACCAGTACAAAGCCCTGGAACTGACCTGTCACTTTCCTTCCAAAAAAAAATACACCCGCCCGCTCAGTAATTGCCAAGTTTCGCCCAGCCGCGACTTGACCAACGTATTGCTGCAAAAGCCCGGCAGCATGATAGCTACGCCCATTGCCAAGGCTACGATTTACGACGAGCGATACGCCGTAGTGCACTACCCGGGCGCCAAAAAGCCTTATGTCTACAAGATGGACAGCATCGGTTTGACCGCGCCGACAGCGATGAAGGAAACGCCGGTCTTCCGCTATATCACCGTCGTTGCGAATGCCCGGCGGGATCAGGCTGAGTCCAAGACTGATCGCGACATTGCCGACAATGTGGTGCGCCAGCTAAACAAACTTCCCGCCATCGCTGGTACGGCGTTGGATGCCTATTGTACGGGCCGCAACGGCACGCTGACGCCGGGTCAAGGGCTTATTTACCCGTTCGGGCTTAACGAGAGTCAGCTTCAGGCGGTCGAGCGAGCGTTCAGCGCGCAAGTGAGCGTGATCGAGGGCCCGCCAGGGACCGGCAAGACCCAGACAATCCTCAATATCCTGGCCAATATTTTGTTACGTGGGCAGACGGTAGCGGTGCTGTCGAACAACAATGCTGCCGTAGAAAACGTCTATGAAAAGCTGGAGAAGTACGGCCTGGGCCACTTGGTCGCCCAACTCGGGAACCAGAAAAAACGTGAGGCCTTCTTCGCTGACCTGCCTGCTTGGCCAACATGCGCGCACGAGCCTGCGCCGTCCCTGGAGGATATCCAAGCGTTGCTGACCCTCTTGAAGCAGCACCTGCAAGAGCACAACAGGGCGGCACAACTGCAAATTGAGCTGGACGAGCTGGTCATTGAGCGACGCCACTTGCAGCAGTGGCAAGCAGAAAGCGATGTGCAGCTCATAGGCTCGCTCGACAAGTACGGCCTGACACCGCGCAAGACTACTGACCTCATGGCCTACCTGGCTTACCTCGGCGAACAGCGCATTCATCTCAAAGACCGAGTCGAGCTGCTGTTCAAATTTAGAATCTTTCGCACCAAGCCATTCGCCAATAGCGAAGCGCGCATGGCTGTTTTCCAAGCATTGCAGATGCATTACTACGATGAGTCGCTTCGGCACAAGGAAGCGGAGCTCCGGGCGTGCCGTGAATCGTTGGCACGTGCGAACTTCACAGCCTTGCTGAACGAACTTACATCAGCGTCCATGCACCATCTGAAGCAGCATCTGCAACTTCAGGTGCCGCCGTCGGATAGCTTTGATGCCAAAACTTACTGCAAGCATTTCGACGTCTTTGTGAAGCGCTTCCCTATCCTTGGCAGCGGCACGCACTCGATCGTGAACTCCATCGCTCCGGGAGCAGTTCTCGACTACGTGATCATTGACGAAGCTTCTTTGCAAGACATCGTGCCAGGCATCCTGCCGCTAGGCTGCGCAAAGAATCTGATCGTTGTTGGAGACAACCGACAGTTGCCGCATATACCTGTGTCACTCGGGCTTCAAGCGCCCGCCGATGTCTACGATTGCGAGCGCTACAGCTTGCTGGATTCGTGCATTGCCGTGTTCCAGGACGCGCTGCCCAGAACTCTGCTGAAAGAACATTACCGCTGCCACCCCACGATCATTCAGTTCTGCAACCAGCAGTTCTACGACAACGCGCTGGTGCCAATGACAGAGGACAAGGGCGAAGACCCGTTGCGGCTGGTGGTCACAGCCAAGGGTAACCACGCCAGGACTAACACCAACCTTCGGGAATTGGACTCTCTGCTGAAGGTGCTTGAGGACGAGGGGGAGCCCGTCGGAGTGGACAGCGAAGGCCGCGGGTACATTGCTCCGTTTCGGGCGCAGGTCAGCCTTTCCGGCACGCACTTACCGACGGATTTCGTGAAGGACACCGTGCACAAGTTTCAGGGCCGCGAATGCGACGAAATTGTCTTCTCTACCGTCCTAGACAAGAAGCGCTACAACCAAATGCAAAAACGCCTGGATTTCGTCGACGATCCACGCATGATCAACGTGGCAGTTTCGCGGGCCAAACATCGCTTCACCCTGGTGACCGGCGATGAGGTATTTACTGACAACAATGGCCACATCGCTGCGCTGATCCGCTACATCAGCTATTACGCGCAAGGCGAGCATATCGTGCGCGCGCCCGTGGTATCGGCATTCGACTTGCTGTACCGCGAGTACGACCAGTCGCTCGCCCGCCTGGACGCCCGGCTTAGGGCTGAGGATTCGCGCTACAAGTCTGAGCAGATCATTGCTCAGTTACTGCGCGAGGCGCTGTCAGCCCCGCCCTATCAGGCACTGAAATATCACACCCAGATCCAGCTGGATCAGCTTGCATCGCCGGGTAGCCTCGACTGGACGGAGCGCCAGCGGGCGTTCATGAGGCGCGCCAGTTGCGATTTCGTGCTCTATTTTAAAGTAGGCAAGAAACCAATCGGGGTGATTGAGGTTGATGGGGGTTACCACGACCAACCTGTGCAGGCAGCTCGGGACGCTATGAAAAATGAGATTTTGGCCAGAAGTGGCATTCCGATTCTTCGGCTTCGGACAGTGGAAAGTGACATCGAGCGGAGAATTGACGACTTCATCGGGCAGTGGGCGAGTCCTACTCAGAGTGCCTAAGCGCTGCGGCGGCGGGGCCATTCGCCGCTGGTAGATTTCGATCCGAAGCTGCCTGTAGCCAGGCCGCAATCTGGTGGATCGAAAGGCAGTGAAGGTAATTGCGTCCCACACGAGACATCATTGCGCAGGTAAGGCTCAAGATTTGTCATTGGTTGCTTCAGTGATCGGATCGAAAGCAACAGCTGGTGAGGGATCGCTTTCGAGCCCTCAATATGAGACGGATTTACTTCACCCAGCAAATAAATCCGTTCCCCTTTACAACATCGCGAATGGCCAATGATCGCAACGCGGGGTTCCACGCTGCGACAGTTCCCGGCGCGCGCAAATGTGGCTAGTGGGGAGGCATAATCATTGACTGATCAGACGCGACGCTAGATTAAGAGCGATGAGACAAAGAATCAATACAGAACCCAAAGCGATGGGAACAACCAGAAGTTTTTTATAGTAACTAGGGAGGCGTCCAACCTCTCCAGCATCGACCAAACCTCGTTTAGCATGGATCTTTGGCATCATTACTACGGCAGCAATAACTCCACCCCGCATGACTTTTCCCATCAAACCAGCATTACCCCACACTTTTCGCGTATCACTCACATAAGAGCAGTTGGTCAGACGACTCTCGATAGCGTCAATATACTTATGGGCAATAAACGCTATTGAAAAACACACTAACGACAAAAGCAACAATACGATCCCGTTAGCCAAGCCAATCTGAATGCTATTCATTTTCCGAATTTACCGTATAAAACATCACCAAATGCTTCGCCGCCCGCTCCACCTAAGGCTCCACCGCCCATTCCTCCTAATGCCCCTCCGACAACTCCGCACGCGAGTGTACCCATTCCGCCAGTGGGAACACCAATGATTACGCAAGCAGCTCCTGCAGCAAAGCCGCCCACATATCCCATGAAACCAGCTCCTGCTAAACTTCCAACGAGAGAGCTGCTTTCAACATATTTTGCTCTTGTACACTGTTCCTCGCGTCCCACCGCGCAAGCATTTCGAATTGCCAGTGCGGTGGCGCCTACATCAAGCGCTGTCCCAATATAGGTGCCTCGTTTTACCCATTTAGCGGCCTGCGCCACCCCAGATACCTTGTCGGCGTATCCCGCGATTTCTCCGGCATGCAGATAGCTGTTGGTTGAGAGCCCGAGCATTCTTTTGATTGAGCCTTCGTTGCGAAGCCCGGACCCATATGACAGAAAATTATCCAGTTGCTTGTCAAGCTTCATGAATAGTTCTGTTCGCTTAGAGTAGAAAGTATCTCGTTGAGTCATAGTGCCGGAGCCCATGTGCTCCCGGTAAAGTTTTTCGATGGCTTGAAGCGATTTCTTGATCTCTTCCATATGCTTAGCCCAACCATCACTCGCAGCTCCTACACCCATGGACGTGTAGGATATCGCCTGTTTGAGCAGCTCAAAATTGTCGAGAAAAAAATCATCAGCTTCCACCCCATTGGTAAGCAATGCCGTATGCACCACGGCAGCCTTTGCCATCAGGAATGCTTCTTGAGCTGTAGACGACGGTGTTGAGGCATCGCCCACAATCACCAGTTCACCGGCAAGCACAACTCCGCCCGAGATGTGGGAGTTGAGGGCAACAAACTTAGCTTTAGTATTCTTGGGCAGCGGGATACTGGCCTTCAAAGAGTCGAAGGTCTGTGTTTTTGAGTTGATGAAGGATCGCACCTGGGCCATGGTCATGCCTCACGAATATTTTTTATTGTTGATGCGATCCCATCCCCCTGCCACGTTACCACCCGCGGTTCCATCGACACGTTTCTGCTGGGTGTAGGTGGTTTTGATTCGCCCGTAGTTGAGCTGTACGATTTCCATGGGGGTGCCGGAACTGGCGGTCTGGGTGTAATCGGCGATGATGACTTCTTCAAGTACCACCTCGTAGTATTTCAACTTGTCAGTGCCAGCGCGGCAGAGGACAAGCTTTACTTCCTTGAGATGCTGGCCAGCGCAACTGGCTTCTAGCAACTTGCAGCTAGCGCTGTCGAGGTATTTGGTAAAGGTGAAGTTGGTCATGGTAGTGCGACCAGATGAGGCGCCGCCTGAGGAACTTGCGGTTGCGGAGGTGCTTTGACTAACACCAAAATTATAGCCGGTAATTTCAATCCACTTACCGTACTTCTCGTCCAGCGCTTCGCCCGGAATATCCTCAATCTGAATAAAAGCGTCGAAAGCCATTTTTTTCACCTTTCCTTGGTAGCCCATCTGCTACACGTTAATTTGGCGTACAGCGCCACTACGACATCACCATAAACCATCAGTTCCCTCAGCAGAGTCAGCTACAGACAATGAAGGTACTTGAGCGCAAACGCCAGCTTGCCCAGAGCCCTTGTCCCCTTGTGCGAATACTCGGTGAAATCACCTTGGGCATCGATAACGTGTAGCAGGTCTTGTGATTCCAGATCTACCGTCAGCCTCGTTCGGCGACTTCATCGAGTGGCTTTCGCCAAGCGCCAATTGACCGCGACAGTGTTACTTCTCAGCAACCAGCAGGCTTATCAGCCATTCTTCCCTGCTCTTCTATCATCAGCCCCCTGCCCCCGCGTCACCTCAAACCGCCTGACATTCTTACGCAACCAACCCAGAAACCCACTGGCATCAGCCACCACAGGCTTGGCCTCCAGCATCGCCGCCCGCGCCTTCGCCCGAAACTTCGCCAACCCGGCCAACGCCCCAATCAACTCCGGATGCTCCGTCAGCCACGGCTCCAGATCCGCTTTGTCGATCCGGTAAATCATGCAGTCGGTGTACGCGCAAAAACGCGCCACCGTCGGGGTCGCGTCCAGAAAACCCGTCTCACCCAATAGCTCACCCGGCCCCATGCGCCCTACTTCCAGCCAGCCATCCGGCCGTTGCAGCGAAGCCGACACTACCCCGGACTCAATAATGAACAGCGCATCAGGCACCACGCCCTCGGCGAGCACGATGTCTTTCGCCGGATAAGCCCCCAGGCGCATGTGCTGTTCCAGCTGCGCGCGGTCGGCGTCGCTGAGCATGCGCATCGCATTGACGGTGTTGAGCACGGCAGACTGTCGCGTTGCGGGGCGTTGCTGGTCCTGGCGGGTTTCGGTGGACGCGAGCTGCCGGTGAATGAGGTCGAACAGTTGATTGCGCACCGCTGAACGCCGGTCCCGGGATTTCACGTAGCCGGTGACTTCGTACTCGACGATGCGCAGGCCGGACTTGACCACGACCGCCGATGGCGCGGGCTGGGCCAGTAATTCGCGGCAGCCGAGCAGCGCTTTCTCCAGGGAATCCAGCACCAGGCTGGGCCGCAGACGGATGGACTGCTCGATGGACAGGGTGACGGAGTGGAAATGGTCCGGTCGGCTGAAGTTGACGATGCGGGTCTTGGCGGCCATAGCGTTGGGGATCACGGCCATGCTGCCTTCGGCGGTCAGCAGGTGGGTGGAGCGCCAATCGATTTCGATGACCTTGCCTTCGATGTCATCGACGCGAATCCAGTCGTCCACCCGGAACGGCTTGGTCGCGTTGAGGACGATGCCGGAGAACACGTCGCCCAGCGTGCTTTGCACGGCAAGGCCGAAGATGATCGCCACGGCGCCGGAGGTGGCCAGCAGGCCTTTGACCGGCAGGTCGAGCACGTAGCCGGCCGCCGCCACTGATGCGACGAGAAAGATGATCGCGCCCATGACGTCTTGCAGCAGATGACCCTTGCCGCCGATCCGTGGCTCCATGACCACGACCGCGAGCACGGTCAGGGTCCGCGCGCCAAACAGCCACCAGGCGATGGTCAGAATGGTGGCCAGCACATGCCGGGGAACGGACCAGTCGGCGGGCACCGGATACAGCGGACTGAGCCCGCCATCCAGCAGCGCCATGCTGAACAGCACGAACAGCACAAGGCGGCACACAAGCTTGCGCCGCAGCCAGCGCGGGTGCAGCCATTGCCAGAGCGTGAGGTCGATGACCAGCAGCACGGCAGCGCTGATCAGCGGATAGGCGAACCACAAATGATCCATCGACGTTCCCTGAGGGTGGACAGCCCGTGGAGCTTAGCTGAATACCTCGCAGGGAGCGCCAGTGTGCTTTTTTGCTGAAAGGGTCTGATCGATCAGAACGCCGTGACGCCCCCGTCCACTGCCAGCGAGTGACCGGTGGTGAACGCGGCGCCGTCGCTGCACAGGTAGAGCACGGCGGCGGCGATTTCTTCGACTTTGCCGATGCGGCCGACCGGGTGCATGGTCGCGGCGAATTCGGCTTTGCGCGGGTCGGCTTCGTGGGCGCGGCGGAACATGTCGGTGTCGATGACCGCCGGGCACACGGCGTTGACCCGGATGTGTTTCTTGGCGTACTCGATGGCGGCCGACTTGGTCAGGCCGATTACCGCGTGCTTGGACGCGCTGTAGATGCTCATCTTGGGCGCCGCGCCCAGTCCGGCGACCGATGCGGTGTTGACGATCGCCCCGCCGCCCTGGGCCAGCATCAGCGGCAACTGGTGTTTCATGCACAGCCAGACGCCTTTGACGTTGACGCCCATGATCGCGTCGAACTCGGCTTCACTGCCTTCGGCGAGGCGGCCCTGCTCGATTTCAATGCCGGCGTTGTTGAAGGCGTAATCGACGCGGCCGTAAGCGTCCACGGCCTGGGCCATCATCTGCTGCACCTGGGCGTCCTTGGTCACGTCACACGGCAGAAACAGCGCTTCGCCTCCCGCCTGCCGAATCAACTGGGCCGTGCCCTCGCCGCCCGCGCTGTCCAGATCCACCACCAGCACCTTCAGGCCGTGTTCGGCGAACGCCAGCGCGGTCGCTCGGCCAATGCCTGCAGCGGCGCCGGTGACCAACGCAACCTGGCCGGAAAACGTCATGCTCATGGGATCGTCCTTTTTTGTACGTATTAATAGAAGGCTCGGCACATGCCGTGGTGGGCCGCAGCTTAGCGGTCGCGACACAATCGGCGTCAGCACTATCAGGAGGCCGGTTGCCGGGCCATTGGTGGCGATGATGATGACCCACAAGGGCCATCAGCAGCATGGATCGGCGGGCATTCGGTACAGTGGCATTCCTTGCTGTCCGGACCGTTACGGTCTATCACTGCTGCGATCCGTAAAACCTTCAGCCACCGCAAACGAGAGCCTGCCATGACTGCCTTGAACAACCGCCAATTCCTCCTTGCGCGCCGCCCGGTGGGTGCCGCCAGCCGCGAAGATTTCACCTTCCAGACCGTGCCCGTTGCCGACCTCGCCCCGGGACAGATCATGGTGAAAAGTGAATACCTGTCCCTGGACCCGGCCATGCGCGGCTGGATGAACGAGGGCAAGTCGTACATCGCACCGGTCGAGCTGGGTGCGGTGATGCGCGCGTTGGGTGCGGGCAAGGTGATCGAGTCGCAGCACCCGAAATTCGCGGTGGGCGATTACGTTCAGGGCGTGCTGGGAGTGCAGGATTATTTCGTCGGCGAGCCCAAGGGCTTCAACAAGGTCGATCCAAAGCTCGTGCCGTTGCCGGTGTACCTGGCGGCGCTGGGCATGACCGGCATGTCGGCGTATTTCGCCCTGCTCGAAGTCGGCCAGCCCAAGGCCGGTGACACCGTGGTGATTTCCGGCGCGGCCGGTGCGGTGGGCAGCATTGCCGGTCAGATCGCCAAAATCAAAGGCTGCCGGGTCATCGGCATCGCCGGCGGCAAGGAAAAGTGCCAAACGCTGATGGATGAGTTCGGCTTCGACGGCGCTATCGATTACAAGAACGAGGACATCCATGCCGCCCTGAAACGCGAATGCCCCAAGGGCGTGGACGTGTATTTCGACAACGTCGGCGGCGACATCCTCGATGCGGTCCTGACGCGCCTGGCGTTGAAGGCGCGGGTGGTGATCTGCGGCGCCATCAGCCAGTACAACAACAAAGAAGCCGTCAAAGGCCCGGCCAACTACCTGTCGCTGCTGGTCAACCGCGCACGCATGGAAGGTTTCGTGGTCATGGACCATGCGGAACACTTCGCCAAAGCCGGGATGGAAATGGCCGGCTGGCTGGCACAGGGCAAGCTGAAGAGCAAAGAGCACATCGTCGAGGGCCTGGAGACCTTCCCCGAAACCCTGCAGATGCTGTTCAAGGGCGAAAACAGCGGCAAGCTGGTTCTGAAGGTATGAGGTGAAGGCGAGACCGCAAGGGGTGAGCCGTCGCTGATAATCCGCTGAACAACTCACGGATAACGCTGCCAAAACCACCAGAGGGCGCACTCTGGTGTAAGCTCGTGCGCTGTTGATCCGACCCATCGAGAGGCTTATGCGGGCTCCCTTCCGACGTTCTACCCTTGCAGCGCTGCGCGGTTTTGAATCCTCCGGCACGGCGATCACGATTCTGCCGAGTGCCGCCGATTACCGGCAGACGCTGCTGGCAAAGATTGCCGCCGCCACCCGGCGGATTTACATCGTTGCCCTGTACTTGCAGCAAGATGAAGCCGGCCAGGAAATTCTCGATGCGTTATACGCCGCCAAGGCTGCCCGGCCGGCGCTGGACGTCGTGGTGCTGGTCGACTGGTTCCGCGCCCAACGCGGCCTGATCGGCGCCGGCAAGCAGGCCGGGAACTCGGCGTGGTATCAGGCGCAGAACCTGGAACACGACCAGGAAGTGCCGGTGTATGGCGTGCCGGTGCAAACCCGCGAGCTGTTCGGCGTGCTGCACCTTAAGGGCTGCGTCATCGACGACTGCGTGATTTACAGCGGCGCCAGCATCAATAACGTCTATCTGCACAAGCTCGGCAAATACCGGCTCGATCGCTATCAACTGATCGACAGCAGAGGCCTGGCGGACTCGTTCCAGCGCCTGGTGCAGCAGGATATTCTGCCGTCTGACGCCGTGCATCGCCTCGACCTGCCCTCGCCGCCCAGCTCACGCAGCCTGCGCGGGGAGATTCGTCAGTTCCGTCAGCACCTCAAGCGCGCCAGCTATGACGTCAACGACGGCGTGCGAGACAACGGTGGGTTCCGGGTCATTCCGCTGCTGGGCATCGGCAACAAGAACCCGCTGAGCAAAACCCTCTGCGACCTGATCGCCGCGACGAACGAGCAACTGACGCTGTGCACGCCGTACTTCAACATGCCGCTGGTGGTGAAGCGCGAGATCAACCGCGCGCTGAAGCGAGGCGTGAAGGTCGACATCATCATCGGCGACAAGACCGCCAACGACTTTTTCATTTCGCCGGAGGAGCCGTTCAAGGTGATCTCCGCGCTGCCGTATCTGTACGAGATCAGCCTGCGTCGCTTCATGCAGAAGCATCAGACGGCGATCGCCAAGCACCAGTTGAATATTCATTTGTGGAAAGACGGCGACAACACCTATCACCTCAAGGGCCTGTGGTCGGACGACCGCTACACCCTGCTAACCGGCAACAATCTGAACCCGCGGGCCTTTCAGCTGGACCTGGAAAACGCCGTGCTGATCGATGATCCCAAAGGCGAATGGCTGAAGCCGCGCGCGGAAGAGATTGCGCTGCTGATGCGCGATACCCATCGGGTCGGCAAGTTCGACGAGCTCGACACCCTGAGCGAATACCCGGTCGGCGTGCGCACCTTCCTGCGCCGTGTCAGCCGGGTCCGCGTCGAGCGCCTGCTCTACCGGATTCTGTAAGCCCATGGGCAAAAGCACCGGCGTGCGTGCGCAACAGGCCGATCAGACCCGGGCGCGCATTCTTCAGGCGGCGATCACGGTGTTCACCCGCGACGGCTATTCCGGCGGGCGCATCGAGAAGATCTCCGCCGAAGCCGAGTCCAACGACCGGATGATTTATTACTATTTCGGCAGCAAGGAGAAGCTGTTCGTCAAAGTGCTTGAGCACACCTACGAGCAGTTCAATCGCGCCGAAAGCCTGCTGTCACTGGACCCGTCGACGCCGGTGGAGACGCTGCGCCAGTTGGTCGCGTTCGTCTGGGACTATTACGTCAGCCACCCGGAATTCGTCGCCATCCTCAGCATCGAAAACCTGCACAAGGGCAAGCACGGGCGCCAGTCCGGTGAGCTGCGACGCCTGTCAGGCGAAGCCGTCGGCGTGCTCAGACCGATCATTGATGCCGGTCAGGCGCAGGGTCTGTTTCGGCAGGACCTCGACATCAAGCACGTGTATTTGATGATCGCGTCGCTGTGCTACTTCTATAACTCCAACCTGCACACCCTCAGCTCGTTCCTGGGTCAGGACATGGCCGCGGAAGGAGAGCGCACGGACTGGTTGGCGTTTATTCAGGACCTGGTGATGCGCGGGGTGGCGAAGGCCCCTCAGACGCCACACATCTAAATTGTGGGAGCGAGCTTGCTCGCGAAGAGGCCAGTACATCCGCCAGATATTTAGCGGTTGAAATGCAGTCTGTGGGAGCGAGCTTGCTCGCGAAGGCGCCGGTACATCCGCTGAATATTCTGTGGCTGAGATACCGCTTTCGTGAGCAAGCTCACTCCCACACGGACTTTATTCAGCACAGGTCCAGCGCAGTCCCTGAAGAGTAAGTAAATCCCTCAGGCTTACCCAATCAGTGCGTTCCGGGATTGACTTTCAAATGCGCCACCTTCTCTGACAACCCCGTCCACTGCGGCTCATTCGGCGCAAATCGGCTGCGCAGGTACGCCGCCAGGTCGCTGATCTGGGTGTCGGACAGGCTGTCCTTGAAGCCCGGCATGTAGCCCAGATCTGCCGTCGCCGGTTTGTCTATTCCCTGCTGAATCACCTTGATCAGATTGTCCGGCAGGGCGCTGTGGACGTTGGTGTTGGTTGCCAGCGAAGGGCTCACGCCAAACAGCTTCGGCCCCAGACCGTCGGCATGACACCCCTGGCACGAGCCTTCGAACACCCGCTGGCCATTGCTCAACGACTGGGGCGAAACGCTGGGCATCTCTGCCAGACGAGTCGCCGTCGCCGGACGGGCATCAGCGCTGCCGGACGCCGGCTCATTCAACGCCGCCAGATACACCGCAATCGCCCGCACGTCACTCTTCGGCAGTTTCGCCAGTTCCGAGACTACCGGCCCCATCGGCCCAGCGGCCACACCGTGGGCATCGGAATACCCGCTGCTCAGGTAGTTGAACAACTGACCCTCGGTCCACGGCGTCGGCGCTTTCGACAGGCTGTTGAGCGCCGGCGCTTCCCAGCCGTCCACCGTGCCGCCCGCAAGAAACGACGTGCCGCCCTTCTCCGCCCCCAGCAGACCCCGGGGTGAATGACACGCTGCGCAATGCCCCAATCCATTGACCAGATACTGACCGCGATTCCACTGCGCGCTTTGCTGGGGCTGCGTCTGCACCTCGCCTTTGCGCAGGTACAAGGCATTCCAACCGGCCATCAACGGTCGCACATTGAAGGGGAAACGCATGTCATTGGCCGGTTTAACCTGCTTCACCGGTGTCTGCGACATCAGGTACGCGTACAGCGCCTGCATGTCGGCGTCTTCGATATTTCTGAAAGCCGTGTAGGGAAACGCCGGATAAAGGTGTTTGCCATCGCGACTAATGCCGTCACGCATCGCCCTTTCGAACGCCGGATAGGACCAGTTGCCGATGCCGGTCTCCGGGTCCGGGGTGATGTTGCTGCTGTATAAAGTGCCGAACGGCGTCTGCATCGCCAGCCCGCCGGCATTGCTGGCGCCATTCGGGGCGGTGTGGCAGACCGCGCAATCGCCGACCGCTGACAGCAATCGCCCGCGCTCTAGGGTCGCCGCCGACCAGGTGCCCGATGAAGGCGGCGTGATCGGCGCGATTTCCCCACGCCAGGGTAATGCGGTCGCGGCCATGCCCAGCAGCGCACCGAACGCTGCGAACAACGAACCGAACAGCCATTTCGAACGTTTGGCTTTCGGCGATTGCGGGGGTTGGCTATTGGCCTGCGTGCCTGCGCTGTTCAGCGCGGCAAGAATGCGTTCCGCCGTCATCGGCAGCTCGCGAAAGCGAATCCCGGTCGCGTCGTACACAGCATTGGCGATGGCCGCCGCGCTCGGCACCGACGCTGACTCCCCGGCGCCCATGGGCGGCTCGGCCTGGCGCGGCATCATCATGACGTCGACTTTCGGCACTTCCGGGAACGTCAGAATCGGGTAGCCGCCCCACTCCTTGCTCGCCACCGTGGACTCCTCGAACGTCACCCGTTCCTTGAGCACGCGGCTGGTGGACTGAATGACGTTGCCGTGAATCTGGTGCTGCACGCCGGCCGGATTGACCATCATGCCGGCGTCGTGGCCGATCACCACGCGGGTCACCGACACATCGCCGGTGTGCTTGTCGATTGCCACGTCCGCGACCCATGCCGCCCAGGCCGCGCCGAAGCCGGGAAACTTGCTGTGGATGTAGCGCGCGTAAGCAAAACCGCGCCCGCGCAAGAGGCCGTCTTCTTCCGGGATCTGCATCGGTTGGGTACGCGGCGCCCAGTCGGCCCGGGCGGCGGTGGCACGAACCAGTTCAGCAGCGCGCTCGTCGTGCAGATACCGAAGCCGGTACTCGACGGGGTCGACGCCGGCCGCGAAAGCCAACTCGTCGATGTAGGACTCGTGAGCGAAGGTATTGGGAAGTGCCGACACCCCGCGCATCCACGATGCCCGCACAATCGGCGCCATGTCGTGAATGGTGACGCGCATGTGCTCGAAGTCGTAGGGCGGGATCGAAGTGCGATCGCCCATTTCAAACATCGTCGCCACCGGTTCCACGCGCCCGGTCAGCAGCAGGGCCAGAGTCGGCGAGTTGTTCGACGGGTAGCGGGTGCTGAAGTCGTAACCGGCGATGCCGCCATCGGCATTAATCCCGCCGTCGACTTCCATCAATTGAGCGGTGCCTTTCGGCTCCCAGGCATGTTCCTGCTCACGGGTCAGTTGCACGCGCACCGGCCGGCCCACGGCGCGGGACAGCAGCACCGCGTCGGCGCACACGTCGTCAGCGCAGTTGCGCCCGTAACAGCCCGCCGCTTCCATGCGGATGATGTCGATGCGCTCTTCCGGGTATTCCAGCAGCCAGGCCAGATCGGCGCGCAGCATGTGAGGGTTCTGCGTGCCGGACCAGACCCGAATGCCATCTTCGCTGTAGTCCGCCAGCCCGCACGAAGGTCCGATGGAGCCGTGAATCTGGTAGGGCCACAGATAGGTTCGCGTCATCCGCTCGCTGGCCTGAGCCAACGCCTCTTCGACATTGCCCTGATCGAGCACCACGCGCTGAATGCTCGGGTTGTCGCGAATCGCCTGCTCGATGTTGCTCATGTTCGGCAAATTGTGCTGCCAAGGCTTCCACGTGACTTTGAGTTCGCGCGCCGCCTTCGCCGCCTGCTCTTCGCGCATCGCGACGATGCCGACGAAGTCGCGAATGACCAGCACGCGGACGATGCCGGGAATGTGTGCGATTGAAGATTCGTCCACCTCCAGCAGGCTCGTGCCGACGAAGTCTCCCGTGTCGTAACCGGCATAGGGCGGACGTACGACGCGGCCGTGGAGCATGTCCGGCAAACGCATGTCGTGCACGTAGGTCAATTCGCCGGTGGCCTTGCCCGGAATGTCCACGCGGGCGGCGCCCTGCCCCACCAGTTTGTAGTCCTCCAGCCGCTTGAGTGGCGCATTGCCGGAGATGCGCAGTTCGACACGCTGATCGACCAGCAGTTGGCCAAAGGTCAGTTCGCGACCGTCCTGCGCCTTGATCGCCCCGCTTTCAATCACCAACGATTCCACAGCGACCGCCCAGCGCTGTGCGGCCTGCTGCAGCAGGTACCGCCGGGCCTCGGCGGCGGCATTGCGCAGCGGAATGGCGGAAATCTGCAGCGTGGCGCTGGCGATGGTCGCGCCCTGATTCGGCGCACGCTCGGTGTCCCCCAGAATCATCGTCACCTGATCCATCTGCAGGTCCAGCTCTTCGGCGACGATCTGTGTCAGCGAGGTGCGGATGCCGGTGCCGAGGTCGACGTGGCCGTTGAAAGCGTAGACGCGGCTGTTCTGATCGATGGCGATGAACAGCCCCAGCTCCATGGGCCGGACCGTGGGCGTGCCGCCTTTGGCCACCGGACCGGACGGCGGCAGGATCTCGTCGACGATCAACAGCACGCCGTTTTGGGCGAGCAATTCATCGCGCGTGGGCAAAGTCTGGGTCATTGGACGGGATCCGGGCTGGGCTGATGACGCGCGGCACGCATGACCGCACTCAGGATTTCCAGGTGCGTGCCGCAGCGGCACAGGTTGGCCGACAGTTCGTTGCGGATCTGCGCTTCGGTGGGGTGCGGGTTGCGGTCGAGTAACGCTTTGGCGGTCATGATCATGCCGTTCATGCAGTAGCCGCATTGCGCGGCCTGTTCGTCGATGAAGGCTTGCTGCACCGGGTGGGGGCGGTTTCGCGAGCCGATGCCTTCCAGCGTGGTGATCTCACGCCCTTGTGCGCCCGCCAGCGGAAACACACAGGAACGTGCGGCGACGCCGTCGATGATCACCGTGCAGGCGCCGCACTCGCCCAGGCCGCAGCCGTATTTGGGGCCATTAAGGTGCAGGTCATTGCGCAGGATTAGTAACAGCGGCGTGTCAGGCATTGCCGTGACGCGTGTGGCCTGACCGTTGACGTTCAGGGTCACGGTCTTCTCCGCCGCCCGCTGCAGCTCGCTCGTGTCAGCCTTCATGTGTTACCCGCTGTAGCTTGCATTTGATGAAGTGATTACTTCATGAAACAGGAGCAGGAAGCATGCCAGCGAAGAAAAGGCTGTAGGACGTTGGAGTTTTGGGGGTGGGTTCAGTCGTTTCGACGTCGCGATTTGGCCGACTGAACATCGTCCATGTGGGAGTGAGCTTGCTCGCGAATGCAGTGGATCAGGCACATAAATGTCGCGGGCAGACCGTGTTCGCGGGCACGCGCGCTCCTAAAGGGGCGCGTCAGCCGGCGTTATTCATCGCCCTCATCGATCAGTTTGCGCAGCAGAAACAGCACGGCCACACGCTCGGCAGGATTGAGTTTGCTCAGGGTCAGCTCACTGATCTGCGCGGCGCGGGGCACGGTTTCCTGCACTAGATGCAGGCCACTGTCGGTCAGGCTGCAGATGACTTTGCGGCGATCCTGCGGGTCCGGCTCAAGGCTGATCAGGTCCCGGGCTTTCAGGCGATCGACGATGCCGCGAATGGTGGCCTGGTCCACGGCGGTGGCCTTGACCAGCTCGGTCTGGGAGCTGGGGCCGTGATCGCGCAGCGCGCACAACGTCACGAATTGCACCGCCGTGAGCTGCGAATCACCGACGTTCTGCTGGAAGATCGCCAGATGCCGCTGATAGGCCTTGCGCAGCAAATGGCCCACTTGCTCGGAGAAGGTGTAGGACGAGTTATTGTTGGAAGGGTTGTCAGTGGACACGGATGGCTCGTTCGGCAGGATCTGGGAAGTGGTGGCTACAGTAACGTTTGCGGGGGTTGAGGGGAATCTTCGGAACGAGCGTGTTTTATTGCGCCAGAGATGCGCGTATGGATAAGGCGATATCGACTGTAGGAGCGTGGCTTGTCCCGCGATCTGGCGCGCAGCGGCAGTGATATTGCCAACGCGGTGCGTCAGTAAGAGCGCGATTGTCGGGTTTAGGGCTGCTGCGCAGCCGATCGCGGGACAAGCCACGCTCCTACAGGTCCGCGGTGGGATGTATATCTGCCTCAGGCCCTTGAAGCCTCGGGGGCCACCACTTCCCCCGCCAGCACCACGGCCTGGTCGTCCAGATATATGTCACAACGGCGCAGCGGGATATCCAGGTGACACGGGGTTTTGCGGGTGCCGCCGACCTCGGTATTCGGCCCCGTGGAAAACAGGAAATTGCCGTAGAAAGCCCGGGCGTCCATGCACATGCCGTCGTTCTTGTCGTGCAGGCCCATGGCCGTCCATTGGGCGCGGGGTTGCAGGCCCCAGCCGATGTGGGAAATGCCGTAAACCTCCGGATCATTGAAGTACTTCAGGTATTCGCGCAGGTACTCCGCCTCGAATCCACCGTGAATCCCGGTGATAAAACCCTTGTCGATTTCCAGCGTGATTTGCTCGCGGGAATAGGTCTTGAACGGCAGCACAATGTCGCCGACATCAATGACCAGCGTGCCCTCGGCGGTCTCTTCGTTGGGCCAGGAAAACAGGAAGCCGCTGGGCCAGTGATCCCAACGGCCCGGCTCGTCGGCGAAACCGTATTCGGTGACGGAAGGGTATTGCCCCAGTTGCGCACGGAAATCGCTGCCGGCGCGGGACTTCACCTGAATCGAGCGCGCCGCTTTCAACACCTGTTCGGCGGCCAGCACCCGCTCCTTGTCGGCCACTGTCGGCAGCATCCGCGCCAGCACTTCAGGGGGCTCGACCGCCAGCAGGATCCGCGTGCCGGTCTTGAGGATCTGCTCCTGCTCCGGCGAGTGCAGCAGCATCATCGTGTCGACGATCAGGTCAGCCGCCTCCAGGGCACGTTGCGCCGCGATGTTGCCGGTCAGCGCGGTGTCGCCGCAGTAGGCGGTCATGTCATTGCCCATGGCTTTGGGGTGATTAAACGACGGCAGCTCGACCGCATACACCTTCGCGCCAAGGCGTTGGGCGGCGTCCATGGCCGCGCGCACCGTGCGCCCATCGGAGTAGTGGCTCTTGAGCACCGCCACGCTCTGGGTCGCGTCCACTTTCGACAGTTTCAGCACGTGTTCGAACATCTGGGTCAATTCGCAATCGCTAACCGGCATCTCTTCTCTCCTCTCGGGGGATGACCGGTCGGATGCACCATTGCAAGGCGTCGCGCATCAGACCAGTGCATTTTTTAAAGCGTACACACTTGTTTAAAGCGATAAGACATCAATCCGGACGCCGCTGCAATAGGCACGCCACTCTGTTACCTAACCACACAGATACCCGCATATATGGGTTACAGCGAGTGACATGTCTGTTTGCGACACCTCCGGCCGTTTCTGGAAATATCGGTTCACTTTTAAAAATATCAGCGTATACACTTTAAAAACCCAGCGACGCGACAGCCCTTCTTCGCCTCGCCGTCATCCAGAGCTCCTGTCATTCAGAGCTCATGAAACACAAAGGAATGCGCGCCATGCCAACCACGCAAAAAATCGCCATCGTCGGATCCGGTCTGGGGGGCGCTGCGGCTGCAACGCTGTTGCAGAAAGCCGGTTTCCACGTCGACATCTACGAGCAGGCCCCCGCGTTTTCACGCATCGGTGCCGGGATCCACATGGGCCCGAACATCATGAAAATCTTCCGGCGCATGGGCATCGAGCAACAGCTGAGCGACATGGGTTCGCACCCGGATTTCTGGTTCAGCCGCGACGGTGCGACCGGCGACTACCTGTCGCGCATCGCCCTGGGCGAGTTCTCCCTCAAAGAGTACGGCGCGGCCTACATCACCGTGCACCGCGGGGACTTGCATGCGCTGCAAATGTCGACGCTGGCGCCCGGCAGCGTGCATTTCAGCAAATGCCTGACCACGCTGGAGGAACGCGACAACGGCGTGCGCCTGAACTTTGCCGACGGCACCCGCGCCGATGCGGACATCGTGATCGGCGCCGACGGCATCAATTCGAAGATCCGCGAAGAACTGCTGGGCCATGAGAAACCGCTGTACAGCGGCTGGGTCGCCCACCGTGCGCTGATCCCCAGCGAGGTACTCACCAAGTACAACCTGGAGTTCGAGAACTGCGTGAAATGGTGGAGCGAGGACCGTCACATGATGGTTTATCACACCACCGGCAAGCGCGATGAGTACTACTACGTCACGGGCGTACCCCATGCGGCGTGGGATTTCGAGGGCAACTGGGTCGACAGCAGCCGGGACGAAATGTACGAAGCCTTCGCCGGCTACCACCCCACCGTGCAGGCCCTGATCGAGTCCACCGACAGCGTGACCAAGTGGCCGCTGCTCAACCGGAACCCGCTGCCCCTGTGGAGTCGAGGCCGCCTCGTTTTGCTCGGCGATGCCTGCCACCCGATGAAGCCGCACATGGCCCAGGGCGCCGGCATGGCCATTGAAGACGCCGCGATGCTCACCCGCTGCCTGCAGGAAACCGGCCTCAGCGACTACCGCACCGCGTTCCAGCTCTACGAAACCAATCGCAAGGAACGCGCCTCTCGCGTGCAAGCGGTTTCCAACGCCAACACCTGGCTGCGCACCCAGGAAGATCCGGCCTGGGTCTACGGCTATGACTTGTACGGCCAGGCGCTGAAATCGGGGGTGGCGGCGTGAGCACATTCATTCATGGCGGCAACGTCCAGGCCAACGGTATCCGTCAGCATTACCTGCGCTACGGCGGCGACACGCATTCGGGCAAACCGGCGCTGATCCTGATCCCGGGCATCACCAGCCCGGCGATCACCTGGGGTTTCGTTGCCGAACGTCTGGGCCAGTCTTTCGACACCTACGTGCTGGATGCCAGGGGTCGCGGGCTTTCTTCCACGGGGCCGGATCTGGATTACAGCGTCGACACCTGCGCCGATGACATCGGTGCGTTCGCCGCCGCCATGGGCATCGATAGCTACCACCTGGCCGGTCACTCGATGGGCGCGCGTTTTGCCGTACGGGCGTCGATTCGTTGTTCCCAAGGACTGAAAAGCCTGGTGCTGATCGATCCACCGGTGTCCGGTCCGGGGCGTCGTGAATACCCGGCCAAGTTGCCGTGGTACGTCGATTCGATCCGCCAGTCGCAACAGGGCATGAGCGCCGAGGACATGCGCACGTTCTGCCCGACCTGGACCGAGGAGCAGTTGCAGTTGCGTGCCGAGTGGCTACACACCTGCTACGAACCGGCAATCGTCCGCGCCTTCAATGACTTCCATGACGTGGATTTCCATCAGGACCTGCCGAATCTTCCGGTCCCTGCCCTGCTCATCGTCGCTGAGCGTGGGGGTGTGATTCAGGCGGAAGACGAGGCCGAGATCCGACAGCTGCAACCGAACATTCTGATCGCGCGGGTGGAAAACGCCGGGCACATGATTCCGTGGGACAACCTGCCGGGATTCTTTGCCGCGTTCGGGGATTTTCTCGGCACGCCGCTCACTTAACGGCCTTCGCTTAATACGATGAACAGGAGAACCCAATGACCGATTCACAAAGCGCGGACGCCAACTATCAGGGCGTCTGGGGCAATCGCATCGGTTTTGGTGCGAAACCGGCCCTGTTGATGATCGATTTCATGCAGGGCTACACCCACCCCGGTGCACCTTTGTATGCGCCGGGCGTGGTCAGCGCCGTGGCCGAAAGCGTTGAGCTGCTGGCCTGCGCGCGGGAACACGGCATCCCGGTGGTGCACACCAATATCCGCTACCACCCCACGCATTTCGCGGACGGCGGCATGTGGGTGAGAAAAGCGCCGGTGATGAAGGACATGGTCGAAGGCAATCCGCTGGCCGCGTTCTGCGAGGCCGTGCAGCCATTGCCCGAAGAGGTCGTCATCAGTAAGCAGTACGCCAGTTCATTCTTCGGCACCTCACTGGCATCAATGCTGCACGCACAGGGGATCGACACCGTCGTGCTGGCCGGTTGCTCCACCAGCGGCTGCATCCGGGCGACTGCGGTGGATGCCGTGCAGCACGGTTTCCGGACCATCGTCGTGCGCGAATGCGTGGGCGACCGTCACCCCGATCCCCATGAAGCGAACCTGTTCGACATCGACAGCAAGTACGGGGATGTGGTTGGTAAGCAGGAAGCCATTGAGCAGTTGCGGGCCGTGAGCTCCAAGCGTTAAGCCGCAAGCTGCAAGTGAAGCGCACGCGTTCCCCTCTTGCAGCTTGAAGCTTGTGGCTTGCCGCTGAAGTTCGCAGCCTGCCTCACCCATATCAGAACACCGCAAACACAGGCAAAATCAGCCGCCGCCGCGCTCACCGGTCGAAGAACCGCCAGGAGACACCCATGCCCTCTGCGAATGTAGAAACCTCCGCGAACTTAACCGCGGACCCGATCAAAGCGCTGTACACCAAGATCACCTGGAAGCTCATCCCCTTCCTGTGTTTCTGCTACCTGGCCGCGTACCTGGACCGCATCAACATCGGCTTCGCCAAGCTGCAGATGCTCGACCAGTTGTACTTCAGCGAGACCGCGTTCGGGCTCGGCGCCGGGCTGTTTTTCGTCGGTTATATCCTGTTCGAAGTGCCGAGCAACCTGGTGCTGGAAAAGGTCGGCGCGAAAATCTGGATCGCGCGGATCATGATCACCTGGGGCTTGCTGTCGTCCTGCACGCTGTTCGTCAGCACGCCGACGCAGTTCTACGTGCTGCGCTTTTTGCTCGGCGCCGCTGAAGCGGGCTTTCTGCCGGGGGTGCTGTTTTACCTGACCACCTGGTTCCCGACCTATCGCCGGGGTCGCATCATCGCGCTGTTCATGATCGGCCTGCCGCTTTCCAGCGTTATCGGCGGCCCGCTGTCGGGCTGGATCATGGGCCATTTCGACCAGACGGCCGGGCTGCGGGGCTGGCAGTGGCTGTTCTTGATCGAGGGCATTCCCAGCGTGCTGCTGGGGGTGATGACGTTCTGGGCGCTGCCGAATAACCCGAAAGAAGCCAAATGGCTGAACGGCGCCGAGCAAACCTTGCTGGAAGGCGAACTGCGCCTGGACGATGCCGAGGGCAAGGACAGTAAGCACAGCTTTCGCGACGGTTTTTTCAATCTGAAAGTGTGGATGCTGGGCGGCATCGATTTCTCGATCTTGCTCAGCGCCTACGCCATGGGTTTCTGGATGCCGACGTTCATCAAGAACGCCGGGGTCACCGACACCTTCCACATCGGCGTGTTGACGGCATTGCCCAGCGTGGCGGCGCTGATCGGCATGCTGATGATCGGCGCCAGCTCCGACCGTCGTCGTGAACGTCGCTGGCACATCATCGTGCCGTTCTGGATCGGCGCCGTGGCCATGGCCGCCAGCCCGTTCTTCACCCATAACCTGGTCGCGACCGTCGCGCTGTTCGCCGTGGCGTCGGCCGCGATCATTGGCGCCGTGCCGGTGTTCTTCAGCCTGCCGGCCACATTCCTCAAAGGCCGGGCGGCAGCGACAGGGTTTGCGTTGGCCTGCTCGCTGGCGAACGTTGCGGGATTGGTGAGCAACTCGATGATGGGCATCGCCATCGACGTCACCGGCAGCAGCGCCGGGGCGTTGTGGTTCTTTGCCGGGTGCCTGATTCTGAGCAGTTTTCTGGTGGTGGCGTTGCCGGCGAGGCTGGTGAACAGATAATCAGATCTAAATCCTGTAGGAGCGTGGCTTGTCCCGCGATCGGCGACGCAGTCGTCGTGTATCCGGTAGATGCGGTGTATCAGGTGCAAAGGGCGTCTGACTTTACGACTGCTGCGCAGCCGATCGCGGGACAAGCCACGCTCCTACACTGCTAATCGCATTCATCCAATAACAACGGTGGAAACCGCCCATGCAGGCGTTTGTGAAAAGCTGTGCCCTGGCCCTGACGCTGGGACTGTCCGCGACCTCCTTGCAGGCGGCGGAAAAGGTGATCTTCGACACCGATTTCAACGTGCTCAACGACGACGGCCAGGCCTTCATCATGCTGGCGCAACTGCACGCGCAACAGCGCATCGATCTGCTGGGCATGACCCTTGTCAGTGGCAACGCGTGGGTCGATCAGGAGCAGGTCGATGCGCTGAAGGCGGTCGAGCGCATGGGCGTGGAAAAGGACATCGGCGTGTACTCGGGCGCGGCCTACCCGCTGCTGCACGACTTCGCCACCTATGAACAGGAAAAAGCCCTGTTCGGCGCAGGCTGGCCGGGGGCGTTCAAGACCCCGCGCCCGACCTCGGCCTCACAATTGGTTTCGCCGCCGGACGGGCTGGCTACGCACACTGCATTGCGCAGTAAATCCGCCGCGCAGTTCATCGTCGACAGCGTGAAGGAAAACCCTCACGAAGTGACCCTCCTGGCCGTTGGCCCATTGACCAACATCGCGCTGGCGATTCGCAGCGCGCCGGAAATCGTGCCGCTGATCAAACGCATCGTGTACATGGGCGGCGCCATCGAGATCCCCGGCAACACGACGCCAGCGGCGGAATTCAACTGGTGGTTCGACCCCGAGGCGGCAAAAATCGTCCTGCGCTCGCCCATCGAGCACGTGATTTTCCCCAACGATGTCTGCGAAAAAGTCATCTTCGACGCCTCGGTCTACACACGCACCGTCGCCAGCAAAGGCGTGATTCCCGACCTGTACAAAGCGGTGCTGGGGCCTGAGTTCGACAAGGACCCGAATTATCACAGCTTCACTTGGGACAGCCTGCCCGCGCTGTACCTGGTGCATCCGGAACTGGTCACCGAGTCCAAAGACCTGTGGGTCGATGTCGACGCCCACTTCGGACCGGATTACGGCCGCTCCATCGGCTACAAGAAGGGCGCGCCCGTCGGCACGCAGAAGGCGAAAGTGGTGTACGCCGTGGACCAGCAGAAGTTCTGGGACGCGTACGTAGATCTGGTCACTCTGCCTGCGCCGGTCAAACGCTGATCGCCTCAGTTCGCGCCGATGATATGAAACGGCCCAACCGGCGGTAGGCAGCGTCAGCCGATCAGGGTCATCAGCTGCTGGCGCTGGGCATCGGTGAGCAAAGGCCCTCTGGCTGCCTCGGCGTTTTCCTTCATGTATTTCGGATTTCCCGTACCGGGAATCGCGCACGTCACCGCCGGATGTGAGATCAAAAACTTCAGCGCCAACTGCGCCCAGCTCCTGGCCTGCACTTCCCCCGCCCAGCCCGGCAGGGGTTTGTTGCGCAAGCGGCCGAGCAGACTGCCGCCACCAAAAGGCCGATTGCAGATCACCGCCACCCCGCGCTCACGACACAGCGGCAACAACCGCGCTTCGACAGCGCGATCGTCCAGGGCGTAATTGATCTGCAGGAAATCGAATGCCTCGGCCTTCAGCGCGGCTTCCACCTCGGCGTAGGCCGACGGGGTGTAGTGCGTCAGGCCGATGTAGCGAATGCGCCCTTGTTCTTTCCACTGACGCAGCGTCGGCAAGTGGGTTTTCCAGTCCAGCAGGTTGTGGATCTGCATGAGGTCGATGCGCTGGGTCTGCAGCAGCCGGAACGAGGCTTCCATCTGGGCAAAGCCTTCATCGCGTCCCCGGGTCCAGACCTTGGTCGCCAGAAAAGCCGACGATGGCGGCTGATGGATCGCCAGCAACTCGCCGGTAGTTTCCTCGGCGCGGCCGTACATCGGCGAACTGTCGATCACCGTGCCGCCGGCGTGGAACAGCTGGTCCACCACCGCAGGCAGCAGTTTGTACGCGTCGCTGCCGGGCTGGGCATCGAACCCGCGATACGTGCCGAGACCGATCATCGGCAATGCTTCGCCGCTGCATGGAATGTCTCGCGTGAGCATGTTCCGTTCTCCAGGTTGGCCGGGCGAAGGACCGGGTTGCAGGGCTTCGGATGCCTGCGCATGGCGACTGACGGCGTCAAACACCAGCGCCGCCGAGGCACCGGCTGCCAGGGTGAGCAGTCTTCTGCGGGTGAGCGGGTGTGGGTCGGTCACGGGCATCTCTCCGGGTCGGGCTGACGTGAACGCACAGTGATTGATCGACCCCACGCGGACGCCGTGGGTTCAAGTCCGCAGAACCATTAGCGCCTGCACTGGCCTCTTCCCGGCTAAAGCCGGTCCCACGAAAAGCAACGCGTGCATCCAGAGGCACCGGCGGCGGCGTAGGACCGGCTTCAGCCGGGAAGCTCTTGATCTGCGCAGCGCTTTTGGTCTTCACAGTCTGCCTCCGGGCAGACGCTCTTGATCTCTGCAGATACTGCGACCATCTGCGCAGATCGCGGGAACGCTGGGCAGCCCCATGCGTCACAACTCCATCTTGAACACTGGAGCACACGAAATGAAAACCGTCATCACCCTGAACGAACTCGCCAACGCCGACCTTCGCCCCTACACCGAAATCTGGCTCACCTCGCCAACCGCCGTGCGCGAACCCCACCACACCGATGACGAACTGTGCCTGTGGCGCGCCAATCAAGTCTTCTCCCACGACATGCTCAGCGAAGGCACCCATGGCCAGAACGTGATGCCCGTCTGGCTCGTCGTCGACAACATTGATAACCCCGACCAAGTCCTGGAGGTCGAAACCCAAGTGCGTGAACGCCTGCTGGCCGCCGGGCTTGAGGGAGAGTTTTATCCCGCTGAAGTGGGCGAACGGATCGACGGGGTCAAGTGATTTAACGGCGCGGTGGTGACTTGCGCCGCAGCCTGACCAACCATATCGACGCCTGATCCGATGCCTCAAGCTGGCGGCGTTGCGCCCAGGCGTTTCCACATCGGTTTGGTCAAGCGTTGGCTGTGCTTGTAACCGGCCCACGGATCCGCCTTCAGCTTGCGCAACCGCTGCTGCAGATTGGCGATGTTCCACTGCGCCGAGGACTTCACCTCAGTCAGCTCGTCACGGCTGATCGGCACCGACACTGGCAACCCTGGCCGCGCCCTCGCCGAATAGGCCACCACGGTGCTGGCGCCGCGGCTGTTGCGCAGGTAATCGATGAAAATCTTGCCGACCCGGTTTTTCGGCCCGGACGTGGCGGTAAATCGGTCCGGCAACTCTCGCGACATGAATTGCGCCAGCGCCTTGGCGAAGGCTTTGACCGACTCCCAATCGGCCCGACGCGCCAGTGGCACGACGATGTGCATACCCTTGCCGCCACTGGTCTTGACGTACGCGTCCAGGCCCAGCTCATCAAGGGTCGACAGCGTCAGTTGCGTGGCTTCGATCATGCTGCGCCAAGGCAACTGGTCGTCCGGGTCGAGGTCGAGAACGAAGTGGTCCGGCAGCTCGATCTGGTCGTAGGTCGCGCCCCAAGTGTGCAGTTCGATGGTGCCCATCTGCGCCGCGCCGACCAGTGCCTTGACGCTGTCGATCTCCATCAACCGCGCGTGGCCGGGGTCGAGCTTGGGGTCCAGCTGCTTGATATTGGGGATCGCCATGCGCTCGGAATGCTTCTGGAAAAACTGCTCGCCTTCCACGCCCTCGGGGCAACGCAGCAGCGCCACGGGACGGTGGTCGAGGTGCGGCAAAATCCAGTCGGCCACCGACTCGTAATACTGCGCCAGCTCGATCTTGTGCAGGCCGCTCTGCGCATCAATCACCCGTTCGGGATGGCTGACCATCACGCCGGCCACTTCGATGCGGTCCTTGCCTGCGCGCTTACGGGTCGGCCTGGATTTCTCGGCGCCAGCATTGTCACCGGCCCCGGACTTCTTCGCGGGCGCTGAGGCCTTGGCGGCACGGGGCTTGAACGGCGCTTTGATGTCCTTCGGCGGTATCGGGTGCTCGTGGACCACTTCGCTGGCCGGCTTGTCGCTGCGCAACGAGACAAACGCCGAATGACGAATGATGCCGTCGCGGGTCCATTCGCCGAACTCGACTTCCGCCACCAAGGTCGGCTTTATCCAGTGCACGCCCCGGGCCTGGGCGCTCGTCACTTTTTTCTCCAGGGGCGATGTGTCCTGTTCCAGCGGCTTCATCTGCTCGAGCAAGTCGCCGAGCATCTGCTGATTGAATCCGGTGCCGACCCGACCGGCGTACACCAGACCTGCGCCCTCCTCGTTCACCGCCAACAGCAGCGCGCCAAAACCGTTGCGCGCGCCCTGGGGTTTAGTGAAGCCGACAATGACGAACTCCTGCCGTAACTTGCACTTGAGCTTGATCCAGTCGGCATTGCGACTGGACTGATACACGCTACCGGCACGCTTGCCAATGACGCCTTCGAGGGACATCAGACTGGCGCTCTCGATGATGTCGCGATGGCCTGCCGAGAAGGCTTCGGAGAACCGCAGCAGGCCTTTTTTCTGTCGCCCAAGGACTTTCTTCAGCGCCGCGCGACGGTCTTCGACGGGTGTCTCGCGCAGGTCTTCCCCGTTCAGGAAAGGCACGTCAAACAGGTAATAAATGATGTCCATGCTGCGGTCGATGTCGAACGCATTCTGCAACGCCTGAAAATCCGGTAACCCGGCGTCATTGAGGACCACGACTTCGCCGTCCAGCCAGGTGCTGTCCAGCTTCAGACCGCCAATGGCCTTGGCCTGCAGCGGCAGGCGCTCGGTCCAGTCGTTGCCGTTGCGGGTGAAGAACTTCACCTCGCCATCGATGATGCGGGTCAGGATCCGGTAGCCGTCGTACTTGATCTCGTAGAACCATTTGCCTTCGGGGGGCGCGTCCATCAGCGTCGCCAACTGCGGCGAGAGTTTGGCAGGCACGCCGTTCTGTTTGGGCGACGGTGCTCTGGCTTTCTTTTCCAGTGGCTTTTTTGCGGGCTTCTTCCCGCCCGAGGTTTCAGTGGCGGGGTCAGACGCCGCCGATTTAGTTTTGGCGCGCCTGGCCGGCTTGCGCCCTTCGCCCACCATTGCGCCACTGACCACGCTTTCCGGCTTGTCGACGACGATGTCGTAGTCTTCGTCCGCGCGCACGGCGTCGTCCTTTTCCTTGATCAACAGCCACTGTTCCTTGTCGCTGTTGCCCGGCAAACGGGTCCGTACCAGCGCCCAGTCACCGGTGAGTTTTTCGCCGATCAGGGTGAATTTGAGCTTGCCCGACTTATAGGTTTCCTGCGGGTTGCCGTGGGGCTGCCAGATGCCCCGATCCCAGACGATCACGTCGCCGGCGCCGTATTCGCCCTCGGGAATGCTGCCCTCAAAGCTGCCGTAGTCCAGCGGGTGGTCTTCAACGTGCACCGCCAGGCGCTTGTTTTTCGGGTCCAGACTCGGCCCCTTCGGCACCGCCCAGCTTTTCAGCGTGCCCTCCAGCTCAAGGCGAAAGTCGTAGTGCAGATTGCGCGCATCGTGCTTGTGAATGACGAAACTCAGCGCCTTGCCTTTCTTGCTTCGCGTCTTGCCCTCGCCTTCGGCCGGCTCGGACGTGACATCGAAGTTGCGCTTGCGGGTGTATTCACTCACAGGTTTTGCCATGACGATGAACCTCTGCGCATTGGAACGCTGCATCTTTTAACGCTACAACACGACTCGCGTTCAAGAGGCCTTGGTGGTCTTCTTCCGGGGCGGTGCACGGCGCTTTGCCGGCGCATCGTCCTTGGACTCGGCTTTGCTTTTGCTGGCCGGTTTGGCTTTTGCAGGTGCCTTGGCTGCGCCGCTGCGACCGCCCAGACTGCGCTTGAGCAGCTCGGTCAGGTCGATGACATCAGCCGACTTGCGCTCGGTGTCGCCGGCGTCAGTCTCGACGTTCTCGATCTTGCCTTCGCGGGCCTTGGTTTCCACCAGCGACATGATCTGATCCTGGAAGGTGTCGCGGTACTCGTCGGCGTCCGGCGTCCACTCGGTGCTCATGTCCTTGATCAGGCGCTTGGCCATGTCCAGTTCGCTCTTGCTGAGCTTGACGTCGGTGGCTTCCTTGGGGAGTTCGAGGCTGTCCAGCCCGCGCACTTCCGAAGGCCAGCGCAGCAGCACGAGCACGATTGCCGATTCCAGCGGCATCACCGCCGCCAGGTGCTGACTGGTGCGAATCACCACATGGGCCAGCGCCACCTTGCCGGTGTCGACCAGCGACTGGCGCAACAGCGCGTAAACCTTTTCGCCGCGCTTGTCGGGGGCCAGGAAATAAGGCGTGTCGATGTGCTGGAGCGGAATCTGATCGCTGTCGACGAAACCGAAAATGTCGATGGTCTGGGTCGATTTCGGGTGCGCCGAGCGAATCTCGTCCTCGCTGATCACGACGTATCGCCCCTTCTCGTACTGCACGCCCTTGACGATGTTTTCTTTATTGATCTCCTTGCCGGAGACCTTGTTGATGCGCTTGTAACCGACCGGGTCCATGCTGCGCTTGTCCAGCCAGTCGAAATCGACACCTTGCCGGGACGTCGCCGACACCAGCGCCACAGGAATATGCACCAGCCCAAAACTGATCGCGCCTTTCCAGATTGCCCGAGGCATATTTTGTATTTCCGATGGGGGATGGGGTGTGAGGGGGTATGTGTAAGCAGTGACCGGAGCGCACGCGGAAAAGTTTCGGCCGAACGACCGGAGCGTCACTCTTATCAGGGGCTGCCCGGCTTATGGGCAGTCATGGTCTCGGGCCGCAAGCCGCGCTGATCAACGCTGCGCGATTGCCCAGCGGCCCCTTCTTAACGCAATGAAAAAGCGTTAACCTCGCGCCACTCTATTCTGCACGCCGTACCAGAGCCGTCTCTGTCAGGCCTGCGACCTCACTGGTATCCCCATGACCTCCAGTTCCCCCGCAATCCACGGCGCCACGATGACCAAGGGCCTGGCGATGCTGTTCGCCTTCTGCTGCGGCGCGATCGTCGCCAACCTGTATTACGCCCAGCCCATCATTGGCCTGATTGCGCCGGACATCGGGCTGTCCGGCACCCTGGCCAGCTTCATCGTGTCGCTCACCCAGATCGGCTACGCCCTTGGCCTGTTCTTCCTCGTGCCGCTGGGCGACTTGCTGGAAAACCGTCGCCTGATGATCGTCACCACCGGCGTCGCCATTCTCAGTCTGCTCAGCGCCGCGTTCGCGCAAACGCCCAATCTGTTCCTGATCGCCTCGCTGCTGGTGGGTTTCAGCTCGGTGGCGGTGCAGATTCTGGTGCCACTGGCCGCCAACCTGGCGCCGGAAGAAACACGCGGGCGGGTGGTCGGCAGCATCATGGGCGGCCTGCTGCTGGGGATTCTGCTGGCCAGGCCCGCTGCCAGTCTGATCGCCGACCACTTCGGCTGGCGCGCGGTGTTCGGCACGGCGGCCGCGGTGATGCTGCTGATCAGCGTGGTGCTGGCGACCACCATTCCCAAACATCAGCCGACGCACACTGCCACCTATGGCCAGTTGCTCAAATCATTATGGACCCTGCTGCGCAAACAGCCGGTCCTGCGCCAGCGCGCGTTCTATCAGGCCTGCATGTTTGCCACCTTCAGCCTGTTCTGGACCGCCGCGCCGCTGGAACTGGCAGGCAATCACGGCCTGTCGCAAAGCCAGATCGCCCTCTTCGCCCTGGTCGGCGCCATTGGCGCTATCGCCGCCCCCATCGCCGGCCGCCTGGCCGATGCCGGACACACCCGGGTCGCCAGCCTGTGCGCGATGCTATTCGCCGCATTGAGCTTTCTGCCGAGCCTGATCGAACCGGCATACGCCGTGATTGGCATGGCAGTGACCGGGGTCATCCTCGATTTCTGCGTGCAGATGAACATGGTCCTCGGCCAGCGTGCGGTTTACGCCCTCGACGCCAAAAGCCGCAGCCGGCTCAATGCGCTGTATATGACCAGCATCTTTATCGGCGGCGCGATTGGTTCGGTGGTGGCGAGCGCGCTGTATGACCATGGTGGCTGGGTCTGGATTGTCATTGTGGGGAGCGTGTTTCCGGTGTTGGCGTTGTTGGGTTTTTTGAGGAACTCACGGCCATGAAGAACGGAGCACGGCACGCGGAGGATGCTTAGACCAAAGGCGTGAGGCGCTGCTCGCCGCCCAAGAAAAAACCGCCGATTCGGCGGTTTTTTCTTGTGAAGGTTCAGCCCCTGAACCCAGCCATGGGGCCGGCGGGTTCAAGGTCTCTTTCAATCTCGAGCGCTCCGCGCAGAAAGTGCATCTGCGAGGGGATTATTTCAACAGCGCGCTTGCGCGCTTCGGCACGGAACTCAGCGATCGACTGCAGTTTTTCTCTGCGTTTCCTTGTGTTCATGAGCACCTCCCTGCGTTGGTCTAGACGGATTTCTCGACCGTTTGATTAACCAGTTCGCGCGTTTTCGACTTGAGAAGCTGATTGCGCAGAGCAGTCCCCTTTCCCTGCCTCCTCATTGCCACATTCACCGCGTACCAAAGCAGCAAATGATGACGAAAGCATCCAGCCTTCTTGCGGTACATATTTATAGCAATCGAATAAATCAATGTGAGTGCCGGCGCCCTCTGGGTCAATCAGCAGCCTTACTCTTCAACTGGCTCTGAAGCCAGTGCTTCAAGTCCGCCACCTCAGCCGTTGTAATCGTGTGCCCTGCCCCGGCGTAGGAATGAAATTCCGGAACGATCAGCAGATTCTCCAGCACGGCTTTGGCATCCGTCGCGCCAGAGTAAGCCACGCGGGTGTCGGCCGAGCCGTGGCCGATGAACACTTTCAGCGATTTCAGGCGCTCGTCGGGCTTCAGCCGTGAATGGAGGGACGCGAGAATCTTGCCGCTCAAGGGCGCGATGCCGTGCACCAGTTCCGGGTATTGCAGGCCGATCTGGTAGCTCATCATCGCGCCCTGGCTGAAGCCGACCAGGATCACTTTATCGGGCTGGGTCTGGTATTTCTCGGTGGCCTGCTGGATGAAGGTCCGCAGCAGATCGGTGCTTTTGTCGACGTCGCTGGTCACGCCTTCGTATTCGGCCTGATCGGTGTCCTGGGTGAACCACTTGTAGCCGCCGCCGTCGACTTCCTGCGGCGCACGCACGGAGAGGTAGGTGTAGCTCGGGGAGAGATCGTTTTTGATATCGAGCAAGTCGCGCTCGTCGCTGCCGTAGCCGTGCAGGAAAATGATCAGGGGTTTGTCTTTGGATTCAGCGGGCGCCGCTGCCACGTACGGCAGCGCAAGATCGGTGAGCAGCGAAGGTTCTGCGTGGGCCATGCCAGTGAACATGCACAGCAGCGCGGCGAAAAATTTCATCATGGGGGTGAGCCTTTTTTGCGAAAAACGTCGGGCTCATCATACGCAGCATGTCGCGAATGTCAGCCCGTGAGTGTTCGATCAGAGCTGTCGGCGGGCTGTATGGGAGCGGGTTTTCATCTTGGCCGGGGATGGGCAATACGTTCAGGCTCGAAGTACAACGGAACGGCCGAATACCCGTTGCGGTCTAGGGATAAGCACATCAGCCCGTCGCCGAACCAAGGAGCACCCGTGAATATTTTTGAAGCCCTGAGAGAAAGTCATGACCGGCAACGCGGCTATGCCGATGCCTTGATCCAAACCCATGGCGACAGCAAGGAACGCGTCGAAGCCTACAAACAGCTGAAAGCGGAGCTGCAGGCCCATGAAACCGCCGAAGAGCGCTTCTTTTATATCCCGTTGATGCAGTTCGACAACGGCATCGACCTCAGCCGCCATGCCATTTCCGAGCACCATGAAATGGACGAAATGATGGAAGAACTCGACGAGACCGATATGTCCAGCCCCTCATGGCTGGCCACGGCCAAGAAGCTGTCGGAGAAAGTCCACCACCACCTCAAGGAAGAAGAGCAGAAGTTCTTCCAGTCGGCGGGTAAGCTGCTGGACGACAAGCAGAAAGAGTCGCTGGCCAGTGAGTATCAGAAGGAGTACGAGGAGCAACTGGCTGAAGCCTGAGCCGCTCTGAATGCTGAAAGCCCCGATTCTTCGGGGCTTTTTTTTGGCTGCGTTTTTCTGCCGTGTGTTCTTGTTCGCGATGCGGTGTTTCTGGTGAAGACCGGCTGGGTGCTGTCTTGGCGGTGTGCGCAGGAAGTTGCGCACCCGTCTGTTGGAAATGGGGTGATTGACCGGCTGGAGGCCACGTCGTTTGTGGCGTGCAGGCGAGTGAGCAAGAAGTTGCACAGGGGTGCGCAACTTATTGCGCACTATTTCTTTGTCTTTAGGTGCGGCGTTCGCTAACACCTGCTTTTTCCTCTCTTAAGTCATTGATTTTACTTGGCTAATTCGTGACTGGCACAGCCCTTGATATCTCCGTCGCCCCCGGTTCGGCAAACACGCCCGCCGGGTGGTTTTTTGAGCACGGAGAGCATCCTTGGCGACCCCCTTAAATCTGCCCGTTGGTGGTGAGAAACGCGAACCGCAAGTGGCGATCGTTCCGCTTGATCAGATTCAGCTAGAAGACGTTGGCGCCGGTGCGGCCAACGTTGACGTCTGGCTGCAGGAGATCAGTGGCGGGGTTGTCACGCTCGAGCGAATCAAAAGCGCGGCCGGGTTTCTGCCGGTGGTGGGCAACGTCATGGCGCTGGTTGATGCGCTGAATGACATCGCCACCCTCTCGAAAAGTCCGGAGCGTGAGCTTCTGGATTGGGTAAGCCTCGGCATTAATCTGATCGGGATGATGCCAATCCCGCCCACCATGGCAGCAGCGCGGATGAGCCTTCGTCCGATGCTGTTTCTGGTGCGTCAGGAAATGCGTCGGTCGGGCAAGGTTGTGTTGGGCGATGCGCTGATCGAGATTCTGATCGGGCACCTCAATGCCACCATTGTCGGGACCCTTGATGACTTTGTGCGTCAGGCGCAGGGCAAGCTTCCCGGGATTCTCGATGGCGCCGTGGCACTGGGCGAAAGCGTGTTTATCGAGATCGCCGATGGCCTTGAGAAGGTGGCCAAGGTTGCCCACGGCGCGAGGAAGGTCGTCGGCAAGCTTGACGCCGAAAGCAATCTAAATGAAGCGGTACACCTGATCAGCGTTTCCCGCGATCAGTGGGCGTACGACCACAAAGCTTCGATTGGCAACATGTTCGCTGCGGTTGCCGAACTCTACATCGCCGCAGGCAAAGACAAGGTCAATGACGTTGTCGAGACTCTGCTGCCCGAGGCGCTGGAAACCAAAGTCCAAGGTCACGCCGACTCGTTGCGTGCTATGGGCAAAGACCTCAGGACTCAGATAAATCGTCTGGCGGATCCAGAGTTTCAGAACTCCATCGGTTCGTTGCTGCAGACACTGGCCGGCGCGGTTGTCAGTTGGCGTTCGCGCAATGGGCATGGGCAGTCTTTCAACATCAAGCCTGGCGTTACCAATCAGGCCAAGCGCCAGGCGGGTGAAGGCAAGCTGGAGGCTGTTCAGCATGAGCGGCCTGCGAAGGGGCGGCCTAACGAGCGGAAGAAATGTGCGTGCCCGTGTCCTTGTGAGTGTGCGTGTGCGGCGACGCGGAACAGCATCAGTTTTGCGATGGGCTCGGAGTCGGTCAGTCACACCGATTTCAGTCTGCCGGGGCCGTTTCCCATTGAGTGGACTCGGACTTATTGCTCGAGCCTCGATGCCTACGATCAGGACGTTATCGGCGCACGCTGGATTACGCCGTTTACGACACGCTTTGATCTCGTCGGCGATGGTTTGGTGTTTCATGACGCCGATGGGCGCAGTCATGAATTCCCTCTTCCAAAGGTCAAACTTTTTCACTTCGACGCCATTGAAAATCTGACCGTTATTCGACTCAGCAAGGATCGGCTGTTGCTGATGCGAGGGCTTGAGCATAGGGAAACCTATGTTCGGCGGGGCAAGCGCTTTGTTCTGATCAACAAGATGCTGCCCAACGGCGCCGGGGTCATGCTGCATCATGAGCACCGTCATGCTGGGCGGCTGGTGCTCTCCGAGTTGGTGACTTACTCGGAGAAAGATCTAAACAAAGTCCATCTTCGCCTGGGCACTTTGATTGATGATCAGGGGCGGTTGACCGGCCTTTGGGAAATACGTGACCACGACGTCAAACGCCAATTGTGCGCCTATCAATACGATGACTTTGGCGATCTTGTTCTGGCCCAAGACGAGAACGGCTCGGCCTGGCGTTATCAGTATCAAAATCACCTGATCACTCGCTACACCGACCGCACCAATCGTGGTTTGAACCTGCAATGGCAAGGCTCCGGCCCCAACGCTAAGGCCGTGCGCGAATGGGCCGACGATGGCAGTTTCGACACGCGACTGGCATGGGATGAAAACATCCGCCTGACCTACGTCACTGACGCTTTGGGTCATGAAACCCGGCATTACCACGACAGCCTGGGTTACACCTACCGCATTTGCCACGCCGACGGGCGTTCCGAGTGGTTCTTCCGCGATGCGGCGAAGAACATCATCCGCCACGTTCACACCGACGGTAGCACCGACCGTTATCGCTACGACAAGCTGAGCAACCTGACCGAACACACCCGCGCTGATCACAGCGTGATCAACTACGCCTACGACGACAAAAGCCATCTGCTCAAGATCAGCGATGGCGAGGGTGGCTTGTGGAAACGGGACTATGACTTTCGCGGAAACTTGGTTGAGGCGATCGATCCGCTAGAGAACGTTACCGAATACGCCTACAACTCGTTTGGTCTTCCTACTGCGATCAAGGACGCCAACGGCAATACAAAAGCGTTGGCCTACAACGACGCCGGACAACTCGTTAAGTACACCGACTGCTCCGGCAAGGTGAGTAGCTGGGAGTACGACGAGCGCGGCCAGATGGTTCGCTTCACCGACCCTGCTGGGCATAGCACGACGTACGAATACAAAGCCGGTCAGTTGGTCCTGATCAAGCATCCGGACAAAACCGAAGAACGCTTCAGCCGCGATGCCGAAGGTCGTTTGCTGGCCCACTCCGATGGCCTGGAACGCTGCACGACGTGGCGCTACACCGCTGCGGGATTCATCGCCGAACGCGTTGATGCCGCCGAACAAACCCTGCGTTACCGCTGGGACAAGCTTGGCCGGCTGGTGGCGCTGGAAAACGAAAACGAGCGCCGCGCTCACTTTCACTACGACCCGGTGGGCCGGCTGCTGCAAGAAAGCGGCTTCGACGGGCGATCAACCCGCTATCAGTACGATCCCGAAACCGGCCGCCTTGCGGAGACCATCGACGGCCAACGCACCATCGCGCTGACCTTCGACCCCGTGGGCCGCCTGACCGAGCGCCGGGCAACCCTGGGCGCAACATCCCAGAGCGAAACCTTCGCCTATGACGGCAATGGCCATCTGGTCATGGCGACCAACGCCGTCAGCAAGCTGCAATGGTTCCACGACCCGGCCGGCAACCTGCTGCGCGAACATCAGCACTACACCAGCCTGATAGAACCGCTGGTCGCCGTCTGGCAGCACGAGTACGACCCGCTTAACCACCGCGTCGCGACTATCAGACCGGACGGACATCGCGTCAGCTGGCTGACCTACGGCAGCGGTCATTTGCTGGGTATGAAGCTCGACGAGCACGAACTGCTCAGTTACGAGCGTGATGATTTGCATCGCGAAGTCGCCCGCCATCAAGGCAACAGCTTGCTGCAAACCCAATGCTGGGACCCGGCCGGGCGTTTAAACGAGCAACTGCTAGGACGCACCGACGACAAAACCACCCTCATCAAACGCGCCTACACCTACGACGCTGCCGGCCACCTCACCGACATCAACGACAGCCGCCGTGGGGAATTGAGCTATCGATATGATCCCGTCAGCCGACTAATCAATGCATCCAGCCGCCTGGGCGTGGAAACCTTCGCTTTCGACCCGGCCAGCAACCTGCTCAACGACAGCGCCGCACCCGTGCGCGGCCCTCTAGATCCCGAACCTGTCCGCAACAAACTCGTCGACAACCTGCTGCGCGACTACGCCGGCAACCACTACGAATACGACGAACGCGGCAACCAGACTGAGCGCTGGACCAACGGCCTGCGCAGCGAGCTTCACTGGGATCTATTTGATCGTCTGGTGCACTTCCGAGATTCGCGCCTGACTGGCGACTTCGGCTACGACCCCCTCGGACGCCGCCTCTACAAATTCTCGAAAGCGCACTACAAGCCACGTCCCGAAGCCGGCACAGGCTGGAACGAAAACGCACACGCCAGCAAAGAGCGCGAACTCGGCTGCGGCTTCACCCTCTACGGCTGGGACGGCGACAACCTCGCCTGGGAAAGCAGCCCCCCGCCATACGCCGGCGCCCTCGGCCGCACCGTCCACTACATCCACGAACCCGGCACCTTTGTCCCGGTGGCCCAGGCCATCCGCCACGAAACAATCCGCCTGGTAAGCCAGCCCAATTACGAGGGTCGCTACAACTTCAAAGAAGACCCGCTCTGGAACTACAAACCGGTGGCGCTGGCGATTGCTGCGTTGGCCTGGTACCAATGCGACCACTTGGGCACCCCGCAGGAAATCACTGACCAGAACGGCAACACCGCCTGGAGCGCCCAATACAAAGCGTGGGGCGAAGCACAGGAAAACCGTTCGGAGTTCGCCCAACAAGTCGGCGTGACCAACCCGATCAGATTCCAAGGCCAGTACCACGACCACGAAACCGGCCTGCACTACAACCGGCATCGGTACTATGATCCAAAGGTCGGGCGGTTTATCAGCAGGGACCCGATAGGTTACACGGGGGGGTTAAACCTCTATACGTACGCAGCCAATCCAGTCGGCTTTGTTGATCCTCTGGGACTTGCGGGTCACGAAGTAAAAGCACAAACCGCCGGACCGGACGTCCTAGCGCGAGGTGTACACGTCAATGTTTACGGACCAGGCCTATCGCCGAAGGGTGGCCATATAACTTTGATACCGGATACAGAAGGCTCGCATGTGATACTTGAGCCGGCTGATAGAGCGACACGTAACATGAGCAAATCTCACTGGCGCAAAGCATGTAAGTGTGTGGCCAGCTATCTTGACGACTCGAAAAATGTGGATCGCCTGGTCAAAGCTGCACAGGCAGGAATTTCGCATAACCCAAACTCCGGAAGGGTCACTGAGCTAAACGAGGTAGGTAGCATCTTGAAGAAACATTACACCAACAGAACAAATCCAATCTCTAAATAAAAAAATGGAGCCATCATGAAAGTATTAAACTCATCTTTTTTCGAGATCTTCTTACTCTTTTTAAAGGATGCCACAATCAAAAGCCCTGAGGCATTCGGACTCAAGAGCTTTTCACCAGACGAACTTATCGCTCACGACTACGAGCTAGCAGGCGAAGCCGATGACTATCACTTCTTTGAGCAACTCTACACTGTAACTCACAAAACAAGATCTGTAGGTATGGTATTCAAGCGCTATTTTTTTAAGGACCAACAAGTAGGGAGCGGCTTCAGAGTCTTGAAAGGAGTTAGGCTTACATCCTTACTGAAGGAATATATTATCTACAGTCAACACTATCCTGAACTTATCAAACCGCTGACGTTCTATTTTTTTCATGACAAAAAAGACGGTGCGGTAATTTTCGATGATTCACTAGTAGTGCGATTCAGCCATAAAAACCAGAGAGATGGGTATCAGGTTGAGACTCTGGAAAGTGATTATGATGAAATGGGGCTACTAAATAAAGCTGCGACCAACGCTATAAAATATACAATGGACTTTCACAAATTTGAATGGAGGGGCATTTCTCTGAAGAAGGGGTACCAGTCGTCCGCTTACCGTCGCCTAGTCAAGGCTCTAGAAGCAAACGTAGTTAAAGGGGACGGACCCCTTTGACTCACAAATTAACCATTTGCTAGCTTCTCCAATTTCCACAAACAAAAGGGAGCAGCTCTTCGATTTTCTTTAACTATTGATCCGATGGGGAGATTCACTCGGCTCAAATCCCACCACAACACAATTAACACCCTCAACCTTCACACTACGAGATATCAGATGCTTACCTATAAACTGGCCTTCAATTTCTGCAGGGCCTGTGCCCTGATCTTCGCCCTACTCTCGGGCTCAACCATGGCGCAAACTGAATCTGGAAAAGATCTAGTCCGTCAACTAGACGATGCGGTGATGGAATACGCTTATTCCAAGGATGCAGCAGACTTGGCTATCGTCAATTCGTTGCTGGCGAGCGGCGCGCGACCGGACATCAAAATCCTGTGGCATGCGACCTATTACCAACGGCTCGATCTGGTTGATCGCTTGCTCGAATTTACGATAGATGTAAACCAAACTTTCGAGACCAGCGGAGAAACCGTCTTGCTAACGGCGCTCAAGCACGGCAAAGATCCGCAAGTATCAAAGGATGAACTACACATTGTAGAAAGTTTGCTCAAGGCGGGCGCGAATCCTAATGTTTTTGCCCAAGGTGGTACTACTACGCCACTTACAGCAGCACTCGAAGCGCAGCCGTTTCCCCAGCCCATTTTGGTGAAGATGCTGCTGCGTTACGGCGCTGATCCCAAGTTGGTGAGTGCTCGTGGATTTTCCCCGCTGATGGGTAAAGGAGCTTCAAATATTGAAGTTATTAAACTGTTGATCGCAGCCGGTACCGATCCATACGGCGTCAGCTCGGTTGCTTCAACCCCCCTTCATTATGTCTGCACGCGATCTTTTGAGCTGAAGGATCAGCCAGATCCACAGGCTGCAGAGCGCATAGCCCTGCTGCACAAGAAAGGAACCTCGATTGACACCCTTTCACCTCAGCAGAGGCCGTGGCCTATTGGAACGCCATTGGCCGAGAGCGCGGTGAGTCGTAACCCCGATTGCATAAAGGCCGTGCTGGAGGCCGGTGCCAGTAAGGATGCACCAGCCTTTACGCCAGAATACGCAGCGAAATTCCCGGAGGTGAAAGGCCAAACGGTACGCGAGTATGTACTCAAATCAGCCGAGACTCATCCAACGTTATACTCCGACGCTGTCTTACAGCTATTTAAATGACGGCCACTCAACCGCGTGCTGTCCTTCGCTGATAATTGAGACATTCTGGTAATCATTCATATCTCCTAACTGGCCATAGCCCAAACCTCTCCAAAATGTTAAAGGGGCCAGTCCCCTTTAGGGCTAAAATGGGACGGACCCCTTTAATGCTTTTAACCTAAGGTTAAACGGCTTAGCCCATCGACATCCAAAAGTTTTATATACAAGGAAAACATGATTACATCGGCCGAAGAATTTGTAACCCTACGCGCTAGCCGTCTCAAGGCTGAATACGACAGGTCTGCCATGGAGGAAGCGCCTTTTGCTGTATGGCGTGAAGTGATCAAGAGATATCCCGATTACGTGCAATGGGTAATACACAAAAAATAATTCCACTTGAGATCCCAGAAGAGTTATGCGACTCCCATCCTGAAAGCAGGTATTTCATAGCAAGTAAGCGAAAACTGTCGCTGGAGTTGTTCTCGTTCCTTTCGCAAGATCCTGATCCTATGGCGAGAAGTGGAATAGCTCTGAACAAAAAGACTCCTTTGGAAGTACTTGTAAACCTGTTAAGTGATGAGGATGAAGATGTGGCTGACGCTGCAAGGAGGCAATACGAAAACAGGAAATAAGTCTGACGGCGACAGTCCTTTTAGACTGATGCAATCAACCATTCCACACTAACTGACCATCGCCCCCCACCTCCAAACGCAAAAAGCCCCGAATCATCGGGGCTTCTTAGTTGAGTCAGTCAAAGAATCAACACCCTTAAGGATCAACCTGCGCCATCAACTCCACCACCGGCTCCGTCCGCTTCGCATACCGCTGAGCCACGACCGCGCACACCATCAGCTGAATCTGGTGAAACAGCATCAGCGGCAAGATCAGCAACCCAATCGTGCTTCCCGCAAACAGCACCTGGGCCATCGGCACGCCGGTGGCCAGGCTTTTCTTCGAGCCGCAGAACAGGATGGTGATGCGATCTTCCTGATTGAAGCCGAACAGCTTGGACAGCAGGGTCGCAGCCACGAGCACCAGTGTCAGCAGCAGGCAGCACACTCCTACCAGCCCGGCCAGGTCCCAGATCGGTGTTTTCTGCCAGATGCCTTCGTTGACCGCTTCACTGAACGCGCCGTAGACCACCAGCAGGATCGAGCCTTGATCGACGAATTTCAGCCAGTTCTTGTTGCGTCCGACCCAGGCGCCAATCCAGCGCCGCATGATCTGGCCGGCAATGAACGGCAGCAGCAACTGCACGCTGATCTTGATGATCGCATCGAAGGTCGAGCCGCCTTCGCCGTGAACGTTCAGCAACAGCGTGACCAGCAGCGGCGTCAGGAATATCCCGAACAGGCTGGAGGCCGCCGCGCTGCAGATCGCCGCCGGAATATTGCCGCGCGCCAGTGAGGTGAAGGCAATCGCCGACTGTACCGTCGCGGGCAGCGCACACAGGTACAGGATGCCCATGTACAGGTCCTTGCCAATCAGGGGCGACAGCACGGGTTTGAGTGCCAGACCGAGCAAGGGAAACAGGACGAATGTCAGCCCGAATACCAGCAGGTGCAGGCGCCAGTGCCCTGCCCCGGCGATGATCGATTCGCGGGACAGTTTCGCACCGTGGAGAAAGAACAGCAGCGCAATGGCAATGTTGGTCAGCCAGCCGAAGCCAACGGCCACTTGCCCGGTGGCCGGCAGGAAGCTGGCGATGATCACCACGGTGATCAGCATGAGGGTGAAGTTGTCGGGGAGAAAGCGGGGGCGGGTCATCTGCGTCATCCGAAGGTGCCAGGAACATGCCCGTCACTTTAGCGCGCAATGCACTTGCCGACTAACGCCAATAAGTCGATCAATAGCGCCTAACGGACACCTCGGCCGATCTGCACCTACCGAGTACCTGTTCCCGGCTAAAGCCGGTCCCACTTGACGCAAGGGGAGCCGCTTGCCAGACATTGCGTCGACAAGCGGATCAGCGACAACCCGGGTTATGTCAGGACAGTCCGCCCTGAATCACGCGCATCACGGTCACCCGACGCTGGCCCGGGTTGTCGGCGATGAGGCGGGACAATGCGGCTTGCCACTTCACTATGTCTTTCTCTTTCGAGAGCATCATCAGTTGTTCCCAGCCCATCGGCCCACGGGGGCCAGCCTGTGCAGCGGATATCTCGGGACTGTCTTCGCGTTTCAGGAGGTTTGCTGCAATTTCCGAGAGAGTACTCATGGCCGGCTCCTGGGCGTGCGCGTCGTGGCGCATGCCGATTCAAAACGAAAGGTGATGTCAGGAGTGCCTTCGCGCCAATTTTCGGTGATCAAGGCCGCCTGTAACAGGGCTGTAGCAAAGTTCAGACCAACAGAGGCCTGGCCGCCCCTCACTCATTTTCCCCTTCAAAACTGTCAGGGAAAGACCGGTTCAACCACCCCCAATGTGCCATCACGAACAAAGCGGTCTCGCTGAGCTTGCAACCCTCCTACCCCGCCTCATGTGTAACGCCAGCGTGTCACTTGATGGCAAATGTTTGTCGAATTTGTTACATATTTGAGAAATCTTGATACATTTTTAACTAAATCGCTGGACGATCGTCCCAACCCTGTGCCAATTTTTCCTCGCTTCATGCACCAAGCGAGTGATTGGATGACCTCGCACCTGAGGTCATTCGGTCGTTTTTTTTCACGCAGACAAGGATATGTCTGAATGTCGAAACTTAAACTCAATGCCCTCGGCGTCACGCCGCAGGGTCCAAGCTCTGCCTACAACCAGATCAACACGTTCAGCCACCAATACGATCGAGGCGGAAACCCGATCAACGGAAAACCGTCGTACACGGTGGACAAGGCAGCCGACTACATCTTGCGCGACCATGCCGCATGGGCAGACTCGAACAAGAGCGGCACCATCGAGTTGACCTACACCTTCCTGACCAGCCGACCCGCCGATTTCGATCGCACCCTGGGCACGTTCAGCGCCTTTTCGGCGCTGCAACAATCCCAGGCCAAGCTGTCGATGCAGTCCTGGGCCGATGTCGCGAAAGTCACCTTCACCCAAGCCAATTCCGGCGGTGACGGGCACATGACGTTCGGCAACTACAGCGGTGACAACGGCGGCGCGGCGTTTGCCTACCTCCCTGATAGCGGCTCGTATGCAGGTCAGTCCTGGTACATGATCAACAACAGCTATCAGGTCAACGCCAACCCTGGCACCAGCAACTACGGGCGCCAGACCCTGACCCACGAAATCGGCCATACCCTGGGCCTGTCGCACCCCGGCGATTACAACGCCGGCAACGGCAACCCGACCTATGCCGATGCCACCTATGCCCAGGACACTCGCGGCTACAGCGTGATGAGCTACTGGAGCGAAACCAACACCGGGCAGAACGCCAAAGGGGCTTACGCCTCGGCACCCTTGCTCGACGATATTGCCGCCGTACAAAAGCTGTACGGTGCCAATCTCGCGACACGTGCCGCAGACACTACCTACGGCTTCAACTCCACAGCAGATCGTGACTACTACTCGGCGACGTCCTCGTCGTCCAAGCTGGTGTTCGCGGTATGGGATGGCGGTGGCAAGGACACTCTGGACTTCTCCGGCTACACCAGCAGCCAGAAAATCAACCTCAACGAGGCTTCGTTTTCGGATGTCGGCGGCCTGGTGGGCAACGTGTCCATTGCCAAAGGTGTGGTCATCGAGAACGCCATCGGCGGCTCGGGCAATGACCTGATCATTGGCAACAGCGCAGCCAACGAACTCCGTGGTGGTGCCGGCAACGACATCATCTTCGGTGGCGGCGGTGCCGATAAACTGTGGGGTGGTACGGGCGCGGATACGTTTGTATTCGCGGCCAGCAGCGACTCACGGCCGTCGGCGCCGGATCAGCTCATGGACTTTGTCAGCGGTCAGGACAAAATCGATCTGTCGGCCATGCCGGAGTTTGCGACAAGCCACATCCCGCTGACGTTCGTCAGTGCGTTCAGCGGTACGGCAGGTCAGGCCATGCTGTCCCAGATCAGCACTGGCAGCACCTTGTCGATCGACCTCACGGGCGACCGTGCGGCCGATTTCATGGTGAACACCGTAGGCCAGGCCGCCACGACTGACATCGTGGTTTAAGCCTGAGGGGGCGGCGTGCGAGCGCCGTCCCTATACCCGGAGCAGATCAATGAATTGGAAGACCGCGGCGTGTCTGTTCACGACGCTTTTCACCTTAAGCGGAGCACCCCTCATGGCCAGCAGCCTACGTCTCGCGAGCCCCGCCGAACTGGCCGGTCCCTGGCAGTTTTACCCCAAGGACGATGCGCAGAAACCCTGCACGTTGATTCTGCAGGAACAGGACGGACGGCTCGCCGGGGATCTGGCCTGCGCCGGTCACTGGCTGGGCGGCACAGCGGCAACCTGGTACCCGACGCCTGATGGCATCGCGCTGGTCGACGACCACGACGAACTCCTGGTGCACATGGGTCGCCAGCGAGAAGGGTTGTACATGGCCCAACTGCCCGATGGCCGCACCCTCTTGCTGCAACGCGAACCCGCCAGCGCCACCCCACGCTCCTGACTCTTTTTCAAGGATGAACCCCCATGACCCAAGGCCGGCCAAGCCCCCTGCCGCGCGCGCCCATGTGGGCCACGCTCAAGGCCTATAAAGGCATCCTGCTCAGCATCGGCGCCTTCACCGCGCTGATCAACGTGTTAATGCTGGTGCCCTCGGTCTACATGCTGCAGGTTTACGACCGGGTGCTGTCATCGCAAAACGAAACCACACTGGCGATGCTGACCGTGATGGTTGTCGCCTTTTTCATGTTCATCGGGCTCATGGAAGCCATACGCAGCTTTGTGGTGATCCGTATCGGCAGCGATATGGAGCGGCGCCTGAACCTACAGGTGTACCAGGTGGCTTTCGAACGCAACCTCAGCCAGGGCGAAGGCAATGCCGCACAGGCGCTGGGCGATTTGACCCTGGTCCGGCAGTTCGCCACCGGCCCGGCATTGTTCGCCTTCTTCGATGCGCCGTGGTTCCCCATCTACCTGGCGGTTATCTTTCTGTTCAACCCCTGGCTGGGCGTGTTTGCCACGGTGGGTGCGCTGGCACTGATCGCCCTCGCCTGGCTGAATGAAACGCTGACCCGCAAGCCGCTGGCCCAGGCCGGGCACTTTTCCGTGGCATCGAGCCAGTTGTCCGGCAGCCACCTGAACAATGCCGAAGCGATCCAGGCCATGGGCATGCTGGTGCCGTTGCGCCAGCGCTGGTTCGCCTTGCACAGCCGTTTTCTGGAGCGGCAAAACCGCGCGAGCGACATCGGCGCGCTGATCGGTTCGTTCAGCAAATGCCTGCGTTTGTGCCTGCAATCGCTGGTGCTGGGGCTGGGTGCACTGCTGGTCATCGAAGGCCAGATGAGCGGCGGCATGATGATCGCCGGCTCCATCCTGATGGGTCGTGCGCTGGCCCCGATTGATCAGCTCATCGCGGTCTGGAAACAGTGGAGTTCCGCGCGGCTGGCCTGGCAGCGGCTCGACGCCCTGCTGATCGCCCATCCCGAGCGTACAGCGCCCATGCCCCTGCCCGCTCCCACCGGGCACATCAGTGTCGAGCAAATCAGCGCCGCGCCACCGGGGCGGACCACCGTGACGCTGCAGCAACTGAGTTTCACCGTGAATGCCGGAGAAACCCTGGGGGTGCTGGGTGCATCCGGCTCCGGCAAATCAACCTTGGCCCGGGTGTTGATCGGGGTCTGGCAACCCCTCGCCGGGGTGGTGCGTCTGGACGGTGCAGAGCTGCACCGCTGGGACCGCAACGCGCTGGGCGCCCATGTCGGTTATCTGCCCCAGGACATCGAACTGTTCAGCGGCAGCATCGCCGACAACATCGCACGCTTTACCGACGCCGATCCGCACCAGGTGGTGACCGCCGCACGACTGGCAGGGGTGCACGAAATGATCCTGCGTCTGCCCCAAGGCTATGACACGCAATTGGGCGACGGCGGCTCCGGGTTGTCCGGCGGTCAGAAGCAGCGCGTGGCGCTGGCCCGTGCGCTGTACGGCGAGCCGAAACTGGTGGTGCTCGACGAGCCCAACTCCAACCTCGACAGCAACGGCGAGGCCGCACTGGCCGCTGCCATCGCGCAGCTCAAGGCCCGCGGTTGCACGGTGATTCTGATTACCCATGGCTCAGCCGTACTGAATCAGGCAGACCGCCTGCTGGTGCTCAACGATGGACGTCTGCAATTGTTCGGTCCCGCGGGTGATGTCTTGAGGGCGCTCTCCGGAGCTCCGCCTGCGCCTGAACGGCCGCACGGGATGCAAGGGGTCAGTACCAGTCGCCAGCTCGGCGCGCAGCAAGGAGGTCAGCGCCATGAATGAACACGTCCTTAAACCCGAACGCAGCGCACAGTTTTTCGTCAGCGCAGGCTGGTGGCTGGCCCTGCTCGGTGCCGGGAGCTTTTTCCTCTGGGCTGCACTTGCCCCGCTCGACCAAGGCATCGCTGTGCCTGGCACCGTGGTGGTCTCGGGCAAGCGCAAAGCGGTGCAGTCGGTGGACAGCGGAGTGGTCAGTCGCATCCTGGTGCGCGAGGGCCAAGTGGTGCATCAGGGCCAACCGCTGTTCCAGCTGGACCACACCCAGGTCCAGGCCGACGTGCAATCGTTGCGCGCCCAGTACGAACTGGCCCTGGCCAGCATTGCCAGGCTCCAGGCCGAACGCGACGGCAGTGTGCAGGTGCGCTTTCCCGAGGCCCTGTTACAAAAAGCGTCTGCACAGCTGCTCGGCGTGCTGGAAGGCCAGCGGCAGTTGTTCAGCAGCCGTCACCAGGCGTTTCAGCGATCCCAGGCAGGCATCCATGCAAGCATCGAAGGTGGCGTTGCCCAACTCGCCGGCATGCGCCAGGCGCGCAATGACCTTCAAGCCCAGGCCGAGTCATTGCGCCAGCAACTGGAAAACCTACGGCCGCTGGCCGAGCGCGGCTACATCGCCCGCAACCGCTTAATGGACTACGACCGGCAACTGTCCCAGGTGCAACGCGATCTGGCACAGAACACCGGTGACACGGGCCGGGTTGCTCAGCAGATCGAGCAATCGCGGCTGAGCCTGCAGCAAGGTGTCGAGGAGTACCAAAAGGAGGTGCGCGGGCAACTGGCCGATGCCGAGCTGAAAAGCATCACGCTGAGCCAGCAACTGGCCTCGGCACAATTCAGTCTGACCCACAGTGAAATCAACGCCCCGGCCGATGGCATCGCCGTGAACCTCTCGGTGCACACCGAAGGCGCGGTGGTGCATGCCGGTGAATCGCTGTTGGAAATCGTGCCCCAGGGCGAGGGCCTTGAGATCGAAGGCCACCTCCCGGTGAACATGGTCGACAAGGTGGCCGAACAGCTGCCGGTGGATGTGCTCTTCACCGCGTTCAATCAGAGCCGTACGCCACGGGTGAACGCCACGGTGAGCCTGATTTCCGCCGACCAGTTACTCGACGAGCGCAGTGGCCAGCCCTATTACATCGTGCGCAGCACTGTCACCGACCAAGCGCTGGCCACACTCAAGGGCTTGGTGATCAAACCCGGCATGCCGGCGCAGATGTTCGTCCGCACCGGCGAGCGCTCTCTTCTCAATTACCTGTTCAAGCCTTTGATGGATCGCGCAGGCATGGCACTGACCGAGGAATAGGATGTTTCGGTACATGAAAATCTGGCTGGCAGCGCTGCTGTGGATCAGCGCCAACATGCAGGCCCAGGCAATGGGTTTGTTTGACGTTTATGAGCAGGCCTTGCGTAACGACCCGGTCTTTCTCGGCGCCATGAAGGAGCGTGACGCGGGGCTGGAGAATCGGAATATCGGCCGTGCCGGGCTGTTGCCTCAAGTGGCCTGGAATTACAACAAGGGACGCAACGACTCCAGGGCCACGTACAAAAGCGACGATCGCCCCAGCTCCCGCGAGGACCGTCACTACAACAGTTTCGGTTCAACCCTGAGCGTGCAGCAGCCGATCATCGACTACGAGGCCTACGCCAACTATCGCAAGGGCGTGGCACAGGCGTTGTTTGCCGACCAGGCCTTTCGAGGCAAGAGTCAGGAGTTGTTGGTGCGGGTGTTGTCCGCTTACAGCCAGGCGCTGTTCAGTCGCGACCAGATCGAGATTGCCGAGGCAAAGAAGAAAGCGTTCGAGCGGCAGTTCGAGCAAAACCGACAGATGTTCGATCAGGGCGAAGGCACCCGAACCGACATCCTGGAAGCCGAATCCCGTTACGAACTGGCCGGTGCCGAGGAAATCGAAGCGCAGAATGAGCAAGACGCTGCGTTGCGTGAGCTGGGGGCCTTGATCGGCGTGGCCGAGGTGCGCATCGACGAGCTGGCGCCCCTGCGGACGCCGTTCAACTTCCTGGCCCTGACGCCCACCACGTACGAGGCGTGGAACGCCATCGCCTTGAGTGAGAACGCCGACCTCGCCTCCCAGCGCCAGCTGCTGGAAGTCGCGCACCAGGAGGTGAAACGCAACGTCGCCGGGCATCTGCCCAAGCTCAACGCCTACGCCACGGTGCGCAGCATGGAATCCGACAGCGGCAACACCTACAACCAGCGTTACGACACCAACACCATTGGCCTTGAAATCAGCCTGCCGCTGTACGCCGGGGGTGGCGTCAGCGCCTCCAGCCGCCAGGCCAGTCGTAGCCTGGAGCAAGCCGAGTATGACCTTGAGGGCAAAACCCGTGAGACGCTGATCCAGTTGCGCCGCCAGTTCAACGCTTGCGCTACGGGCGTACGGAAGATTCGCGCTTACGACAAGGCGTTGGCGTCGGCGGAGGCATTGGTGGTGTCTACGCAATACAGCATCAAGGGGGGCGAGCGGGTCAACCTGGACGAACTGAATGCGCAACAACAGCTTTACAGCACCCGTCAGGACCTGGCGAAGACTCGATATGAGTACCTGATGGCCTGGATCAAGCTGCATTACTACGCCGGCACCTTGACCGCCGAGCAGCTGGCGCGGGTCGATGAGGCGTTTGGCGCGGGACGGCCGTATCGCTAAGCATCAGTGGCCGTACGGGTAACGTTCGGTTCACCTCAGCGGGCCACCAGAACGGCAGTTGTAACTGCATATGCATGACGCCTAAATGCGGTGAACTATGTTCCTTGGGAGTTGATCCCAAACCATGCGCACCCTGCGCGGCCCTGATGGGTCAGTTCATCTGCACAGCGTAAGCATCAGTAAAATAGGGAGCCGTTTTGAACACTACTACCCATCTTGATTACCGAAGCCCGCCAGGTCCGCTGCACGCAATATTGCTGGCCGGCACCGTCCCGCTGTTTCTCGGCGCATTGCTGAGCGACATCACCTACTTTCAGACGTACCAGATTCAGTGGAGCAACTTCGCCTCCTGGCTTATCGCCGGGGGCCTGGTGTTCTGCGGACTCGCCGTACTGTTCGCGCTGGTCAATCTGATCCGGGCCGATCGCAAAGCCGGGCGCCCTGTGGTGTACCTCGTGTTGTTGGTGGTGACCTGGGCACTGGGGCTCGTCAACGCCTTCGAACACGCCAAGGATGCCTTCGCCACCATGCCGTCGGGCCTCATTCTCTCCGCACTGACCACGCTGTTGATTGGCGTGACGGCGTGGCTGGGACTCACCAGCATCCGTTCGGGAGAAGAACAATGAGCCACTCGATCAAACTGACCGCGATCAGCATGGCGCTGCTGTTAAGCGGCTGCGGTGACGGAGGGGATGCCACCCAGGCCCTGGGGCCTGATCCGAAGATCCCGGCCCCCCAGCGCGGCCTTTTGCCCAACATGAAGATTGCAGAACCGGTCTTGTGGGGCGATCAAAAGCCGACAGTCCCTGAGGGTTACAGCGTGACGGCCATCGCCGCCGACCTGAAGATTCCTCGCCAGACCCTCGTGCTGCCCAACGGCGATATTCTCGTCGCTGAAGGCCGTGGCGGAAGCGCCGCGAAGCTCAAACCCAAGGACGTGATCGCGGGGTACATCAAGGCCCAAGGCAACACCAAGGTCAAAGGCGGCAACCGTCTGACCTTGCTGCGCGATGCTGACGGTGACGGCGTCTACGAGACGAAGACGGTGTTCGCGGAGAACCTTAACGCGCCCTACGGCCTGGCGTTTGCGAACGGCAAACTGTACGTGGCCAACCAGGACGAACTGGTGCGTTTCGATTATGCAGAGGGTCAGACCAAGGCCAGCGGCCCGCCGATCAAGGTCACCGACCTTCCCGCTGAAATTAACCACCACTGGACCAAGTCACTGGCCGTCAGCGATGACGGGCGCACCTTGTACGTCGGCATCGGTTCGAACAGCAACGTGACCGAGCGCGGCATGGAGGTCGAACTCGACCGAGCGCGGGTCTGGCAGGTCGATGCCGAGACCGGGGCTCATAAGGCGTATGCGACCGGCATCCGTAACCCGACGGCGCTGACCATCCAGCCGAAAACCGGACAGTTATGGGCAGTCGTCAATGAGCGCGATGAACTGGGCCCCGATCTGGTACCGGATTACCTGACCTCTGTTCGCGAGGGCGGGTTTTATGGGTGGCCCTACAGCTATTGGGGTCAGAACGTCGACACGCGGGCCCAGCCGCAGAACCCGAAAATGGTCGCTGCCGCCATCAAACCCGACTACAGCCTCGGGTCCCACGCCGCTGCGCTGGGCGTGGATTTTTCCATCCCGGCGATGGGCGACAAGTACGCCGAAGGGGTGTTCATCGGCGAACACGGCAGTTGGAACCGGGAGAATCCGGTGGGCTACAAAGTCGTGTTCGTACCCTTCAGCAATGGCCGTCCGAACGGTGCGCCGATTGACTTCGCGACCGGCTTTCGGGGTGCCGACGGCAAAACCCGCGGCCGGCCAGTCGGCGTCACCGTGGACCCTCGCGGCGCACTGATCATCGCCGACGACCTGGCGAACACCGTGTGGCGGGTCACTCGCAATCAATGAAGCATGATTCCAGGCAGGGCAATCCTGCCTGGATATCTACAACATGAGGCCATCTTTTTTCACGAACTCTCGCATTGAGAAGAATGCGACGCGCGCCCGCCCCGCTCCCCCTTGGACTCACGCCAAAGATCAGGCCGGCAATTGCCCCTGACCGCTTTCGATGATTTTTGCGAAGTTCATGACGTTCTCGACGTACTTCGGATCGCCTATGCCGCCGGCGTCCGCGAGGTTGCCTTTGTTGACCTTGTCCGGGCCCGAGTTGTAGGCACGCAGTGCCGAATCCCAGTCACCGAACTCCTTCTTCTGGTCGCGCATGTACAGCGCGCCGGCCATGATGTTGTCGTGGGCGTTGTTGACGTCGGCGTTGCCGAGCTCTTTGGGGTTGTCTCGCTTGAGGGCGGCGAAGGTGTCGGCGTTGACCTGCATCACGCCGGCATCGGTCTTGCCGTTGACGTTGGTGGTGTCCTGGCCCAACTGACCTCGTGACTCGGCCCAGATCTGCCCGGCCAGAATGCTCGGCGGCACGCCGGTGGCGCTTGAGGCCTCCATGATGTCCTTGCGGTAGTCTTCAAGCTGGGGCGGCAAGTGCAAATCCCCCGAGCCGCTGAGGGAGGTGTCGCTCGACACCGCGCCAGTGCTGGCGGCAGGCGAAGCGGCGGCTTGAGCAGCACCCGTGCCGGCACCTGCGCCTTCTGCACCACCGCCCGCCCCTTGCGCAGCGCCGCCCCCGCCGCCAGCCCCCTCGGTCGCGCCACCACCGCCTCCCCCGCCGCCGCCAGTCACCGCATTGTTCTGCGCAGCGGGATTACCGGTTTGATTGGGGTTGTTCTGCATCAGCATTTGCATCAACTGCAGGAGTAACGCCATGAGCTGCTGGGCAATGCCATTCTGATCCGCACCGCTGGCGAGGGGGTTGGCGGCGTCGGTTTTCGTGTCCTGGTTTCCAGGCGATCCGAAGTTGACCTGGGACTGCCCGGCATGGGCAAAGAGAATCGAGCTGGCGTCGAGGGCCTGACCGGCACCGCCGCCACCGCCCAGCGAATTGCTCTGGCCAGGCTTGCCGCTCAGGGACGAAAAATCCGCGTGGGCGGCGGGATTGCTCAATGGCTGATTCTGGGAAATACCGATACTCATGATCACTTACCTCTTTCGGGTCAGGAAACATCAATGGGCTTTGGGGATGCCGAACTGATCGAGGACCGGGTCGACGTTGTGATCGAAGGCCTTCTGGGCTTTGTGCTTCTTGACGGCTTCGATGATGGCGGAGATGCCGAAACCCAGGGCCATGGCCGCGTCGGCGATCCAGCCGACCACCGGAATGGATGCGCCAATGGCCGCACCGGCCGCCAGGCCCGCTGCTTCACCCACGACCATGCCGGCAACGCGTCCGCCGACTTTCGCCGCCACCTCGCCCAGCCCCGCACGTCCGGCGGATTTGGCCACGGCGTCATAACCGGTCTTGGCGGCCGAAAGGCCTGACTTGGTACTGTCGTAAATCGTCTTGGCGGCATCGGTCTTGTCGCCGCGGGCGAGCATGTCCGAGACCGAGGCAAAGCCTGCTACCGAGCGCAGCGCTGAAGGCCCCATGTTTGAGGCCACTTGAGCCGCCATCGATGGCGCATGGTCTTTGTCGCCCTTGGCGTTTTCCAGCACCTTGCGACCACTCTTGGTGTCTTCCAGATGGTGGAAGGTCGAATCCACATAGCGCGATTGCTGGCTCTGCACGAAGGTGTTCGGCAGGACGCTGTCGTAGGCGGCCTTCTGCGCGTCGGCGGTCTGCAGCGCCTCTTCGCCATCGGCTTTCTTCTGATCGAGCAACTGCCTGACAGCGCCGCCTTCACTGAAGTTGCGCACGTACGAATCCTGAATCTTGCCCTGCAGATCAGGCCGCTGGCCGAGTACCTGCTGCTCGGTCGGCACGTTCGCGTCGTCGCCGAGCAGGTCTTTCTGCATCTGCAACTGCGCCGACAACCCGCCCAGGGCGCTGCTGTAATCGGCGTTCGGCTTGTCTTTTTTGGTGGCCTTGTCGGCCGTGCTCAGGTCCGCTTGCAGGGCCTCGCCACTGTTGACCCTCTGCATCTGCCGGGTGACGGCTTCCTGCAACGACGGCGTACTGTCGACCAGCGCCCGCGACTGCTGCGGTATCTGTTTGTCGAGAAATGCCTGCACGTCGGGATCGGCCTGTAATTGGCCGATCTTTTCGTTCAGCGCATCTTCGGTCTTGCCGGTCTTGCGCAGGTCCTGGCCGGCGACGACGCTCTGCTGGGTCTGTTGCAGCTTGACCATGACTGCGGCTTTCTGCTCGCCGCTGTAGGCCGACGGGTTGTCGAAGACGTCTTTGCCCAGTTTGGAGATATCGACGTTGGCAACTGAGTTGAGCGTGGCCGCATCGCTGAGCACGCTGGCAAATTCGCCGCCGTTGGTGGGGGCCTGCTTCTTGATCCAGTCGCTGATGTTCTTGGCATTGAACAACTTATCCGGGCTGTGAGCCGCCAGCGAGCGACCGCTCAGGCCACCCTGATCGATCTGGGTGAGAAAGCCGGGCTGCGACCAGGTTTTCGCTGCCTGCTTCAAGGGCCCGCCCAGGCCGGGGTTGTCGTTCTGAATCGCCTTGAGACCGTCGGCGCTGGTCAGGCCGTCGACCTTGGTTTTGCCGTCGGCGCCCAGCGCATGCTTGGGGTCGGCGGCTTTCGTCAGGGGTTCGTTGGCCCGCATCATCGCAGCGCTGCGGACCATTTCCAGGGATTGAGGGTCGGCGTCCGGATGGTCTTTCTGGTAGTTGGAGATGTCCTTGTCCGCGCTGTCGGCGGCTTTCTGCATGTTCTTGGCAAAGGCCTTGAGGTCGCCGTCGGTGATCTTGCCGTCCGCTTTGCCGCCGTGCTTGCCGGTATCGACCGCCGTTTTCAGCGACGGGTTGGCGTTGATGAAGTCCATGGCCTTGGCCGCGTCCGGGCCTTTTTCCGCGGCCATGCGTGCAGCGGCGATGGGCCGGTTCAGCTCTTTGGCGGCCTGATCGCGTTGATCCGCCGGCAGGTTGGCGACCATTGGCGCCCAACGCTCAAGCTCCTTGGGCGACGAGTATTTCGAGTCATCGAGAAACGCTGCTTCGGTGGATTTCGGCTCTTCGGCGGGTTTCGCCGCCTCGACGGGGGCTGCGGGGGCTGCGGCGTTGACCTGAGCCACAGGCTGCGGGTTGCCTGTGGGAACCGCACCGCCGGTGGGCGCATTCTGCGCGGGGGCATCGGGCGACGAGGTGGCGGACTCGGGCGACGATTGCGCCTGGCCTTTGAAGAGCTGAGTGAGCTGGTTCAGCAATGAAAGCAGCTGCTGTTCAGTGCTTTGAGCCTTGCCTGACGGGCTACTGCCGGCAAATGCACCGTTCGCCGGGGACGGCTGGGTCGAGGCGCCGAAGCGCACATTCGGATCGACACCGCCCTTCAGCAACAGCGCCGATTTGGGGTCGGTCAGCGGCGATCCCAGGGCGGCATCGGCGCCGGCGGGTTGAGGGGCAACGCCGTTGTAGGGTGTGCTTGAGATACGCATGAAGTCGTCATCCGGGCATGAGGGATAGCGACTGTGTGGCTGATGCGCCGCGTCGGTTCCGATAAATGTTGCAGTTTGTTTCCCAACCACCGAGCGGGCAGCCAGTCTCACTGGATACGCGCAATGCTTTGCGTAGGACCGGCTTTAGCCGGGAACTGGCCTTTGTGAACACCATCAACCCTGCGGCGTGACGCCCGACGCATTCCCGGCTGAAGCCGGTCCCACAAAGTCCGCGTTCCGTCAGTCCCACTCGGCACTCAGGCGAACGGGTCCATCTGCCGCTTGAGTTGTTCCCTCGCCCGGGACAGGCGTGAGCGAACGGTGCCGATCGGCACGCCGAGGGACGACGCGGTTTCCTGATAATTGCCGTCCATTTCCAGCGACACCTCAATCACCCGCTGCATGTTCGACGGCAGCGTGCCGATCGCCCTGACGGCCTGCATCAACTGACGATGGCCGTCGACCTGATGGCCGATGTCGCCATGGCTATCGGGTTCGGAATGGGTGTGGTCTTCCCAGCTTTCCTGGTACGGCTGGCGATACATTTTGCGGAAGTGGTTGCGGATCAGGTTGAGCGCGATACCACACAGCCAGGTCTGGGGTTTGCTCGCGTGTTGAAACTTGTGTTCGCTGCGCAGCGCTTCCAGAAAGGTGCTCTGCAGAATGTCGTCGACATCTTCCGGGTTCATGACCCGCTTCTGAATGAAGCCGCGAATCATCTTGATCTGATCACTGGTCAGGTGACGTATCCCTTGGGCGGGACGGCGCACTGGGGAGTCAATGTCGAGAATCGCAAGGTTGGAAAACATCAGGGCTCTTCCTTGTTTTGAGTGTATTAGCCCTATAGCGATATGCGTGCCACCCTTCAAAAACCCATAGGCCATTGAATTTAAATGAATAAATAAATCTTCAGGCACAGCACTGTGCAAATCTTTGCGCGAACACGCTGTTTCTCGGACGAGATTTGGCACAGATCGGTCTGCTCCCACATCTGCGCACAAATAGATGGAACCGTTTGCCGCCGCGCTCCACTCAGGACCCATGACCAGGCCCCGAACCGAGCCATCCAGAGCCGACTTATGAAGATCGCCGCCCCCGTTGCCCCACAGGCATTGCAACCCCCTGCGATCACGCCGGCAAAAACGCAGGCGCCCGCGCCGCTGCATGTCAATCCGCCGAACGTCAACGGCACCTCACCGCAACAGGTCGCGCGCTTCGCGTCGGCGCTGGTTCAGCAGAGCCGCAGCCTCAGCCAGCGGGAGCTGCTCGCCAGCGGGAACGCCCTGCAATCGCGGGCGGTGAAACTGGGCGAGCTGTATCAGCTGTTGATGGGCAGTCAGGACAAAGGCCTCGACGATGCCGCGCGTAACCTGCGCAAGCAGCTGCAAAAGCAGAACGCGTCGAGCCTCGCGCAGATTCTGAGTTACACAGACGGCGACCCGGCCAAGGCCCATGTGATGCTGCAAGCAGCGAGAAAGCAGGCCCAGGCCGACGGCGAAATGGGCGAACACGTGGTGCTGAGCCAGCAGCTCAAGCAACTGCGCCGTCAATACGGCAAACGCACCCGCGCGGGCATCAACAGCGCCAAGGCGTTTTCCCGGCCGACCTCGGAAAAGCGCCGCGGTGCCCTGCGCAACCTCTACAGCGTGGCGGTGGCCGGGCAGCAGAACATCACCGGGCTGATCGACGCGCTGATCAACGAGCAGGAAGAACCCGGCGAATTCGAGCTGAACCTGCGGGACATGCGCAGCGCCCTCGCCGACGATCTTTCATCGCTCACGCCGTCTACGTCGCCGCAGCAACTGCGCACCTTGATGCACGGCCTGAACACTGCCCGGCACGTCACCACCCTGCTGCGCAGTTGCGAGCATCTGCTCGGCCGCATGCGCAACAAGAACCCCGCGCTGCAAGTGGATGCAGCGGCCTTTCTCAAACACCTGCTGGCGCTGTCGGGCAAGGGCATGAACCTGGGCGAAACCCTGCAACTGACGCAACACATCGGCGGCAAGCAGCTCAAGCATCAACTGGCGTTTCTCAACGGGCTGCGGCCCATGCTGCAACAGCTGCCGATTCTGCTCTGGCGCGACCTGAAAAGCCGCCAGAACGCCTTGGGCAACCTGCTCATTCTCATGGCCGAACTGACTCGGCAGGAACAGAACCAGCTCCAGGGGGGCCTCGCCTGATGGATCGTGTCATTAACCTGCTCAATTCGATCGCGCACGCCGCCATGCGCCGCTCGGAAATCGTCGGTGCGTTCGTGGTCATCGCCATCGTGTTCATGATGATCACGCCGCTGCCCACCGGGCTGGTGGACGTGCTGATCGCCATCAACATCTGCATCTCGTGCCTGTTGATCATGCTGGCGATGCACCTGCCGCGCCCGTTGGCGTTCTCGACGTTTCCGGCGGTGCTGCTGCTGACGACGATGTTTCGGCTGGCGCTGTCGATTTCCACCACGCGCCTGATCCTGCTCAACCAGGACGCCGGGCACATCGTCGAAGCGTTCGGCCAGTTCGTGGTCGGCGGCAATCTGGCGGTGGGCCTGGTGATCTTCCTGATCCTCACCGTGGTCAACTTTCTGGTGATCACCAAGGGCTCGGAGCGGGTGGCGGAAGTCGGCGCGCGGTTCACCCTCGACGCGATGCCCGGCAAGCAGATGTCCATCGACAGTGACCTGCGCGCCAACCTGATCAGCGTCCACGAAGCGCGCAAACGCCGCGCCGAACTGGGCAAGGAAAGCCAGCTGTTCGGCGCCATGGACGGGGCCATGAAGTTCGTCAACGGCGATGCCATCGCCAGCCTGATCATCGTCGCGATCAACATGATCGGCGGCATCGCAATCGGCGTGGTGCAGCACAACATGACCGCCGGCGACGCCTTGCAGGTCTACACCGTGCTGACCATCGGCGACGGCCTGATCGCGCAGATCCCGGCGCTGCTGATTTCGGTCACCTGCGGCATGATCATCACCCGCGTGCCCAGCGGCGAAAACGGCGTCGAAGCCAACATCGGCCGAGAGATCGCCGAGCAGATCACCAGCCAGCCCAAGGCGTGGATCATCGCGGCGGTGGCCATGCTGGGATTCGCCGCACTACCGGGCATGCCGACGGCGGTGTTCGTGGTCATCTCGATCATCTGCGGGGTCGGCGGCCTGCTCCAGCTGCACCGCGCCAAGCCCAAGGCCGAGCTTGCCCAGGCCGTGGCCGTCGCGCCGGAAATGAACGGCCGCGAAGACCTGCGCACCTTCTCTCCCAGCCGCCAGTTCGTGCTGCATTTTCACCCCAGCCAGAACCCGGCGCAGATCGAAGCGCTGGTCAGCGAAATCCGTCAGCGACGCAACCGGCTGGTGGTGCAATACGGCCTGACCCTGCCCTCCTTCATCATCGAAACCAGCGAGCTGCTGCCTCCGGACGAGTTTCGTTTTTCGGTTTACGAAGTGCCGCTGCTTCGGGCCACGCTCAGCCAGACCCACGTCGCGGTGGACGCGCGCTCGGTAGAAGGCTTGCCGGAGTCGGCCTCGCTGGAATCGGCCGTGCACGGCAGCGTTGAGCGCGAAGAAGCTCAGTGGTTGTGGCTGCCGACCGATTCGCCGCAATTGCAGCATGGGGACGTCGAGCGCATCGACGCGACCACGCTGATCATTGAGCGCATGGAACGCGCGCTGCAGTCGTGCGGGCCGCAGTTCATCGGCCTGCAGGAAACCAAGGCGATCCTCGGCTGGCTGGAATCGGAGCAGCCGGAGCTTGCCCAGGAAATGCAGCGCGTGCTGCCACTGGCGCGCTTCTCGGCGGTGCTGCAACGCCTGGCCTCGGAGTGCGTGCCGCTGCGGGCGATCCGGGTGATCGCCGAAACCCTGATCGAGCACGGACAGCACGAGCGTGAAGTCACGGTGCTCGCCGACTACGTGCGCATCGCCCTGAAGTCGCAGATCTACCACCAGTATTCCGGCCCCGAGGGCTTGCTGGTCTGGGTGCTGACGCCGGAAAGCGAAGGCATTCTGCGCGACGGCCTGCGCCAGACCCAGACCGAAACCTTCTTCGCGCTGGACAACGAAACCAGCCAGTTGCTGGTACAGCAGCTGCACATCGCCTTCCCCCTGCGCAGCGCCCAGCGCGCGGTGTTGCTGGTCGCCCAGGATTTGCGCAGCCCGCTGCGCACCCTGCTGCAGGAGGAGTTCTATCACGTGCCGGTGCTGTCGTTTGCCGAGATCAGCAACGCGGCGCAGGTCAAGGTGCTGGGGCGCTTCGACCTGGAAGACGACTTCGAGAGCGATCACGAAGACGACCCGCACGCGCTGGATAACGAGTACGCCGCTTGAGTGCCTGGAGAGCGTCACATGTTTGAATTACGCGTATTGACCGGCCTGCACCAGGGCGCCGCGCTGCCGCTGGTGGGTGAGCAATGGGGCATTGGCGCTGACGCCGATCAGGATCTGGCGCTGCACGATCCCGGCGTCGAGCAGCTCCACTGCCGCCTGCAACGCCAGGGCGAAGACTGGCGGCTCGACGCGGCCGACGGCGCCGTTGCCGATGAAGAGGGCCACCTTCACGGGAGCACCCTGCTCACCCCCAACACCGCTTTTGTGCTGGGTGCGGTGTGGTTGTGCGTGTCCCCGGCCGAGGACCCCTGGCCTTCGCTGCCGGCGGTGATTCCTCAAGCGCAGTCCGAACAGACGGCACAGACCGAAGCGCCGGCCAGCGCGCCGCTGGAGAAGGTCGAGTCGCGCTCACGCTTCTTCAACCGCACCACCGGCGTCGTCATCGGCCTGTTGCTGGGCATTGCCGGCAGCGCCTGGAGCCTGAGCCGCAGCGGGACGCCTTCGTCCGACGCGATGGCAATCAGTACGCCAGCGCAGCAGCTCGCCAAACAAGACGTGCAGCCCGTAAAGCGTTCGACCACGAAGGACAAAACCGCCGGGCAGCCCACCAGCAAGCGCATCCGGCTGACCAGCGTCGATGACGTCAAACGCCAGCTCAACACCATGCTCAGCGAACGCCTGCTGAGCGACGTCACCGTGGAGCAGACGCCCGAGGGCCTGGCGTTGAGCGGCAATCTCAAGCCGGAATCGCAGCTGGTGTATCAGCGCATGCTGCAGCGTTTCAAGGACCGCTATGACACGCCGGTCGCGTTGATCGACAACGTCGCCGCCGGCACCAGTGGCCTGCCGTTCACCATCGTGCAGATCATGTCCGGGCCCCACGCCCACCTGGTCACGGCGGACGGTCGCCGGCTGTACGTCGGCGACGAACTGGCCGGGCTGCGCCTGACCCGCATCGATGACAACCGCATTCAGTTCGACGGCGACCGCCACTACGAGGTGAGCTGGTGAACGCGGCGCTGGATCAATGGAAATCCGCTCACCTTCAGCGCCTGAAGGGCTTTTCTGCGGTGAAAATCAGCGGCCGTGTCAGCGCCGTCAGCGGCATCTTGCTGGAGTGTCAGATTCCCGCAGCCAAGGTCGGTGACTTGTGTGAAGTGAGCAAATCCGACGGCAGCACCATGCTCGCGGAAATTGTCGGTTTCACCCGCGACTGCACGTTGCTCAGTGCCCTAGGCACTCCGGACGGGATTCAGGTCGGCGCGCACATCCGGCCCCTGGGCATGGCCCACCGCATCGGCGTCGATGACCGTTTGCTGGGCAGCGTGCTCGACGGTTTCGGTCGCCCGCTGCTGGGGGATTCAGAAGGCGCATTCGCCGGGCCGGGTGATCGGCGCGTGACCCTGCCGGTGATCGCCGACGCCCTGCCGCCGACCCAGCGGCCGCGGATCAGCCGGGCATTGCCCACGGGCGTGCGCGCCATCGACAGCGCGATTCTGCTCGGCGAAGGCCAGCGCGTCGGCTTGTTCGCCGGCGCCGGTTGCGGCAAGACCACCTTGATGGCCGAACTGGCGCGCAACATGGACTGCGACGTCATCGTCTTCGGCCTGATTGGCGAACGGGGCCGTGAGCTGCGCGAGTTTCTCGACCACGAACTGGACGCCACCTTGCGCGCGCGCTCGGTGCTGGTCTGCGCCACCTCCGACCGTTCCAGCATGGAGCGCGCCCGGGCAGCGTTCACCGCCACGGCCATCGCCGAAGCCTTTCGCGAGCGCGGCCTGAAGGTGTTGTTGCTGCTCGACTCCCTGACCCGGTTCGCCCGGGCCCAGCGCGAGATCGGTATTGCCGCCGGCGAACCCCTCGGCCGTGGCGGCCTGCCGCCTTCGGTCTACACCCTGCTGCCGCGCCTGGTTGAACGGGCCGGCATGAGCGAAAAAGGCTCGATCACGGCGCTCTATACCGTGCTGATCGAACAGGATTCCATGAACGACCCGGTCGCCGACGAGGTGCGTTCGCTGCTCGACGGCCACATCGTGCTGTCGCGCAAACTGGCCGAGCGCGGGCATTACCCGGCCATCGACGTGCAGGCCAGCATCAGCCGGATCATCAGCAACGTCACCGGACGCGAGCACCAGCAGGCGAACAACCGGTTGCGTCGCTTGATGGCCGCGTACAAGCAGGTGGAAATGCTCCTGCGCCTGGGCGAATACCAGCCCGGCAGCGACCCGGTGACCGATTGCGCCGTGCGGCTGAACGAGCCGATCAACGCGTTTCTGCGCCAGGACCTGCGCGAGCCGGTGCCGCTGCAAGAAACCCTGGCCGCACTGATGCAACTCACCTCGCAACTGCCGGAGTAGTCGCGTGGAAGAAGCGCTCGAAGTCGATCCGCAAACCCTCGCCATGGAGCAGGTCATCAGCGTGCTCACGCCTTTGCGTCAGCATCGCCAGGCCAGCGCCGAACGGGCGCAGCGGCAGGCGCAGAAAACCCTGGAGCAGATGCACGAACACCTGCAACAGACTCGCGATTCCTACGCGCAGGAACGGCATAACCAGCGTGAACGCCGGCAGGTGTTGAGCAGCGCCCACGTCAACAAAGCAATGTCGCTGGACGACCTCGAACGCTGGCACGAGAAGGAAAACCGCATGCTCGACCGGCTCGCCTATATCCGCCAGGACATGGCCCGCCAAGCGTTGAGCATCGAGGAACAACAGCAGCGCCTCGCTCAGGCAAAAGACGCGGCGAAAGCATCCCAACGCGCCGTGGAAAAACTTGCCTGCCTGGCCGAGGCCCTCAACGAACAAGGTGAATCGTCATGAACAGCCCGGTGCAACACCCGCCTCGCCCGCAACCGCAACAACGCGCTGAACCGCCCCGTACGCCCTCTCCGGCTTCCCCAAGTGAAACGCGCCAGCCGCAGCCCAACGTGCGTCGCGCCGATGCCGAACGCCTGCGCCGGCTGTGCGATGAATCCGCTTCGCCTGCGTCGTTGAGTGCAGACGGGATGTTTTTTTCCCAACTGCTGGTGCCGCCGGTGACGGAAGATCAAAGCGAATCGGGTTTCGCCGGCAGCAGTTTCAGCACGTTGTTCCCCGCTGAAGGCGTGCCGACGCAGCTCATCGACGAGCTCGCCCAACGCCTGCCCCAACAGCCGGACGGCCCGTTGAGCCTGACCTTGCTGATGCCCAATCTGGGCAAGGTGCAGGTCAACGCCAACAAGCGCGACAACCAGTGGAGCATCGAACTGGGTTTCGCCCGACGGGGCGTGCTGAAACGCTTGCAGCCCCATCAACGCAACTGCGAAAGCGCGCTGGAACAGGCGCTGGGCTGTGACGTTGATTTGTCGTTGCACGAGGAGGCGGCAACATGAACCCGGATATAAATTCGGACGTGAGCAACGTGGACATGGCTGGATTGGACGTGAACCCCCTGAACATCAGCCGCCCGAACCCTGTAGGACTGGCTTTAGCCGGGAACCCGTCGTTCAGTCCGCTGACACTGCGGGAAGTCAGCGCCGACGTCGCCGAGGCCTCGCGTTTGCTGGGCGCCGGCGTGAGCTGCAGCTACACCGCCCAGGGCCAGCGCGGCGAACTGACCCTGCGATTGGTAGCCGACGATGCAAACCGGGATGGCTCGCCCTTCGTAGGACCGGCTTCAGCCGGGACCAGGTCGTCGCTGACCTGGTTCGACAGCGCCATCGGCCCCTTCGCCCTGAGCGACGCCGAAGCGGTACTGAGTTTGCTGGGCGAACTGCCGGTCACCCTCGGCGGCGAGCACCAGCCGTGGTACTGGCAATTGGTGAATCAACGCATGAGTACAGAACTGGCGGAACTGCTTTGCCCCTTGCGGCCACTCAGCGATATCACTGCGCTGTCTGTTGATGACCAACGCCCGGCTACCGCGCCGATGACCTGCCGATTGCACCTGCGGCTGGGTTCGCAGGTGTTGCACGCACAGCTCTGCGCCGACGCGCGGGTCATGCTGCAACTGCTCGGCGGCCACCACTGGCAGCCACACCGGCAGAACGTCGCGCAGGACTGGCCCATCCGCCAGCCGCTGGTGCTGGGCGAGCTGTCGTTGAGCCTCGACCAGTTGGCGTCGTTGCAACCGGGGGACGTGCTGCTGCCGTCGTTGTGTCATTTCGACGAGGAAGGCGGCGGGCGCCTGCAACTGGCGGGTCGGCAATGGGCAGTGCAGACGGACAGCCGCGCAGAGCAGCTGTATGTACGGTTCAGCCACGAGGAAGACTTGGGACATGGTCAATGAAGAATTGTACGAAGACGAGATCGAGGATCTTGCCGACGATGAGTCAATTGAGCCACCGCTGAATCAGGCGCCGGATCAGAGTAGGACCGGCTTCAGCCGGGAAGCTTTTGAGGACCCTGGACATCACGGCGCCCCCGAATATCAATCCACTGAAAACGAGTGGCAGGATGAAACCGCCGCCGTTGGCTACGCGGACGATTCTTACGAGCCTCAATCAACAGAAATCCACCCCTCCCTCGATTCCCTCGATCAACTGCCGCTGGCCCTGACCCTGCGCTGCGGCAGCCTCGAACTGACCCTCGGCGACCTGCGCCGCGTCGCTGCCGGCACCGTATTACCGGTCAACGGCGTCACGCCGGGCTTCGCCACCCTGTGCCATGGCGATCGCATCGTCGCGGAGGGCGAGCTGGTCAGCGTCGAGGGACGGCTCGGTCTGCAGATCACCCGCATGGCGTCCCGCCCATGATCATGGACGGGATGAACCCGGTGATGCTGGCGCTGTTCCTCGGCGCCCTGTCGTTGATTCCGTTTCTGTTGATCGTGTGCACGGCCTTTCTCAAGATCTCCATGACCCTGCTGATTACCCGCAACGCCATCGGCGTGCAGCAAGTGCCGCCGAACATGGCGCTGTACGGCATCGCCCTGGCCGCGACCATGTTCGTCATGGCCCCCGTCGCCCACGAAATCCAGCAGCGGGTTCACGACCGCCCGCTGGAGATGGGCAGCACCGAGAAATTGCAGGCCAGCGCCAACACCGTCATCGAGCCGTTGCAACGGTTCATGAGCCGTAACACCGACCCGGAAGTCGTTGCCCACCTGCTCGACAACACCCAGCGCATGTGGCCCAAGGACATGGCCGATCAGGCCAGCAAAAGCGACCTGCTGCTGGCCGTCCCCGCCTTCGTCCTGTCCGAGTTGCAGGCCGGTTTTCAGATCGGCTTTCTGATCTACATCCCGTTCATCGTCATCGACCTGATCGTCTCCAACCTGCTGCTGGCGCTGGGCATGCAGATGGTCTCGCCGATGACCATTTCGCTGCCGCTCAAACTGCTGCTGTTCGTGCTGGTGCAAGGCTGGACGCGCCTGCTCGACAGCCTTTTCTACTCGTACATGTGAGGCGGTGATGGAAGCGCTGGCGTTGTTCAAGCAGGGCATGTTTCTGGTGGTGATTCTCACGGCGCCGCCGTTGGGGGTCGCCGTGCTGGTCGGCGTCATCACTTCGCTGTTGCAGGCGTTGATGCAGATCCAGGACCAGACCCTGCCCTTCGGCATCAAGCTCGCCGCCGTCGGCCTGACCCTGGCCATGACCGGGCGCTGGATCGGTGTCGAGTTGATCCAGTTCATCAACCTGGCCTTCGACCTGATCGCCCGGTCCGGCGGCGCGCACTAGATGCCCTTCGACGCCCAGGGCCTGTTCGAACTGATGCTGGGCATGGGCCTGGCGGCGGCGCGCATCCTGCCGTGCATGATTCTGGTGCCGGCGTTCTGCTTCAAATACCTCAAGGGCCCGCTGCGTTACGCGGTGGTGCTGGTGGTGTCGATGGTGCCGGCGCCGAGCATCAGCCGCGCGCTGTCGGGGATGAATGACGACTGGTTTTCCATCGGCGCGCTGCTGCTCAAAGAGGCCGTACTCGGCACCCTCCTCGGCCTGTTGCTGTACGCGCCGTTCTGGATGTTCGCCTCGGTGGGCGCGCTGCTCGACAGCCAGCGCGGCGCCTTGAGCGGCGGTCAGCTGAACCCGGCGCTGGGGCCTGACGCGACGCCGCTGGGCGAGCTGTTTCAGGAAACGTTGATCATGCTGGTGATCCTGTCCGGCGGGTTGTCGCTGATCACGCAGGTGATCTGGGACAGCTATCAGGTCTGGCCGCCCACCGCCTGGCTGCCCGGCATGACGGTCGACGGCCTGGACCTGTTTCTCGAACAACTCAACCAGACCCTCCAGCACATGATGCTCTACGCCGCACCGTTCATTGGTTTGCTGCTGTTGATCGAGGCCGCGCTGGCGATCATCGGCCTGTACGCGCAGCAACTGAACGTGTCGATCCTGGCCATGCCGGCCAAGAGCATGGCGGGCATCGCGTTCCTGCTCATCTACCTGCCGACGCTGCTGGAACTGGGCAACGGCCAGATCATGCAACTCGCCGACCTGAAGCATTTGCTCGGTCAACTGGTGCATATGCCGTGAGCGAAAAAACCGAAAAAGCCACGCCCAAACAGGTGCGCGACGCCCGCGAAAAGGGTCAGGTCGGGCAAAGCCAGGACCTGAGCAAACTGCTGGTGCTGCTGGTCGTCAGCGAAGTGACCCTGGGCCTGGCGGACGAAAGTGTCGCGCGCTTGCTGAACTTGCTGAACCTGTCGTTTAAAGGGGTTGGCCAGCCCTTCATGCACACCGTCGAGCAGGTCGCCAGCGAAGGCGCGAGCGTGTTGATCGGCTTCATCCTGAGCAGTGTCGGCATCGCAATGCTGATGCGGCTGGTGGGCAGCTGGATACAGATCGGGTTCCTGTTTGCGCCCAAGGCATTGAAGCTGGACTTCAACAAGCTCAACCCCTTCGCCCACGCCAAGCAGATGTTCTCGGCGCAGAGCCTGACGACCTTGCTGCTCAGCGTTTTGAAAGCCACGGCCATCGCCGTGACGCTGTACGTGGTGGTGAAGCCGTCGCTGGGCACGCTGATTTTGCTGTCGAGCACGGACCTGACGACGTATTGGCATGCGCTGTTGGAGGTGTTCCGGCACATTTTGCGGGCGACGCTGGGGTTGCTGCTGGTGATCGGCGCGGTGGATTTTGCGCTGCAGAAGTATTTCCACGCGAAGAAGCTGCGGATGAGCCACGAGGACATCAAGAAGGAGTACAAGCAGGCCGAGGGTGACCCACACGTGAAGGGGCATCGTCGGCAGCTGGCCCATGAGTTGTTGAACCAGGCACCGACTGCGCCGGCCAAGCCGGTGGAGGATGCGGACATGGTGGTGGTGAATCCGACGCATTATGCGGTGGCGTTGTATTACCGGCCGGGCACGACGCCGCTGCCGCAGATTCATTGCAAGGGTGAGGATGATGAGGCGCTGGCGTTGATTGCGCGGGCGAAGAAGGCGGGGATTCCGGTGGTGCAGAGTATCTGGCTGGCGCGGACGCTTTATAAGGTCAAGGCAGGCAAGTACATCCCGCGGACGACGCTGTTGGCGGTGGCGAATATTTATCAGATCGTGCGGCAGCTTGAGGACGTTCCCGACGAGGTCATTCGAATAGAAGATGTTTGACTTGCGTCTGGCAAGATCCAGATCACGATCTAAAGCAAGATCAAGAGCGTCTGCCTGGGGGCAGACTGTTTCGCCTCCGGCGAGTTACTTGGAAAAGTCGAAAGTCGCACCATCCCCAAGTAACCAAGGGTGCTTGCTCCTGGTTGGGCCCCTCGTTCCTGGGGTTCCTTCACTCCGGTCCCGCTCCGTGGGCCCGCTGCCATCCGCCATCCATGGCGGGGGGCAGCTCTCGCCGCATCCATGCGGCTCGACCCACTGCGCGAGACCTGCGTTCAGCCTGCACCCAAGTCGCGTTTTGTGTCGTTTGGACTTCTTGCGTAGAAGATCAAAAGCAAAAGCAAAAGCTTCCCGGCTGAAGCCGGTCCTACGGTCGAGGTCGCGGCCACTTTTGATCGTTCCCACTTGGAGCGTGGGAACGATCAAATATCAGCGCCTGAGCGGGCCTCTTCCCGGCTAAAGCCGGTCCCACAAAAAAGCAGCGCGTGCATCCAGTGAAATGGGTGGTGGCCGCACTGGCCTCTTTCCGGCTAAAGCCGGTCCTACTAAGCGTAAGCGCGCTTTTGATCTTCCTACGCAAAAGGCTCAGTCACCGCCAATCGCGACTTGGGTGCAGGCTGAACGCAGACGACGCGCAGTGGGCCGAGCCGCATGGATGCGGCGAGAGCGCCGTCAGGACATGGATGTCCGTTCGGCGCGGGCCCAC
>NZ_JAXCIQ010000008.1:0-194545 GCF_046540455.1 Pseudomonas sp. W5-36 | reverse complement strand
ACTTTTGATCGTATGCTTTTTCATGGGCTCGCCCTCGCTGTCGTTGGCTTCTTAAGAATGCCACCGTGGCGCTACTGACGCCTCGGCTTGGGCGAGTCCATCCAATTACAGTCGAGGTCAATGCCAGTCCCGCAGGTGTACGCGATGCTTTAGTAGGACCGGCTTCAGCCGGGATGAGGCCCGCATGACCACCATCAATCACGCAGTGTGACCTCCAACGCTTTCCCGGCTAAAGCCGGCCCCACGGTCGAGGTCAACGCCACTCGCAGACTGGACGCAATACCTGAGTAGGACCGGCTTCAGCCGGTAAGAGGCCCGCATGACCACCATCAATCACGCGGTGTGACCTCTAACGGATTCCCGGCTAAACCCGGTTCCACAGTCGAGGTCACTGTCAATCCCGCAGGTGTACGCGGCCGATCGGGGGAAAACGATGCTTCACCCATTCACCAACCGATACCCAACCCCCGCCTCGGTGACGATGTACTGTGGTGCGGCGGGGTCGTCGCCGAGTTTCTGGCGCAGGTGCCCCACCACGATGCGCAGGTAATGGGTGTCTTCGACATGGGTCGGGCCCCAGATGTCCTTGAGCAGTTGCTGCTGGGTGATGACCCGACCGGGATGCCGCGCCAGTTGCGCCAGCACCGCGTATTCCTTGCGGGTCAGGGCGACTTCCACATCGCCCAGGGACACCCGCCGATAGGCCAGGTCAATGTTCAGCGGGCCAATGAGCACCGCCGACTCCACTTGGCCGCCGTCCGGCGCCTGGCGCAACAGCGAACGAATCCGCGCCAGGAACTCCTGAATGCCGAATGGCTTGGTCACGTAATCGTTGGCACCGGCGTCCAGCGCGCGAACTTTCTCGCCCTCGCTGGCACGCACCGACAGCACCAGCACCGGCACCGACGACCATTCGCGAAACTGGCTGAGCACGTCCTGCCCGTCCATGTCCGGCAGGCCCAGGTCGAGCACCAGCAAGTCGGGTTTATTCAGTGCGGCCTGGGTCAGGCCGTCGTTGCCGGTCCCGGCTTCCAGCACTTTGTAGCCTTGTGACGCGAGGCTGATGCGCAGGAATTTGCGGATCTGCGGCTCGTCATCGATCACCAGAATGGTCGCCGTCTGGCTCATGGGTGTCCTGTCATTAGAAAAAAGGGCCGTCACAAAGGTCCGTCAGCGTAGCGCAAAACGGTTTCAGACCGCCTGGTCCATTTCCGCTTCAGGCTGCGCCTGCAGCGGCAAATGCAGACTGATACAGGTGCCGCGACCGTCGATGCCATCGCCCACGATGATCCGTCCGCCATGGGCGCCGACCATGCCCTGACAGATCGCCAGCCCCAGCCCCGTGCCCTGCCCGCCTCGGTCACCCCGCGCGGCGGTGTAGAACATGTCGAAAATCTTCGCCCGTTCGCTCTCCGGGATTCCCGGCCCCTCATCGCTGACGGCAAAGACGATCTCTTCGTTCTGCGCACTGACCGCCATCTGCAGACGGCCATTGACCGGCGAAAAGCGCGCGGCGTTTTCGATTACGTTGATCAACGCTTGCTCGATCAGCGCGGCGTGGACATACAGCAGCGGCAGCTCTGCTGGCAATTGGGTCATGACCTGCAGCGGCGCGAGGACGGCGCGAAGGCGATTGAGTGCGCTGCCGACGATGTCACCCGGCGAGACCCAGTCACGCGCCAGCTTCAGCGCGCCGTGGCCGAGGCGCGTCATGTCCAGCAGGTTCTGAATGTAACGGTCCAGGCGCTCGGCCTCGTCGCGGGTGCCTTCGAGCAACTCGCGGCGGTCTTCCAGCGGAATCGCCTCGCCCAGCGCCAGCAGGCTGTCGATGCTGCCGCGCATGGCGGTCAGCGGCGTGCGCAGGTCGTGGGACACCGAGGCCAGCAAGGCGCTGCGCAGTTGTTCGGTCTCGCCATGCAAACGCGCGGCTTCCAGGTCTTCGGCCAGACGCGCCCGGGCCAGGGCCTGACCCAGTGGCTGACTCAGCGCCGTGAGCAACCGTCGACGCTGAGGTGTAAAAGTCTGGCCCTGTTTCGCACGAATCCCCAGCAAGGCCAGCGGCGCATCGTCCACCCACAACGGCAGCCACCACCAACTCCCCGACGGCAGCGTGCCGGTGCCCTTGCCCGCCGGTTGCCCGTGCTGCCAGGCCCAGTCCGCCGCCGCGCGCTCGAACTCGGAAAACTCCAGGGGCCCGCCGACTTCCACCTGCCAGCCCTGCTCGCGGTCGTTGTCCAGGACGCACAGCTGCAACTCGCTCCAGCCGGCCAGATGATGATCGGCCGCACTGAGCACCGCCTGGCGATCGGTGGCGGCGGTCAGGCGGCGTGACAGGTCGAGCAGTTCGCTGGTTTCCTCCTGGGTGTCGCGCAGCGCTTGCAACTGGCGACGCTGACGAGCGGCGAGATTGCCGGTCAGCGCGGCCATCAACAGGAAGAACAGCAGCGTCAGCACGTCTTCTTCGCGCTGGATGCTCAGGGAAAAATTCGGTGGAATGAACAGAAAGTCATACGCCAGAAACGACAGCACCGAACAGACCATCGCCGGGCCGACGCTGCTGCGCACGGCCACCAGCAGCACGGCGGCGAGAAACACCAGAGAGATGTTTGGCAGCGCCAGCCAACTGGACACCGCCCAGGCCAGGGCGCTGGCGCCGACCGTGGCGAACAGCGCCAGGGCGTAATCGAACCAGACCAGATTGCGCGGCGAGGTGGACTGCGCCTGATCGGGACGCGATTCGCTGTCGAGCACGTTGATTTCCAGGCCGTGGGCATTGCGCAGCAGACGCGACGCCAACCCGCCGCCCAACACCCGACGGCGCAGCGAAGGCCGCGACTGGCCCACCAGCACCAGACTGGCGCGGCGTTCGGTGGCGTGCTGAATCAGCGTCTTCCCCACTTCCGGCGCGCGCAGCACCACCACTTCCCCGCCGAGGCGTTCGGCGAGCTGCTGGGCGTTCTGCAAACGGCCGCGGGCCAGTTCGTCGAAAAAGCGCCCGTTGTCGACGTGCACCAGACTCCACGGCAGATGCCGACGTTGCGCGACACGACTGGCATGGCGCACCAGCCGTTCGGCCTGGGCGTCGCCGTCGATCCCCACCAGCAGACGACCGCGCACGGCCGGCGCCGCTTGACCCAACTGCCGGTAGCCCAGCGCCAGGTCGTTGTCCACTTGGGCGGCGGCGGTTTGCATGGCCATTTCCCGCAGCGCGGTGAGGTTGGTCTGGGTGAAAAAGGCATCGATGGCGGCGCGGGCCTGCTCCGGCACGTAGACCTTGCCGTCGCGCAGCCGCTCCAGCAACTCCCGGGGCGGCAGGTCGATCAGCACTAGTTCGTAGGCTTCCTGCAACACCCAGTCCGGCAGCGTTTCGCGCACTTGCACGCCGGTGATGCCGCGCACCTGATCATTGAGGCTTTCCAGGTGCTGAACGTTGACCGTGGTGTAGACGTCGATCCCCGCCGAGAGCAGTTCCTGAATGTCCTGCCAGCGCTTGGCGTGGCGACTGCCCGGCGCGTTGCTGTGGGCGAGTTCGTCGACCAGCACCAGTTTGGGTTTCGCTGCGAGCAGACCGTCCAGGTCCATCTCTTCGAGCATGACGCCGCGGTACTCGGAACGCAGCATCGGTTGCTGCGGCAAACCGCCCAGCAGCGCTTCGGTCTCGGCACGGCCGTGGGTCTCGACGACCCCGGCCAGCAGCGAAACGCCCTGACGCATCTGCGTGTGCGCGGCCTGGAGCATGGCGTAGGTCTTGCCCACGCCAGGCGCCGCGCCAAGAAACACCTTCAGCCGCCCGCGATCGTCCCGGGGAAGATTGACCAGCAAAGCGTCGGCGCGGGTGGTTGAATTCACGGAAAATTGTCCTGATCCATTGGATGACGGTTGATCGTTGGTGGGCGGCATTGTAGGAGCGTGGCTTGTCCCGCGATCTGCCGGGTACCGGCAGCAAACCCGATTCATCGAATCAAGCTGATGCACCACGCGTCTGTTTTACGACTGCCGCGCAGCCGATCGCGGGACAAGCCACGCTCCTACAGCAGATCACGCCAGCGGGGTCAGTTCACGGCCTTGCCAGACGGTAACCGATCCAGACCCAGATTCAAGTCCAGCACGTTCACCACCGGCGGTCCGATCAGCGAAGTCTGGGTGCTGTCCGCCACCAGCTTCTGCACCGACTCGCGCGACAGGTTACGCGCCGCGGCGATGCGGGCCACCTGGTATCGCGCCGCGGCTGGCGACAGATGCGGGTCCAGGCCGCTGCCGGAGGTGGTCAGCAGGTTCAACGGTACCGGGCCCTGGCTGTCGACTTTTTCCTTGGCGGCGTCCTCGGTCACTCGCGTCGCCAGCGCCGGATTGCTCGGCGCCAGGTTGCTCGCGCCGCTGGCCACGGTGGCATAGGCGCCGGCAGAGGGACGCGGGTGAAACCATTCTTCGCCGGTGAAATTCTGTGCGATCAACTCGGAGCCGCGCACCTTTTCATGGTCGTCGTAGACCAGGCTGCCGTTGGCCTGATCCGGAAACGCCACTTGGGCGAAACCGGTCACCACCAACGGGTAAGCCACGCCGGTGATCAGGGTCATCAGAACGATCAGGCTCACGGCCGGACGCAATACGCTGGACATCATTCAATCCTCATTTCGAAGTGAGCGCCGCGCGGGATCATCACCACGCGGCGCGATCAACGGGTTAAACCAGGTGCAGAGCGGTCAGCAGCAGGTCGATCACCTTGATACCCACGAACGGCACGACCAGCCCGCCGAGGCCATAGACCAACAGGTTGCGGCGCAGCAGATGCGCCGCGCTGGCGGCCTGCACCCGGACACCGCGCAGCGCCAGCGGGATCAGCACGACAATGATCAGCGCGTTGAAGACGATGGCCGACAGAATCGCGCTCTGCGGGCTGGCCAGGTGCATGATGTTGAGCACGCCCAGTTGCGGGTAAATGGCCGCGAACAGCGCCGGCAGGATGGCGAAGTACTTGGCCACGTCGTTGGCGATGGAAAAGGTCGTCAGGGCACCGCGGGTCACCAGCAATTCCTTGCCGATCTGCACCACGTCCAGCAGCTTGGTCGGGTCGCTGTCGAGATCGACCATGTTGGCAGCTTCACGCGCTGCCTGGGTGCCGTCGTTCATGGCCATACCGACGTCGGCCTGGGCCAGCGCCGGCGCGTCGTTGGCGCCGTCGCCGCACATCGCCACCAGACGCCCGTCGTTCTGTTCCTGACGGATGCGCTCCAGTTTCTTCTCGGGAGTGGCTTCGGCCAGCACGTCATCGACGCCGGCTTCTGCCGCAATCGCTGCAGCCGTCAGCGGGTTGTCGCCGGTGACCATGACCGTGCGAATGCCCAGTTTGCGCAGCTCCTCAAAACGCTCGCGAATGCCCGGCTTGACCACGTCCTTGAGGTGAATCGCGCCCAGCAGTTTGCCGTCGCCGCAGACCAGCAACGGCGTGCCACCGGTCTTGGCGATCTTGTCGATTTCCCGCGCCAGCACCGGCGGCAGGTCGCTGCGGTCACGGCCGAGGAATTTCAGCAGCGAGTCCACGGCGCCCTTGCGGTACACACGGCCCTCGAAATCGACGCCAGACAGACGGGTTTCCGCCGTGAACGGCACCGCCGTCAGCTGGCTTGGCGCCGGCTCGGTCATCGGGTGCTGCCCGCGCAGGTATTCGACGATGGACTTGCCTTCAGCCGTGTCATCGGCCAGCGAGGCCAGCAGTGTGCCTTCGCTCAGCTCTTTCGGCGTCACGCCCGGCGCGGCATACACCGCCGCGCAACGACGGTTGCCGAACGTGATGGTGCCGGTCTTGTCCAGCAGCAGCACGTGCACGTCACCCGCCGCTTCCACCGCGCGGCCGGATTTTGCGATCACGTTAAGGCGCACCAGGCGGTCCATGCCGGCAATACCGATGGCCGAGAGCAGGCCGCCGATGGTGGTCGGAATCAGGGTCACCAGCAGCGCCACGAGGAACACCAGCGGCAGGTTACCGCCGGCAAAATGCGCGAACGGCTGCAGGGTGACGACCACCAGTAGGAAGATCAGGGTCAGGCCGATCAGCAGAATGTCGAGGGCCACTTCGTTGGGGGTCTTCTGCCGTTTGGCACCTTCGACCAGCGCGATCATGCGGTCCAGGGTCGACTCGCCGGGGTTGGCGCTGATCCGCACCAGCAGCCAGTCGGACACCAGACGGGTGTTGCCGGTGACGGCCGAACGGTCGCCGCCGGACTCGCGAATCACCGGCGCAGACTCACCGGTGATCGCCGCTTCGTTGACCGCCGCGATGCCTTCGATGACCTCGCCGTCGCCCGGGATCAGCTCCCCGGCTTCGACGCGGACCACATCGCCCTTGCGCAGGGTGGCGGCGTTGACCATCTCGTAACTGCCGTTTGCGCCCTGGATCCGCGCTTTCAGGCCTTCACTGCCGGCTTTCAGGCTGTCGGCGCGGGCCTTGCCGCGACCCTCGGCCAAGGCTTCGGCGAAGTTGGCGAACAACACGGTGAACCACAGCCAGATCGCGATCTGCACGGCGACAGACGTTGGCACCGCCGGGTCAGGGATCAGGCACAGCACGGTGGTCAGAATCGCGGTCAGTTCGACCACCAGCATCACCGGCGCACGGTGCAACTGGCGCGGGTCGAGCTTGACGAACGCCTGCACCAGCGCCGGGCGCCACAGGGCGGCAAGACCGGTCTTGGCCGCGACGGGCTGCGCGTCGTGGTTTGTGGCCTTGCTGGCCGGAATTTTACTGTCCGGGCTCTTTGTTACGGGGGCTTGCATGTTCATGGTGTGGTCCTCAGAAGCCCAGGCTCAAGTGTTCGGCAATCGGTCCCAGTGCCAGGGTCGGCAGGAACGTCAGGCCACCCACGAGCAAGATGGTCACGGTCAGCAGGGTGACGAACAGCGGGCCGTGGGTCGGGAAGCTGTTCTGGCCCAGCGGCGAGCTCTTCTTCGCCGCCAGACTGCCGGCCAGCGCCAGCACCGGCAGGATGTAGCCGAAGCGGCCAATGAACATCGACAGGCCCAACATCAGGTTATGGAAGGTGGTGTTGGCGCTGAAGCCGCCGAAGGCCGAACCGTTGTTGGCGGTCGCCGAGGTGTAGGCGTAGAGCAACTGACTGAAACCGTGGGCGCCGGGATTGCTCACCGCCCCTGCCGGGCCGGGCAAGGTCGCCGCCAGCGCGCCGAACACCAGCACGCCGACCGGCATCACGATCAATGTCGCCACCAGCAACTTGACCTCACGGGCCTGCAGCTTCTTGCCGAGGTATTCCGGGGTGCGGCCGATCATCAGGCCGGCGAGGAACACCGCGATCAGCACGTTCAGCAACATGCCGTAGAGGCCTGCGCCGACGCCGCCGAAGATCACTTCGCCGACCATCATGTTGGCCAGAGCGATCATCCCGGTGAGCGGGTTGAGGCTGTCATGCATGCCGTTGACCGAACCGTTGGACGCCGCCGTGGTGGTCGCCGCCCAGAGCACGGTGGCCGTGGTGCCAAAGCGGGTTTCCTTACCTTCCATGGGCGCGGCCTGCTCGACCGACGCAATGTTCAGCGCAGGGTTGGGCTGGTATTCGGACCACATTGCCGTCGCGCCGCCGATCAGGAACAGCGCCAGCATGCAGGCGATGATCGCGCGGCTCTGGCGCATGTCCTTGACGTAATGGCCGAAGGTGAACACCAGCGCCACCGGAATCAGGATGATCGACACCAGCTCGAACAGGTTGCTCCAGATGGTCGGGTTCTCGAACGGATGCGCCGAGTTGACGCCGAAGAAGCCACCGCCGTTGGTGCCCAGTTGCTTGATCGCAATCTGGCTGGCGGCCGGGCCCAGGGGAATGGTCTGGTCGGTGCCTTGCAGGGTCACGGCGTCCACGTAATGGGCGAACGTTTGCGGCACGCCTTGCCACACCAGCAGCAGCGCCAGTACCAGGCACAGCGGCAGCAGGCCGTAGAGGGTGGCGCGGGTCATGTCTGCCCAGAAGTTGCCCAGGTGCTGCGTCGAGCGACGGCTGATGCCGCGGCAAAACGCGACCAGCACGGCGATGCCGGTGGCGGCGCTGACGAAGTTTTGCACGGTCAGGCCGGCCATCTGGCTCAGGTAGCTCAGGGACGCTTCGCCGCTGTAGCTCTGCCAGTTGGTGTTGGTGACGAAGCTCATGGTGGTGTTGAACGCCAGCGACCACTCCATGCCCGGCAGGCCCTGTGGGTTGAGGGGCAGCGAGCCTTGCAGGAGCAGGATGGCGAACAGGACGACGAACCCGGCCAGGTTGAAGGCCAGCAGGGCGATTGTGTAGGTTTTCCAGTTGTGTTCGACGGTGGGGTCGACGCCGGACAGGCGATAGCAGATGCGCTCGACCGGGCCCATGACCGGGGTCAGGAAGGTGCGTTGGCCTTCCATGACGTTGTAGTAGAACCGTCCCAGCAGCGGCGCGGGCAGTAGCACCAAGGCGAAAAACGCCAGTATCAGCAGGTAGTCGTAACCGTGCATGTCCGTTACTCCTCGACCCGGCCGGCGCGCAGGAGCGCGACCAGCAAGTAAACAAATAACCCTGCTGCGAGCAGCAGTGACACCCCATCCAGAACGCTCATGAAAAACTCTCCGTCATACGGCGACTGCCGTGTGGGGCAATTGTGTTCAGTGGGGGTGTAAAGGAACGAGAGCGACGGGGGTCGGGGGGCATAAAGAAAGCGTAAAGAGTGAATAAATCAGGGCGTTTAGAAGCTTTACACCGTAGGCATATCCGTTATTTGTGTGGGCTGTTGTTATGGGGCGGCCTAACGGCCTGCTGTTTCGCCTCCGGCGAGTTACTTGGAAAAGCACCCCAAGTAACCAAGGGTGCCTGCTCCTGGTTTGGCCCGACTTCGTCGGGTTCCCTCACTCCGACGACGCTCCGTGGGCCCGCGCCGAACGGACATCCATGTCCTGACGGCGCTCTCGCCGCATCCATGCGGCTCGACCCACTGCACGTCGTCTACGTTCGGCCTGCACCCAAGTCGCGTTTGGCGGTGTTTGAACCTTCTGTGTATGGAGATCAAAAGCCAAAAGCGAAAGCAGATCAAAAGCTTCCCGGCTAAAGCCAGTCCTACAAAGGCACCGCATGCGTACATTGGGATTGGCGGTGACCTCGACTGTAGGACCGGCTTCAGCCGGGAAGCCGTTGATTCGCTTTAGATCTTGATCTTGATCTTGATCTTCATACGCAAGACGTCCAGACGACACCCATCGCGACTTGGGTGCAGGCTGAACGCAGGTTTTGCGCAGTGGGCCGAGCGGCATGGATGCCGCGAGAGCGCCGTCAGGGCATGGATGCCCGTTCGGCGCGGGCCCACGGAGCGAGACCGGAGTGAAGGAACCCCGAGGAACGAGGGGCCCAACCAGGAGCAAGCACCCTTGGTTACTTGGGGTGCTTTTCCAAGTAACTCGCCGAAGGCGAAACCCGAGGCCGTTAGGCCGACGCTTCTGATCGTTCTGAGCCACACCGCCGATGTACCGGTCTTGATACATTCAAGACAATCCACCGACACCTGCCCCCCTCACCCTTCCGCCCCGCTCGCCAGCGAAGTAGCATGGCAGCGTCGACTCCTACCCGCGGCCCAATCGGCGGCACCACACGGCGGCAGCACCATGCAGACAACACCCGACAGCCCCACCGCCACCGCGCCAAGCGAAGAGCGCCGCTGGAACACCCGCGCCCTCATCGTCGACGACGACATCCCCATCCGCGAACTGCTCTGCGACTACCTCGCCCGCTTCAACATCCACAGCACCGGCGTCACCGACGGCAACGCCATGCGCCTGGCCCTCACCGAAGACACCTACGACGTCGTCGTCCTCGACCTCATGCTCCCCGGCGAAGACGGCCTCTCCCTCTGCCGCTGGCTGCGCAGCACCTCCGACATCCCCATCCTCATGCTCACCGCCCGCTGCGAACCCACCGACCGCATCATCGGCCTGGAACTGGGCGCTGACGACTACATGGCCAAACCCTTCGAGCCACGCGAACTCGTCGCCCGCATCCAGACCATCCTGCGCCGCGTGCGCGACGACCGCACAGAAGAACGCACCACCCTGCGCTTCGACAACTGGCGCCTGAACAGCGTCCTGCGCCAACTCACCGCGCCGGACGGCCTCGTCGTGCCCTTGTCCAACGCCGAATTCCGCCTGCTGAGAGTCTTTCTCTAACGGCCGCGCCGCGTGCTCAACCGCGAACAACTGCTCGACGCGGCCCGCGGACGCTCCATCGAAGCGTTTGATCGCAGCATCGACCTGCTCGTCTCGCGCCTGCGCCAGAAGCTCGGCGATGACCCGAAATCGCCGCAACTGATCAAAACCGTGCGCGGCGAAGGCTACATGTTCGACGCCCGGGAGATTGGTTGATCCGCTCGGCCGACACCCTGTTTGCCCGGCTGTTTGGCGGGGCGCTGCTGGCGATCGTCCTCGCCCACCTGCTGGCGTTCGTCTGGTTTCACTACTACGGGCCGCGCATGCCGCCTCCGCCCAACTGCGACCGGCCCATGGCCAGCCAGATGCAGCCGCCACCTGAACGCAACGCTGCAACCGACGAGGACGACCGGCGCCCTTACCCACCGCGTTGTCGCCCGCCACTACTGGGCATTCCGCTGGTGCCCTTATTGTTCCAGCTGATCAGCCTGGTGCTCGCCGCCTGGTTCGGCGCCAAGGCTTTGAGCCGGCCGATCCGCCGATTGAGCGAAGCCGCCGAGCGCCTCAGCGAAAACCTCGACAGCCCGCCGCTGGCCGCCAATGGCCCGCGCGAGGCACGTCAGGCGGCGCAGGCGTTCAACCTGATGCAGGAGCGCATTCGCGAACAGGTGCGACAGCGCGGGCGCATGCTCGCCGCCGTCTCCCATGACCTGCGCACGCCCCTCGCGCGCCTGAAACTGCGGGTCGAGCAGATCGACGAACCGCGGCTGCACGGGCAGATGAGCCAGGACCTCAACGACATGATCGGCATGCTCGACGCGACCCTGACCTACCTCAACGAACAGCGCACCAGCGAAGCGCTGCAGTATTTCGACGTGCAGGCGCTGATCGAATCCCTGGCGGAAAACGCCCAGGACAACGGCGACGACATCCAGGCGAGCGGCACCTGCCGGCCGCTGAGATCCCAGCCCATGGCCCTGCGTTCGTGCCTGAACAACCTCATCGACAACGCCCTGCGTTACGCCGGGCATGCGCGGGTGGAGATCGAAGACGCCAGCGATCGCCTGCGGGTCAGCGTCATCGATCACGGCCCCGGTATTCCCGAAGACCTGCGTGAAGTGGTGTTCGAACCCTTTTATCGCGTCGAGAGTTCGCGCAATCGCAACTCGGGTGGTGTCGGCATCGGCATGACCATCGCCCGGGAAGCCGCACGCCGAATGGGCGGCGACCTGCGCCTCGAACAAACACCCGGCGGCGGTTTGACCGCCGTGCTGGATCTGCCGCGAACCTGACTCGACTTCGTCATAAGCGATGGGACCGGGTGCGTTCGGTGGTGCTGGCGATCGAACTTAGTGTAGGACCGGCTTTAGCCGGGAATTCGTCAGGCGTCACACCGCAAATATGACGGTGTTCGGACTGGCCCCCTTCCCGGCTGAAGCCGGTCCTACTGAGCGAAGCCTGACGCAAGCCTCACGTACGCTCGGCGGTACAAACCCAACACACCCAGGACACGCCTCGCCCGGACGCTGCATAAGCCGGAGCACCGCCCCGGCATTATCCATCTGATGGGGAGTCAGTCCGATGATCACAGGCGTCAGCGGCAGCAGCCGTTATTCCAGTTACAACAGTGCCAGCACGAGCAGCACCACCAGCACCGCCAACAGCAAGAAGTTTGCCGACGATTTACTGAAGAAACTCGACGCCAACGGTGACGGCAGCGTCGACAAGGACGAGCTGAGCTCGGCGCTTTCGTCGGATTCCAAAGACGGCATCACCGTCAGCCTGAGCAAGGCGTTCGGCGATCTCGACAGCAATGACGACGACAGCCTCGACGCCGACGAACTGGCCGCGCTGACGCCACCGCCGCCTCCGCCGATGCAAATGGACGCCAGCTCCGCGGAGGACGACGCGCAGAACCTGCTGAGTGCGCTGGACAGCGACGGCGACGGGACGGTGAGCAGCGCTGAACTGACCACGGCGTTGAGCAGTTCAGACAGCAGCGCCGACAGCAATAAAGTGTTCGATGCCCTGGACACCAACAAGGACGGCACCGTCAGCCTCGACGAACTGACCGCCACCCTGCAGACCCAACAACCGCCACCTCCGCAGCCTGCGCAAGACACCAGCGACCTGTTCAGCAGCCTGGACAGCGACAGTGACGGCAGCATCACTGCCGCCGAGCTGACCAGCGCCTTGCAGGGCACGACGAATTCCACCAGCGCCTCGTCCTCCAGCAGCCAGACCGCCTCGACGCAAACATCCACTTCGCACACCACCACCCAGCCCACTGAGGCACTGAACCGCATGATTGCGGCCCTCAGTGACCGCTACAACCTCAATGGCAGCGCCACGTCCGGCAAATACGTCAGCACCTCGGCCTGACGAAAAAAAACCGCCCCCGAGCTCAGCCCGGTGGCGGTTTTTTTGTGCGCTTCGATTTACTTGACCGGCTGCCGCGCGCGATTGTCTGCGACCCAGTCCAGCAGCAAGCTGTAGGCCACCGCCAGCAGCGTCGGGCCGATGAACAGACCGATGAAGCCGAATGCCAGCAGCCCGCCAAACACCCCCAGCAAGACAATCACCAACGGCAAATTCCCGCCGCGGCTGATCAGATACGGCTTGAGCACGTTATCGACGCCACTGACGATGAACGTGCCCCACAGGCCGAGAAAAATTGCCATGCCGTAATCGCCTCTCCAGGCCAGCCACGCCGTGGCCGGTATCCAGATCAACGGTGGGCCCATGGGCACAAGGCTCAGCAGGAAGGTCCCGATCCCCAGCACCAACGCGCCCGGCACGCCGGCAATCAGAAAGCCGATCAAGGCCAGCACAGCCTGCGCCGCCGCCGTGCCGATCACACCGTTGACCACCCGCTGCACCGTGCCGGCCACCAGATCGAGGTAGTACTGCGCGCGATCGCCGATCAGCCGCTCCAGCAGACTGAGCACGAATGCCGCCACGCGGGGCCCGTCGCGGTAGAAAAAAAACACGAAGACGATGCTCAGGGTCAGCTCAAGAATGCCGCCGCCGATTTGCGCACTGCGCGCCAGCAGCCAGTTGCCGACCTGACCCAGATAAGGCCGGACGCTGACCAGCAACGCCGCGCCCTGTTGGTCGATGGTGTTCCAGTAACCCACCAGCCGCTCGCCCACCAGCGGAACGCCCGCCAGCCAGGTAGGTGGATCGGGCAGCCCGTCCACTTGCACGTCCTTGACGAACGCCGTTGCATCGCGCACGTGATCCGCCAGATTGAAACCCAGCCAGACCAGCGGCGCGAGCACCAGCACCATCCAGCCCAGGGTCAGAATCGCCGCCGCGAGGGATTCCCGCCCCTTGAGCGCACGGGTCAGCAGACGCATCAGCGGCCAACTGGCGAACGCCAGCACCGCGCCCCAGAACAGCGCCGACCAGAACGGCGCCATTACCCACAGGCAGGCGCCCAGCAGCGCGAGCAGGAGGATCTGCACCAACAGGCGATCGTTATTGAACATCGGTCATTCCGCAAAAGAGGGGTCGAATCCGCTGAGCATACCGGCGAACAGGGTGGCCTGGCACGCAGCCCGCCCCATCCCGACAGCCAGGTCAGTTTTTCAAGACAGGAATAGAGCCCGCCTCAGCGGATGAGTTCGAGGGTCAGGCCGGGTTCTTTCCGATCGCCCGCTTCCAGCCGTGCAGCCCGCACGCCTTTGCCCACCAGCGCCTGGCGCCATGCCTCGCGCTGCTCACCGGACAGCGTCACGCGCAAGGTACTGTCCAGATTCAAACCCCGTGACAGCAAGGTGATCCAGGGCTCCTGCGGCTCTGCGGTCAGCATCGGCAGCTCCAGCTCGCCGGTGCTTTTCAGCTCGCGCAACAGGGTCGCGGACGTCGGCAGCAACTCCCCCAGCGGCGTGCCCGATTGAAATTGCTCGACGTGCAGGAACGCCCGGCGGTTGCCACGGGTGATGCCGTACAACGCCACGAGGGTGTTGTCCGCCGGGGCGGCCAGGCGCAACAGCAAATAGGACTGGCCGTTGTCGGCGCCATACAGCTTGGCGTTGCCGAACACCTCGTTGGCCCACAGGCTGCTTTCGCCGCAATCCCGCGCCTGGCACCAGAACAGCAACTGCGCGCCCTGCTGCTGCAGCGCTTCACGGGCGGCGGTGAACGCTTCGTCGGCGCTGTGCTCGACCGGTAATTGGTAGGTGATGGCGGTAACGTTGCCGCGCGCGGCCACCTGCCCGTCGAAGCGCAGCTGGCCGCTGATCTTGCGGATCGAGCCCAGCGGGTAGATGCGTTCCAGCTCAACGGCAGGCCGATAATCGACGATTTCCGCGTCTTCCAGTCGCGGCAGATTGGGCAAGTCCTGACTGCCGGGAACGTCAGCCGCCTGGGTAACGGCGCTGAGCCCGGTGAGCAGCAACGTCAGGGCCAGCGCATGGGTGAACGTGATGGATGCGCTCATGGCAGGGCAATCGGCAGGCAAAACAAAGCCGCGACAACGCGCGGCGAGCATGAAAATAAAACGGTGAGGCGTGGGCAGTGGTCCATCGTGCAGTCTCCTGTTTCAACTGCCCCAGCCTCGGCAGTTGCAGGTCGCAAGTCAAGGAACGGCGAAGAAGCGATTGAAACAGTCTGCAACAGAGCGCGCACCCGCCTCATCGTTGAGGTGCAGATGGTGCCCGCCCGGTAAGGACGTCACCGTAAAAGGAACGCTGGCCAGCAGCTCCCGGTTCTGCGCCAGCATGCCCTCCTCGGCAACGATCAAATGCGCCGGGCAGCGCACCGCCGCGACGAAAGACAGCGCCTGCGCTCGCGTGAGACGAATCGCCGAGGGCAATGTCAGCCGGCTGTCGCTGCGCCAGGTGTAACCACCTGGCACCGGCATCAAGCCACGCTGGGCCAACAGCTCGGCGGCCTCGCGACTGACCGCGACCATGCCTTTCATCCGCGCCTCCACTGCCCGGTCCATGTCCGAATAGACCGGCTTGCGCTTGCTCTGCTGGGTCAATTGCGCCTTCAGCGCCGCACCCATTCGTTCGACGACAGACTCTGGCTCGCCCACTGGCGGCACCAGGCCGTCGATCAAACCCAGACGACTCACCCGCTCGGGGACAGCCGCTGCGACGATCACTGAAATGATCGCCCCCAACGAATGACCCAGCAGGGAAAACCGCTCCCAGCCCATCTGCCCCGCCACCTGCAACACATCGTGGGCATAGTCCGGCAAACCATAGGCCGAACCTGGCGGACGGTGGTCGGAGTGACCATGCCCGGCCATGTCCAGCGCCAGAATCCGCAGCCCTTCAAGCCTGGGCGCCAGGCGCGCGAAGCTGTTGGCGTTGTCCAGCCAGCCATGCAATGCGATTACCGGAATGCCGTCCTGGGGACCAAACAGATGAGCCGCCAGTTCAATATGGGGCAGGCTCAGGCGGATTTCTTCTACCGAGCAGGTCATGCGCGTGCTCGTTCAAGCGCGGCGTCTGCGTCTGGCATTGCAGTTGCGCCGTCAGCGCCGGCCGTCCAGCGGGAAAACAGCGTTCTGAGCATGTGGGCGGTGTCCTCGGGATGTTCGAGCGGGAACATATGCCCGCCGGGGACGGAAAGATATACGCCCTCGCGCATGCTTTTAACCGACAGCGCATGGTGGCGCCGCACCACGTCACTGCTTTCGCCCCGCACCATCGCCAACGGCACACGCAACTGACGCGCCAGGCCGGGGCTGGTGTGGGGCACGCTGCGGTAGATGCTGATTTCGGTCGCAGGATCGAAACGCAGGCGCAACCCGTCGCCATCGGCTTGCAACCCGTGAAGCAGATACGCCTCGAAGCATTCGGGATCGAAACGCCGAAACAGCGACTTGCCGGCAAAGTATTCCCGGGCCGTCTCAACGCTGCTGAACACCTCCCGGCGCCCCAAGGTCCGGCCTGCGGGCGTGATGCGATCAATGAAGCCAAAGCGCTTGGCCGCGCGAATCATCCACTGATCGAACCGCGTCAGCACTGGCGAATCAAGCATCACCACGCCCCGGTACAGCTCGGGATGACGCAACGCCGCGTGGTAATGCAGCACACCGCCCAGAGAATGCCCGACGCCCCACACCGGTTGAGCCTGCTCGCGCACATGGTGAATCAACTCATCCACCAGCTCCGGCCAGTTGTCCGTCACCGGAAATTGCGGGTTGTGGGCATGCTGCTCCAGATGCCGAATCTCGAACTCAGGCCCGAGCGCCGCGAACAACTTGCCGTACGTGCCCGACGGGAAGCCATTGGCGTGAGCGAAAAACAGAAGTTGAGCCATGCCGACGCACCCAGAGCAACCAGAACAAGCCGCGATTGTGCGCACCGCCCGACAGGGGCGGCAATGACCGGAACTGCCATCGATGAGGCCACTCCGGTCATGGGCGTGTTTATAGGGTGCGTTTGAACGATAAAGTGGGACCGGCTTTAGCCGGGAAGGCGTCAGGCGTGGCATTCCCACGCGGAGGGTGGGAACGATCAGGTGTCAGAGCTCAGGAATACCGGCGTCAGGGCTGGCTTCCTCCCGGCTAAAGCCGGTCCACAAAAAGCAGCGCGTGCAGTCAGCGGGAGTAGCGAGGCCCCCCGACCGTAGGACCGGCTTCAGCCGGGAAGCCCTTGATCTGCTTTTGATCTTCCTACGCAAAACGCCCATACACCACCAATCGCGACTTGGGTGCCGGCTGAACGGAGGTCTCGCGCAATGGATCGAGCCGCAGGTCCAACCGGCTCAGAGCATCTGTGTGAAACGGTCCAGAGACGCCTGAATATAGGCGACCTGGAAGGCGTACGCCTCCTGAATGTTTGCCTTTGCCTCCTCGGGCAAGTGCCTCGTTTTAAAACTCAAAATCCCCACCTGCATCTGCTGCACGGCGTCATCTGCGGCTTTCTGAAAAGTGCCCAGACCATCACTTTCCGGATACAGCTCCTTCAACGCGTCCAGCCTGCGATCAGCCTCATCACGCAATTGCTGAAACTCGACATTGTTGAGCGACTGGTCGTCGTAGATACGCGCCAGCCATCGGCTCATTGCAGTTTCGCCCGCACTCGCCTTGGTCTTCTCGGGCGTCGAGAGTTCGGCGGCGAGTTTTGCAATCTCGGTACACCGGGGACAGATTGATTTACGGTGAAGCGCTGTAAATAAATCAGTCCCCTTGAAGCTTGGAACGATCAGATGTTAGAGCTCAGGAAATACCGGCGCCTGGACTGGCCTCTTCCCGGCTAAAGCCGGTCCCACGAAAAGCAGCGCGTGCAGTCAGTGGGAGTAGCGACGCTACTAGACCGTAGGACCGGCTTCAGCCGGGAAGCCCTTGATCTGCTTTTGATCTTCATACGCAAAAAGCCAGGACACCACGAAACGCGACTTGGGTGCAGGCTGAACGCAGGTCTCGCGCAGTGGGCCGAGCCGCATGGATGCGGCGTGAGCGCCGTTGCGGACATGGATGTCCGTTCGGCGGGGGCCCACGGAGCGAGACCGGAGTGAAGGAACCCCGACGCAGGAGGGGCCAAACCAGGAGCAAGCACCCTTGGTTACTTGGGGTGCCTTTCCAAGTAACTCGCCGAAGGCGAAACCGGAGGCCGTTAGGCCGACGCTCTTGATCTTCGCTCAACGCCCGGGCGGCTGCTCCCCATGCGGCACCACCGCCACGGTCAACCGGGAAATGCAACAGGCCTTGCCATCCTCCGTCGACAAACGAATGTCCCAGACATGGGTCGTGCGCCCGATATGCACCGGGTGCGCCGCCGCCGTCACCCGCCCACTGCGCACCCCGCGCAAATGGTTCGCGTTGACCTCAATCCCCACACAAAAAAACCGATCCGTATCAATCACCAGATAACTCGCGGTAGAACCCACCGTCTCCGCCAGCACCACCGAGGCGCCGCCGTGCAACAAACCGTAAGGCTGATGAGTGCGCTCATCCACCGCCATGCTCGCCGTCAAAGACCGATCGTCGACGGCTTCAAACCGGATATCCAGCACCTCACCGATGGTGTTCTTCTGCTTCGCATTCAGCGCGTCGAGGTCCGGAGGGCTACGCCATACACTCATGGTTCTTCCTTGTTATTGGAGGGTTTGCACCACTTCTCTCATTCAACACCAGGAGCGCTGACAACCGCTCACCGCTGCCATCATTCAGCGTGCCGAACATCCACCAATTCCATCGCGCCAGCAAGCGGCAAATCCGCCTCAAGCTGAGCAAGACTGGCGGTGTGCATCGGTTGCGCCTGCTGCAACGAGCCATGTACCGCCAGCCCGATCAACGTGCCCACCAACGGTTGATGACTGACCAGCAAGACATTCTCCGCACTGTACGCACTCAGTTGCTCCAGCACCTTGTGCGGATTGCAGTCGGGCGTCAGCCACGGCACGGTCACGATGGCCTCCGTGAACCCAAGCGCTTGACGGACCAGCTCGGCGGTCTGTTGGGCACGCACATACGGGCTCGCGATGATCCGCTGCACGGGCTGCCCCATCAGGTGAGCGGCACTGCGCAAAACCTCTTCGCGACCATTGGCGGTCAGCTCCCGCTCGGCGTCCGTAGGGGCCTGAGGTTTCGCCTCGCCATGGCGCAGAATCCAGACCTTCACAGCTTTGGCCCTTCGCCCGGCGTGGACGGCGGCGTAACCGGTGCCGATGGCGATGTGTCCGCAGCCGCGGGCGAGGCGTAGGGAACCACCGGCGGGGTTTCGGAGCCAGGTTGCGGCGTGTCGGAAACCGGTGGCGTCGCAGCAGGAACCGGCTGCGGCGTCACGGGTGCCGGAGGCGGCGTGGCTGCAGCGGGTTGCGGAGCAGAAGGCGCCGGTTGCGGCTTGACCGTGGCAACGTGTGGCGCCTCGCCTTCAGGCGCACGCGGCGTTGGCCAATCGGCGAATGGCCACGGCTTCTGATCGGTGTGGAAGGTGCCGAAGCGGCCTATCTGCGCCAAGTACTGGCTCAGGCTGTCGCCAAATGACATCACGCTGAGGCTCGGCGCGCCGTTGAACAGCCGGTAAACCAGCTGCACCAGGACGGCCACCGCCAGAACCACTTCCGCCACCTGCCAGACCAGCACAAACAGCACCATCCACAGGATGCGCAGCAGGATCGATTCGTGTTGCTTGAGTTTTGATTCGTTCAAGAGCTTCTCCGTGTGGGGATCAGTTGAAACCACTGGTTGAAATGAAATCGACGTCGGTCTTGGGCTCGGCGCGCATCAGCAGCTCGATGACCTGCTCCAGCGTGCGGCCCTCGAACAGAATGGCGTGCAGCCCGGCCACCAGCGGCATGTACACCTGCAACTCCTGCGCTTTGGTCTTCAGCACCTTGAGCGTGTTGACGCCCTCGGCGACTTCACCCAGCCGGGTCACCGCTTCGTCGAGGCTCAGGCCCTGCCCCAGGGCAAAACCGACCTGGTAATTGCGGCTCTTCGGCGAGGAGCAGGTAACGATCAGATCGCCGACCCCGGCCAGGCCCAGGAAGGTCATCGGATTGGCACCCTGGCTGACCGCGAAACGGGTCATTTCCGCCAGCGCGCGAGTGATCAGCATGCTCTTGGTGTTCTCGCCCATGTTCAGCGCCACCGCCATGCCGGCGATGATGGCGTAGACGTTTTTCAGCGCGCCGCCCAGCTCCACGCCAAAACGGTCGGCGCTGGCGTACACTCGGAACGTGCGGCCGTGCAGTGCAGCCTGAACCTGCTGACAGAGGTCCTCATCTTCGCTGGCGACCACCGTGGCGGTCAGGGCGTGCTCGGCGATTTCGCGGGCCAGGTTGGGGCCGGACAACACGCCGATTCGCGCAGCGGGCGCGATGTCCTCAAGGATCTCGCTCATGAGCTTGAAGGTGTCGGCCTCGATGCCCTTGGTCAGGCTGACCAGCATTTTCCCGGCGAGCAGGTCGACGTGCGGGGTCAGTACGCCACGCAACGCACTGGACGGCAACGCGACGAAGACCAGTTGACTGTCCTGCAACGTGGCGTGCAGGTCAGTGACCGGCTCAACGCCTTCGAGCACCTTGATGCCCTTGAGGTAGCGCGGGTTCTCGCGATTGACGCGAATCGCCTCGGCCTGCTCCGGATCGCGCATCCACTGTGTCACCCGATGACCGTTGCCGGCCAACAGATTGGCCACTGCGGTCCCGAAGCTGCCGCCGCCAAGGACCGCTATTGGTTGCTGCTGGGTCATAAAACAATCCATTCAGGGCCATCACATCTGGCGATGCGGGCATTATACGGAGCCCCGGGCTCGCGGCCAGCGGCAAAAGGTGACCCCACGAACTTACAGGCCATCCCCCACTCTTGCCGAGGAAATTGCCCACAGCTCGGTTAAGATGCGTCCCTGAGATGAAAATTCCTCAATGGCGCCGATGAGCTATCGTCAGGGTGCTCCCGAAGAGATCCGTCACATGACACCACGCGTCCACCGCCCGTCCCCCGTCAGGCTTCGCCATGCCTGAACATCGGCAAACCCTCCGGGCGCAGACCGCCGGAACCCCCTCGTGACGGCTCAACGCGGCTGGAACATCAGCACCCGGACGCAGATCCTCAGCCTGGGCCCGGCGTTATTGCTGACCTTGTTGCTGATCAGCTTCTTCACCGTGGTGCGGATTCAGGACCTGCGACAGGAGCTCAATCACACCGGGCAACTCATCGCCAACCAGCTGGCCCCCGCTTCGGAGTACGGCGTCATCGTCGGCAATAACGCGGTGCTGGAAAACCTCATGAACGCCACGATGAACACGCCCCACGTGCGTTTTCTCGAAGTGCGCGACAGTGCCGGAAAGGTACTCGTTCATGTCGAACCCGCCGAGGAACAGGGGCATTCGCGGCAGATGGAAGTGTTCCAGGCGCCCATCCGCCTGCAGCCAGCCCGATCTGCACAGCCGATCGAGGATGCCAATAAGGCCGTTTCCGATAACGCCATCAGCGTGCCGGTCGAAGGCTATCTGGGACGGGTGCTGGTGGGCATGTCCAGTGACGCCTTCAATCAGCGCGAGCAGGAGATATTGCTGAAAGCGGGTGTGCTGGCGATGTTCGCCCTTCTGTTTACTTACATGCTGGCCAGACGTCTGTCGCTGAGCCTGTCCCAGCCGATCAGCGCCATGAGCGCGGCGGTGAAGGCCATCCAGCGTGGCGATTACTCGGCGCCGCTGCCCGTTGCAGATGATGCCGAGCTGGGCGATCTGGCGCGGCACATCAACAATCTGGCTTTGGGCCTGGAGAAGGCCAGCCGCGAGCAGAAGCAAGCGATGGACGAGCTCATCCGCACCCGCGAAGAAGCCGAACGCGCCAATAATGCCAAGTCCGAATTCCTGGCCATGATGAGCCACGAGCTGCGCACGCCCATGAATGGGGTGCTGGGTATGCTGCAGTTGATGGAAACCACGAAGATGACCGACGAGCAGGCCGAATACGCCGCGCTGGCCATGGAATCCACCGAACACCTCCTGCGCGTTATCAACGACATTCTGGATTTCTCCCGCTTCGAACGCGATGCGCTGGAGTTGGAAAGCATTCCATTCAACCTCGCCGACCTGATCAGCACCTCGGTTCAGGCGTTTGCCCACAACGCGCAGCAGCGCGGTCTGGCACTGGAACTGGAGTTACCGCCTTCGATGGAGGCGTTGCAGGTGACCGGCGACCCTACGCGCATCCGGCAGATCCTGGTCAACCTGATCGGCAATGCGCTGAAATTCACCGAATGTGGCAGCGTGCGCGTCGAGGCGGGTTTCACCCTCGCCGACCCCCACCACGTTCGGTTTACCTGCGCGGTACGCGACAGCGGCATCGGGATTTCTCCCGACCTGCTGGAATCGATGTTCGACGCGTTTCAGCAAGCGGACAACTCCATCTCCCGACGCTACGGCGGCACTGGCCTGGGCCTGCCCATTGCGCGCAATCTGGCCGAACGAATGGGCGGGTCGCTGCAGGCGCAGAGCAGCGAGGGACTGGGCTCGGTGTTCCAGCTGCAAATCCCGCTGCAGCGGGTTCAACAGCCGGTGATCGAACCCGCATCAGGCGCCGTGGCTGAATTGCCCCAGAGCCGCGATGCCTGCGTGTTGCTGGTCGAGGACAACCCGGTGAACCGCACGGTGGTCGAGGCAATGCTGCGCAGCCTAGGTTTGCAGGTGAGCGTAGCGGCGGATGGCCTTGAAGCGGTGAACATGGCCAGTCGGGAGCGCTTCGCGCTGATCCTGATGGATTGCCGGCTGCCGGTCATGGACGGCTACGAGGCGACGCGCCGAATCCGACTGCTGCCGGGGCTGACGACGCTGCCCATTATTGCCCTGACCGCCAACGCCCAGCACGGCGACCGGGACATTTGTCTGCAAGCCGGAATGAACGATTACCTGGCCAAGCCGTTCAAACGTACTGATTTACAGCAGGTTTTGCAGCGTTGGCTGACCATTAAGCCACCCGCGACTGGCGGTAAATGATAAATTGCGGCAGTCTTGTGTGCCGATTCGACCCACGCCAACGCGCGGACGAAAAATTTCAGTGCACAGGTGTACATTCATTTCACCCGTGCTGTGACTTTCACTACAACGCAATAGTCTATGAGTAGGCTGCCAGCAGAGGGATAACCCGCTGGCCAGATTGGGTACGTAACGCCACACCCTGCCGCACAGGATTATCGAGGAGCTCGCATGACCAAACAAAACGCCTTTACCCGGGAAGACCTGCTGCGCTGCAGTCGCGGCGAGCTGTTCGGCCCAGGTAACGCGCAATTGCCCGCCCCCAACATGCTGATGGTTGATCGCATCACCCACATCAGTGAAGAAGGCGGCAAGTTCGGCAAAGGTGAATTGGTCGCCGAACTCGATATCACCCCGGACCTGTGGTTCTTCGCCTGTCACTTCGAAGGTGACCCGGTGATGCCAGGTTGCCTGGGCCTCGATGCCATGTGGCAACTGGTCGGCTTCTTCCTGGGCTGGCAAGGCCTGCCGGGCCGCGGCCGCGCACTGGGCTCGGGCGAAGTGAAATTCTTCGGCCAGGTTCTTCCGACCGCCAAGAAGGTCACCTACAACATTCACATCAAGCGCGTCCTCAAAGGCAAGCTGAACCTGGCGATCGCCGACGGTTCGGTCAGCGTGGACGGCCGTGAAATCTATACCGCTGAAGGCCTGCGTGTCGGCGTCTTCACTTCCACTGAAAATTTCTAAGGGTATTCGCATGCGCCGCGTCGTTATCACTGGTCTGGGCATTGTTTCCTGCTTGGGCAATGACAAAGACACCGTCTCCGCCAACCTGCGTGCAACTCGCCCTGGCATCCGTTTCAATCCGGAATACGCCGAAATGGGTCTGCGCAGCCAGGTGTCGGGCTCCATCGACCTCAACCTTGAAGAGCTGATCGATCGCAAGATCTTCCGCTTTGTGGGCCACGCCGCTGCCTATGCCTACCTGGCGATGAAAGACGCTGTCACCGACTCCGGCCTGACCGAAGAGCAGGTGTCCAACCCGCGTACCGGTCTGATTGCCGGCTCGGGCGGCGCATCGACGCTGAACCAGATGGAAGCGCTGGATATCCTGCGCGAGAAAGGCGTCAAGCGCGTCGGCCCCTACCGCGTGACCCGCACCATGAGCAGCACGGTATCGGCGTGTCTGGCGACGCCATTCAAGATCAAGGGCCTGAACTACTCCATCGCGTCTGCCTGCGCCACCAGTGCTCACTGCATTGGCACCGCCATGGAACAGATTCAGATGGGCAAGCAGGACATCGTGTTTGCCGGCGGTGGCGAAGAGGAGCACTGGAGCCAGTCGTTCCTGTTCGACGCCATGGGCGCGCTGTCCAGCAAACGCAACGACACCCCGGAACAGGCTTCCCGTGCCTACGATGCTGACCGTGACGGTTTCGTCATCGCCGGCGGCGGCGGCATGGTCGTGGTCGAGGAGCTGGAACACGCTCTCGCCCGTGGCGCGAAGATCTACGCGGAGCTGGTTGGCTACGGCGCCACGTCCGACGGTTACGACATGGTCGCTCCGAGCGGCGAAGGCGCCATCCGCTGCATGCAGCAGGCGCTGTCCACGGTTGATGGCACCATCGACTACCTGAACACTCACGGCACTTCCACTCCGGTCGGCGACGTCAAGGAAATGGAAGGCGTGCGTGAAGTGTTCGGCGACAAGGCCCCGGCGATCAGCTCCACCAAGAGCCTGTCGGGTCACTCCCTGGGCGCCGCCGGCGTTCACGAAGCGATCTATTGCATGCTGATGATGGAAGGCAACTTCATGGCCGGTTCGGCCAACATCGACGAGCTGGACCCAGCCGTTGCCGACATGCCGATCCTGACCAAGACCCGCGAAAACACCGAGCTGAATCTGGTGATGAGCAACAGCTTCGGCTTTGGCGGCACCAACGCCACCCTGGTAATGAAGCGCTGGACTGGCAAGTAATCCAGTCAGTTGCAGACAAAAGGCGCCCCTCGGGGCGCCTTTTTTGTGGCCGGTTAAAATGCATTGGCTCGGACCTGATTTCGCAGGACCGGCTTTGGCCGGGAACACATCGGGCGTCACGCCGCAGGATTGCTAGTGCCCAGACCGGCCCCTTCCCGGCTGAAGCCGGTCCTACAACCGAACCGAAAGAGAGAAAGCCATCATGCTGACCATCATTCCCCGCGCTGAAGACGTAGAAGGCCAACCGATCCTGCGTCCCCTCCCCGCTGCGCGATGCCGGAGCGTGGGGCCTTTCGTTTTTTTCGATCACATGCTGGAGACCACCTACGCCCCCGGCACCGGCATGGACATCCGTCAGCACCCGCACATCGGCCTCTCGACACTGACCTACTTGTTCGAAGGCGAGATCCGACACAAGGACAGCCTCGGCAGTGATCAGCACGTCAGACCCGGCGAGGTCAGCTGGATGACCGCCGGCAGCGCCATCGCCCACATCGAGCGCACGCCCGAAGCGCTGCACGCCAGCGGCTCGCGACTGCATGGCCTGCAAGTCTGGCTGGCGTCGCCCAAGTCCCATGAGCAAGGGGCCGGACATTACAGCCATCACCCCGCCCACACACTGCCGGTCAGCGACGCCATGGGCATTCGTATCCGCCTGATTGCTGGCGAAGGCTTTTGCCTGAAGTCGCCTGTGCCGGTGCTGTCGCCCACCCTTTACGCCGAACTGAACCTGCAGACCGCGACAACGCTGCGAATCCCGGCCGAACACGAGGAGCGCGCCCTGTACGTGATCGAAGGTGAGCTGCTGCTGGACGCCGAGCCGGTGCAGCCGCGCAGCCTGGTGGTGCTGGATGCAGGGAGCGAGCCGACGCTGTGTGCGGAAAGCGAATGCCACGCGGTACTGATCGGCGGCGCGCCACTGGATGGGCCGAGGAGGATGAACTGGAATTTCGTCGCCAGCGATCCGGCGCTGATTGAACAGGCCACGGCGAAATGGGCGGCCGGGGACTGGCCGACCGTGCCGGAGGAAGTAGAGCGGATTGAATTGCCGGTGGGCAGCAGGCCGAAGCGCTGATTGGCCGCGGCCTGCCCGGACTCTGTGGGAGTGACCGGAGGGGCACTCTCACAACAGTTAAAACATCACATTAGCCCGCGAACACTTCGTCCAGCAGGTTGTGCATCGAGGTAAACGCACGCTTCGAGACGATAGGGTTGTACATCTGCACGCCCGGGTTGTTGGCGTGCGGGTCGGTGAAGGAATGGAACGCGCCGCCGTAGCTCAGCAGTTGCCAGTCGACATTGGCAGCGTTCATTTCAGCTTCAAACGCCGGCAGTTGCTCCTTCGGCACCAGAGGGTCGGACGCGCCGTGCATCACCAGCACCTTGCCCTTGATGTTGTTGGCGTCAGCCGGGTTCGGGGTGTCGAGGGTGCCATGGAAGGACACCGCTGCCTTCAACGGTGCACCGGTGCGCGCCAGTTCCAGCGCGCAGCAACCGCCGAAGCAGAAGCCAAACGCCGCCAGCCGGGACGTGTCGACGGTGGCGATGGTCTGTGTGGTCAGTTGATCCAGTGCAGCCTTCATGCGCGTGTTCAACAGCACGCGATCATTTTTCAACGGCATCATGGCAGCCGCCGCTTCATCGCCATTGGACGGGCGCACCTGCTGGCCATACAGGTCCGCCAGCAACACCACATAGCCCTTCGCCGCCACGTCTTTGGCAATCTGCTCGGCATCTGTGCTGACACCCATCCAGTTAGGCGCCATCACCAGACCCGGTAAGGCCTGACCGCCTTCGGCGAAGGCCAGACGACTCTCGTAGCTCACGCCATCGATCTCATACACGATGGACTGCACGGTCACATTGCTCATAGCGAACTCCTGCTGATAAGGATGGAGGGAGATTAAATGACAAAACCCGCCGAAGCGGGTTCTGCCGTGACGCTGATGTTAAACCGAGAGCTCAACCAACAACTTGTTCAGGCGGCGCACGTAGGCCGCCGGATCCTTCAAGCTGTCGCCGGCCGCCAGCGCAGCCTGGTCGAACAGGATGTGCGACAGATCACCGAAGCGGTCTTCATTCTGCTCGTTGTCCAGCTTGCCGATCAGCGGGTGCGACGGGTTGAATTCGAAGATCGGCTTGGAGTCCGGCACCTTCTGACCGCTGGCTTCCAGAATCTGACGCATCTGCAGACCCAGGTCCTGCTCGCCAATCGCCAGAATCGCCGGCGAATCGGTCAGACGGTGGGAAACCCGCACTTCGCTGACGGCTTCACCCAGCGCCGTTTTCAGGCGTTCGATCAGGCCTTCCTTGTCCTTGGCGACTTCTTCCTGGGCCTTCTTGTCCTCTTCGGAATCAAGCTTGCCCAGATCCAGGTCACCGCGTGCCACGTCGACAAAGCCCTTGCCGTCGAAGTCGCTCAGGTAGCTCATCAGCCACTCGTCGATACGGTCGGTCAGCAGCAGCACTTCAATGCCTTTCTTGCGGAAGACTTCGAGGTGCGGGCTGTTCTTGACCTGGGCGTAGCTTTCGCCGGTGAGGAAGTAGATCTTGTCCTGACCTTCCTTGGCGCGCGACAGGTAGTCGGTCAACGACACGCTTTGCTCGCCGCTGTCGTCGGAGGTCGACGCGAAGCGCAACAGGCCGGCGATTTTTTCTTTGTTGGCGAAGTCTTCGGCCGGCCCTTCTTTCAGCACCTGACCGAAGTTTTTCCAGAAGCCTTTGTATTCTTCCGGCTGGTTTTTCGCCAGCTTCTCCAGCATGTCCAGCACACGCTTGGTCAGCGCGGACTTCATCGAATCGATGATCGGGTCTTTCTGCAGGATTTCACGGGACACGTTCAGGGACAGGTCGTTGGAATCGACCACGCCTTTGATGAAGCGCAGGTACAGCGGCAGGAACGATTCCGCCTGGTCCATGACAAATACGCGCTGCACGTACAGCTTCAGGCCGCGCGGTGCTTCGCGCTGGTACAGATCGAACGGCGCGCGGGCCGGCACGTACAACAGCGAGCTGTATTCCAGCTTGCCTTCAACCTTGTTGTGGCTCCAGCTCAGCGGGTTCTCGAAATCGTGGGCGATGTGCTTGTAGAACTCCTGGTATTCCTCGTCCTTGACCTCAGTACGCGGACGGGTCCACAGGGCGCTGGCGCGGTTGACGGTTTCCCACTCTTCAACAGGCTCGGCGTCGCCTTCGACCGGCGCCTGTTCTTTCGGCAGCTGGATCGGCAGGGCGATGTGGTCGGAGTACTTTTTGATGATGTTACGCAGACGGAAGCCGTCAGCGAACTCGTCTTCGGCGCTCTTGAGATGCAGCACGATGCGCGTACCGCGATCGGCTTTCTCGATCGTGGCGACTTCGAACTCGCCCTCGCCTTTCGACGACCAGTGCACACCGTCGCTGGCGGACAGGCCGGCGCGACGGGTGAACACTTCGACTTGATCGGCAACGATGAACGCGGAGTAAAAGCCGACACCGAACTGGCCGATCAGGTGGGAATCTTTCTTCTGATCACCGGACAGGTTCTTCATGAAGTCGGCGGTGCCGGACTTCGCGATGGTGCCCAGATGCGTGATGACATCGTCGCGGCTCATGCCGATGCCGTTGTCTTCCAGGGTAACGGTCTTGGCATCCTTGTCGTAGCTGACTCGGATCTTCAGCTCGGCGCCGCCTTCCAGCAGCTCAGGCTTGGACAGTGCCTCGAAGCGCAGCTTGTCCACCGCGTCGGACGCGTTGGAAATCAGCTCGCGAAGGAAAATTTCCTTGTTCGAGTACAGCGAATGGATCATGAGGTGCAGCAGCTGCTTCACCTCGGTCTGGAAGCCCAGGGTTTCCTTTTGAGTTTCCACACTCATGGTCATCAAACTCCAATCAGTCCACACAAATAGGGGGAGCTGCTCGAAACGCCCAAGGCGGCTCGGAGCAGCGCGTTGTCATCTAGGTGGGGGCTGGGGAGACGATTTCAAGGGACAGGCGTGCGGTCAGTGCAGAATCTTCACCCTCTGAAAATTTTCGGGCCGCCGATCTCATGGCTGAGGACGGCGCACAAACGATCACCGTCTCTCTTCGGCTCAGTGATTACGTCGCCGGGACGCTTATGTATTTATCCCGACGGAACATGGAACTAACCTAATAACCGAGTGCTCGAAGGCACGTTGATGACCAATAAGGAGAAACACCCCATGCGTAAATCTTTAGCTATTGCCCTGATGCTTTCTGCCACTCTGGGCCTCGCCGCCTGTGACAAAAAATCCGAAGATAAACAGCAAGATGCAAACAAGGCTGCCGAGCAGTCGCAAGAATCGATGCAAAAAGCGCAAGACAAAGTGAACGACGCTGCCAAAGAAAGTCAGGAAGCCGCTCAAAAGAACGCTGAAGCCGCTCAAGAGCGCGCTAAAGAAGCGAACCAGGCAGCACCTGCAACTAAGCAGTAAGTTTCCAGAGTTTCAAAAAACAAAGCCCGCATTAAGCGGGCTTTGTTTTGTCTATCAAATGATCAGCTCTGCTTCAGAGTGATCGGCGCATCGCTTTCACGGCGCGCCAACCTCCCCCCCTCAGGCCAGTGCCTCGCTGCGCTTGCCGAGCATGCGGTCCACGACGAACGCGACGAACAGCGTGATCAGCGACGGGATCAGCCATGCCAGGCCTTGCTCGCTCAAGGGCAGATGAGCCAGCGCATCCGGCAGGTACACACCCAGCGCAGAGCCCTTCACCGCATCCACCGCACCGATCAGGAACGCCACCAGCATGACCGGCGCCACGATCCGCCCCTGCTCGTGCCAGAAATCCTTGCAGAAGCTCAACGCCACCAGTGCAATGCACGGCGGGTAGATCGCGGTCAGCACCGGAATCGAGAACTGGATCAGCTTGGTCAGGCCCAGGTTGGACACCAGCAGGGAAAACACTGCCAGCAGAATCACCAGCGTCTTGTAAGAGAGGGGCAGCACGCGGCTGAAGTATTCGGCGCAGGCGCAGGTCAGGCCGACGGCGGTCACCAGACACGCCAGTGAGATCAGCACGGCAAGGAAGCTGCTGCCCAACGTGCCGAAGGTGTGTTGGACGTAGGCATGCAACACAGCGGCGCCATTGGTTGCCCCGGCAGCGATGGCGTGGCTGTCGGAACCCAGACGGAACAGGCTGATGTACACCAGTGCCAGTCCCACACCGGCGATCAGGCCGGCGATGATGGCGTAGCGGGTGATCAGCCGAGGCGACTCGACACCGCGCGAGCGAATCGCGTTGACGATGACGATGCCGAAAACCAGCGCGCCCAAGGTGTCCATGGTCAGGTAGCCGTTGATGAAGCCTTGGGAGAACGGCGCTGCGACGTAGGCAGGTTCGGCAATACCGACGTCACCCGCCGGCAGGACAAACGCGGCGATGCCGAGGATGGCCAAAGCAATGATTTTCAGTGGCGCCAGGAAACGGCCGACGGTGTCGAGCAGACGACCCGGATAAAGCGAGATCCAGAACACCAGCACGAAATAAACCAGGCTGTAGAGAAACAGCGCGAGCGGACTTTCACCGGTTAAGGGCGCCAGGCCGACCTCAAACGACACCGTCGCCGTGCGCGGCGTGGCGAACAATGGACCCACGGACAGGTAGCAGACGGCGGCGAGGATGGTTCCGGCGACCTTGCCGATTGGACTGCTCAAGGCGTCCATGGCGCCGCCGACCTTGGCGAGCGCGATCACGGTGACCACCGGAAGGCCGACCGCCGTGACCAGAAAGCCCAACGCGGCCATCCATACATTGGGGCCGGCCTGGAGGCCTACGATCGGGGGGAAGATGATATTGCCAGCGCCCACGAACAGCGCAAACGTCATGAAACCCAGTGCCAGAATGTCCTGGCCTTTCAACACTTTCATTGAGGAAACCACACTGCTGAATCGGAATTAAGAAGAGGATTTCCCTGAGGGTGGGGGAAATGCTGCCCGCCCTTTTAAGACAGACCCTGAGCGCGCCGCCGCTCCTTGTGGGAGCCGACTGCACAAAACGGCGGCTAGCCTACCCTATTTGGCGCACCGATACAGGGCGGTGCGACCGCTGAACGCACGTTCGTGTCGCATATCAGAAATGTCTTACAGGATCAGGGCCTTCCCGCCGGCGCAAATCGAAACGCCAGAAACACAAAAGCCACCCGAAGGTGGCTTTTGTTGATCAGGCAGTGAGACGAGGGCGATTAAGCCTTCTTCACTTCCCAACCGGTCAGCTCAGCCAGGGCTTTGCCGATGTCTGCCAGCGAACGCACGGTTTTCACGCCTGCGTCTTGCAGCGCAGCGAATTTCTCGTCTGCAGTGCCTTTGCCGCCGGAGATGATCGCGCCCGCATGGCCCATGCGCTTGCCCGGAGGAGCAGTCACACCCGCGATGTAGGAAACGACTGGCTTGGTCACGTGTGCCTTGATGTAGGCAGCCGCTTCTTCTTCAGCCGAACCGCCGATCTCGCCGATCATGACGATCGCTTCGGTCTTCGGGTCTTCCTGGAACAGCTTCAGGATGTCGATGAAGTTCGAACCCGGGATCGGATCACCACCGATGCCGACGCACGTCGACTGACCGAAACCGGCGTCAGTGGTCTGCTTCACAGCTTCGTAAGTCAGGGTGCCGGAACGCGACACGATACCGACTTTGCCTGGCAAGTGAATGTGACCTGGCATGATGCCGATCTTGCACTCGCCCGGGGTGATGACGCCTGGGCAGTTAGGGCCGATCAGGACCACACCCAGTTCGTCGCACTTGACCTTGGCTTCGAGCATGTCGATGGTCGGGATGCCTTCGGTGATGCAGACGATCAGCTTGATGCCGCCGAACGCTGCTTCAAGGATGGAATCCTTGCAGAACGGAGCCGGAACGTAGATGACCGAAGCGGTTGCGCCGGTTTTTTCTACTGCTTCGGACACCGTGTTGAACACTGGCAGGTTCAGGTGCGTGGTGCCGCCCTTGCCTGGGGTCACGCCGCCAACCATTTTGGTGCCGTAGGCAATGGCTTGCTCGGAGTGGAAGGTACCCTGGGAGCCGGTGAAGCCCTGGCAGATAACCTTGGTGTCTTTATTGATCAGGACGCTCATTATTTGCCCTCCGCAGCTTTGACGACTTGTTGAGCAGCGTCGGTCAGGCTGGTAGCTGCGATGATGTTCAAGCCGCTTTCTGCCAGTACTTTAGCGCCCAGCTCAGCGTTGTTGCCTTCAAGGCGAACAACAACCGGGATTTTCACGCCGACTTCTTTCACCGCGCCAATGATGCCTTCGGCAATCATGTCGCAACGGACGATGCCGCCGAAGATGTTGACCAGTACTGCAGCGACGTTGGTGTCGGACAGGATGATCTTGAACGCTTCGGTAACGCGCTCTTTGGTTGCGCCGCCGCCTACGTCGAGGAAGTTGGCTGGCTTGCCGCCGTGCAGGTTGACGATGTCCATGGTACCCATGGCCAGACCGGCACCGTTGACCATGCAGCCGATGTTGCCTTCCAGTGCCACGTAGTTCAGTTCGAACTTGGCAGCGTGGGCTTCACGTGGGTCGTCTTGCGACGGGTCGTGGAAAGCCTTCAGCTTTGGCTGACGGTACATGGCGTTGGCGTCGATGTTGATCTTGGCGTCGAGGCAATGCAGATCGCCGTCAGCCTTGATCACCAGCGGGTTCACTTCCAGCAGGGCCAGGTCGTGGTCCTGGAACAGCTTGGCCAGACCGGTGAAGATCTTGGCGAACTGAGTGACCTGCTTGCCTTCCAGACCCAGCTGGAAGGCCAGATCGCGACCCTGGAATGGCTGAGCGCCAACCAGTGGATCGATGGTCGCTTTGAGAATCTTCTCAGGCGTGTCGTGAGCGATTTTCTCGATGTCCACGCCACCTTCGGTGGACGCCATGAACACGATACGGCGGCTCGAACGATCGACTACAGCGCCCAGGTACAGCTCTTTGGCGATGTCAGTGCACGATTCAACCAGGATCTTGGTGACCGGCTGACCGTTGGCATCAGTCTGGTAAGTGACCAGACGCTTGCCCAACCACTGTTGAGCGAACGCAGCGGCGTCTTCCTTGCTGCGAACCAGCTTGACGCCGCCCGCTTTACCGCGACCGCCTGCGTGAACCTGGGCTTTGACGACCCACTCGGTTCCGCCGATTTTGTCGCACGCTTCTGCTGCTGCTTCCGGGGTGTCTACTGCATAGCCCTTGGATACTGGCAGGCCGTATTCAGCAAACAGCTGCTTACCCTGATACTCGTGAAGATTCATGCTTATTACCGTCTTCGTTAGGTACTGCGCATTCGGTGCTGCTCGTCAAAGCGTGCCGCACCACCTGTGACCGCTTCTCCCGGAGAACGCAGATCAGGCGTGAAGCCTGCCTGCGCTGCCGGGAGTTCGAGTCCAACGATCCTTCCGCGGTAAGCCCTGCGAGCAGGGCCTGCGACGGGCGGATCGTCGTGGTTATTTTCAGCGTTTTTTCTTGTTCTGGATGTGGATGGCGCCGCCATTCACTGCCAGTGCCGCTTCGTGCAGCGCTTCGGACAGCGTCGGGTGGGAGAAGACCATCATGCCGATGTCTTCGGCACTGGTGCCGAACTCCATACCGATCGCGCCCTGCTGTACCAGCTCTGCAGCGCCAGGACCAATGACGTGCACACCCAGTACACGGTCGGTCTTGGCATCAGCGATGACCTTGACGAAACCGCCGGTGTCATTCGCTGCCATTGCACGGCCGCTCGCCGCGAACGGGAACTGACCGACGTTGACTTCCACGCCTTCGGCCTTGAGCGTCTGCTCGGTCTTGCCGACCCACGCGATTTCCGGGTGGGTATAGATAACCGACGGGATCAGGTCGTAGTTCATCTGGGTCTTGTGACCCTTGATGCGCTCGACGACCATGATGCCTTCTTCGGACGCTTTGTGCGCCAGCATCAGACCACGAACCACGTCACCGATGGCGTACACGCCAGGAACGCTGGTCTCGCACTGCTCGTTGACGAAGATGAAACCGCGCTCGTCGATGTCGACGCCGCTGTCGGCAGCCAGCAGCTCGGTGGTCACCGGGCGACGGCCAACGGCCACGATAACGCGGTCGAACGTGATGTTCTGCTCGCCGTCCTTGTCGGTGTAGGTCACGACCACTTCATCGCCATTGACCTTGGAACCGGTGACGCGAGCGCCCAGCTTGATGTCCAGACCCTGCTTGTTGAAGGTCTTCTGCGCTTCCTTGGCAACGGCTTCGTCAGCGGCAGGCAGGAATTTCTCCAGCGCTTCGAGAACCGTCACTTTGGCACCCAGGCGTGCCCAGACCGAACCCAGTTCCAGACCGATCACACCGGCGCCGATGACGCACAGGCGCTCAGGCACTGCCGGGAATTCCAGGGCGCCTGTCGAATCGACGATGGTGACCTGATTGACCGGAGCCGGCGGAATGTCGATCGGACGCGAACCGGACGCCAGAATGATGTTTTCGGCTTCGATGACTTCGGTGGTGCCGTCAGGCTTGGTCAGCTCGACTTTCTTGCCGGCCAGCAGTTTGCCGTGGCCCTGCAGGGAAGTGACGCCGTTGGCCTTGAACAGGCTGGCAACGCCGCCGGTCAGGCCTTTGACGATCTGTGCCTTGCGACCAATCATGGCAGCAATGTCCATCTTCAGGTCGCTGAGCGAGATACCGTGAACACCGAACTGATTCTTGGCTTCGTAGAATTTCCAGGAGCTGTCCAACAGCGCCTTGGAGGGGATGCAGCCCACGTTCAGACAGGTACCGCCGAGGGCCAGCTTGCCCTCTTTATCCTGGTACTTCTCGATGCAGGCAGTCGTGAGACCGAGTTGCGCGGCCTTGATAGCGGCCACATAGCCGCCAGGGCCAGCGCCAATCACTACCACGTCGAATTTCTGGGACATAGAAAAGAGTTCCTCTTTAGCTGCGAGCTTTAAGCCACAAGCTGCAAGCTGATCCGTGATGCTTTACAGACGAGTTGCAGCCTGTTCATTAGGATGTTGCGACGACCCAAGCGTCGGCGCCAGGCTGCTGTAACTTGCAGCTTGACGCTTGCGGCTTGCAGCTGTCCTTGAATCAGATGTCCAGCAACAGACGCGCCGGGTCTTCCAGCAGGTTCTTGATGGTCACCAGGAAGGTCACGGCTTCTTTACCGTCGATCAGGCGGTGATCGTAGGACAGCGCCAGATACATCATCGGACGGATGACGACCTGGCCGTTGATCGCCATAGGACGCTGCAGAATGTTGTGCATGCCCAGAATGGCCGCTTGCGGCGGATTGACGATAGGGGTCGACATCATCGAACCGAAAGTACCACCGTTGGTGATGGTGAAGGTACCGCCAGTCATCTCCTCGATGGACAGTTTGCCGTCACGGGCTTTCTTGCCGAAGGTGGCGATACCGCCTTCGATTTCAGCCAGGCTCATCTGCTCGGCGTTGCGCAGCACCGGAACCACCAGACCACGATCGCTCGACACGGCAACGCCGACGTCGGCATAACCGTGATAAACGATGTCAGTGCCGTCGATCGAGGCGTTGACGGCCGGGTAGCGTTTCAGCGCTTCGGTCGCGGCCTTGACGAAGAACGACATGAAGCCCAGGCGTACGCCGTTATGGGACTTCTCGAACAGGTCCTTGTACTTCGAACGCAGGGCCATGACTTCGGTCATGTCGACTTCGTTGAAGGTGGTCAGCATCGCCATGTTCGACTGAGCTTCAACCAGACGCTCTGCCACCTTGGCGCGCAGACGCGTCATCGGCACGCGCTTCTCGGTGCGGTCGCCCACGGCAGCCACAGGCGCGGCGGCAGCGGCAGCAGGCTTGGCGGCAGGTGCAGCGGCCGGAGCGGATTTCTTCGCTTCGATGGCAGCAACAACGTCTTCCTTGGTCACGCGGCCGTCTTTGCCTGTGCCTTTGACGCTGGACAGGTTGATGCCGTTTTCTTCGGCCAGCTTGCGGGCAGCGGGAGCGCCGATGGCGTCTTCGTCACCGGAAGCGGCGGCAGGTGCAGCGCCAGCCTGGGCAGGCGCAGCAGCCGGAGCCGATGCAGCAGCGGCTGGAGCGGCGGCAGCGGGGGCAGCGGCAGCACCGCCCTCTTCGATCGAGCCCAGTAGCTGGTTCGACAGGACAGTAGCGCCCTCTTCGGCAACGATTGCGCCCAGTACACCGTCAGCTTCGGCCAATACTTCCAGCACGACCTTGTCGGTTTCGATATCGACGATCAGGTCATCACGCTTGACGGCGTCGCCCGGTTTTTTGTGCCAGGTGGCAACGGTGCCGTCGGCAACGGATTCCGGGAAAGAGGGGGCTTTGATCTCAATAGCCATTATCTGTAATTCCTTTAATTCGGTTTCTAGTGCGCGAAGGCGTTAAACGGAGAACGCGTCTTTCAGCAGTTTTTCCTGCTGTTCGGCGTGCATCGAAGCGTATCCACAAGCAGGGGCAGCGGAGGCATCACGGCCGGCATACTCGAGAACGAGGTTGCGGTTGTGATTGCCGATGCTGCGGCGCAAGTGGTGCTGACTGCTGTACCAGGCGCCCTGGTTCATGGGTTCTTCCTGACACCAGACCACGTTGGTCAGGTTGGTATACGACGCGATAGCGTCCATCAGGTCGTCTTCCGGGAACGGATAGAGCTGCTCGAGACGCACGATGGCGATGTCTTCGCGGCCTTCGGCACGGCGCTTTTCCAGCAGGTCGTAGTAGACCTTGCCGCTGCACAGCACCAGACGCGTCACTTTCGCGGCATCGAGGGTGTCGATTTCCGGGATGACCGTCTGGAACGAGCCATGGGCCAGATCTTCCAGGGTCGACACGGCCAGCTTGTGGCGCAGCAACGACTTCGGCGTCAACACGATCAGCGGCTTGCGCAGCGGACGGATCACCTGACGGCGCAGCAGATGGTAGATCTGAGCCGGGGTGGTCGGTACGCAGACCTGGATGTTGTGCTCGGCGCACAATTGCAGGTAACGCTCAAGACGTGCCGATGAGTGCTCCGGGCCCTGCCCTTCGTAGCCATGGGGCAACAGCATGGTCAGGCCGCACAGACGGCCCCATTTGTGCTCGCCGCTGGTGATGAATTGGTCGATCACGACCTGTGCACCGTTGGCAAAGTCACCGAACTGGGCTTCCCAGATCACCAGCGCATTGGGCTGAGTGGTCGAGTAACCGTATTCGAACGCCAGCACAGCTTCTTCCGACAGGAAAGAGTCGTACAGGTCAAAGCGAGGCTGACCGGCGTACAGGTTCTGCAAAGGCACGTAGGTCGCACCGTCTTTCTGGTTGTGCAGCACGGCGTGGCGGTGCGAGAACGTACCGCGACCAACGTCCTGCCCGGTGATGCGAACCTGATGCCCTTCGAACGCCAGCGTGGCGTAGGCCATGGTTTCGGCGTAACCCCAGTTGATCGGAAGGCCACCGACTTGCATCTTCTGGCGGTCTTCGTAGATTTTCTGGACCTGACGCTGAACCACGAAACCTTCCGGCACTTCCATCAGCTTGGCCGACAGTTCCTGCAGGGTCTTGAGGTCGAAACTGGTGTCGTGACGTGCTGTCCACGCGTGACCCAGGTACGGACGCCAATCAACGAACAATTCCTTGTTCGGCTCTTTGACCAGGCTTTTGACAACGTGCATGCCGTTGTCCAGCGCGTTGCGGTACTCGTCGACCTTGGCCTGAGCGGCTTCGGCGTTGAGGATGCCGGCAGTGGCCAGTGCATCGGCATACAGCTCACGGGTGGTGCGCTGTTTGGCGATCTGCTGGTACATCAGCGGCTGGGTGCCACTCGGCTCATCGGCTTCGTTGTGACCGCGACGACGGTAGCAGACCAGATCGATGACCACGTCACGCTTGAACTGCATGCGGTAGTCGATCGCCAGCTGGGTCACGAACAACACGGCTTCCGGATCATCGCCATTCACATGGAGGATCGGCGCCTGAATCATCTTGGCAACGTCGGTCGCGTACTCGGTGGAACGCGAGTCTTCCTGCTTGCTGATGGTGAAGCCGACCTGGTTGTTGATCACGATGTGGATCGTGCCGCCGGTCTTGAAGCCGCGGGTCTGCGACATCTGGAAGGTTTCCAGCACCACACCCTGACCTGCGAACGCCGCGTCACCGTGGATCGAGATCGGCAGCACTTTCTCGCCAGTGGCGTCGTTGCGACGGTCCTGACGGGCACGCACCGAACCTTCAACCACAGGGGAAACGATTTCCAGGTGGGACGGGTTGAACGCCATCGCCAGGTGGACTTCGCCGCCGGTGGTCATCACGTTGGACGAGAAGCCCTGGTGATACTTGACGTCACCGGAGCCCAGCTCGACCTTCTTCTTGCCTTCGAACTCGTCGAACAGGTCGCGCGGGTTCTTGCCGAAGGTGTTGACCAGCACGTTGAGACGGCCACGGTGGGCCATGCCGATGACAACTTCCTTGGTGCCGTAGGAACCGGAGCGCTGAATCAGCTCGTCGAGCATGGGAATCAGGCTTTCGCCGCCTTCCAGACCGAAACGCTTGGTGCCCGGGTATTTGGTGCCCAGGTACTTCTCCAAACCCTCGCCCGCCGTCACACGCTCAAGCAGATGGCTCTTGATGTCGGCGGAATAGGCAGGACGGCCACGCACGCTTTCGAGGCGCTGCATGAACCAGTTGCGCTGGTTGGAATCGACGATGTGCGTGAACTCGGCGCCGATGGTGCGGCAATATGTCTGCTGCAACGCTTCGACGATTTCGCGTAGGCTCGCTTCTTCTTTGCCGATGAACAGGTCGCCGGCACGGAATGTGGTATCGAGGTCAGCGTTGGTCAAACCGTAATGGTTGATCGACAGGTCAGCTGGCGCAGTACGCTTCCACAGACCCAGAGGATCGAGTTGCGCACCCTGATGGCCGCGCATACGGAATGCCTGGATAAGTCGCAGCACTTCAACTTGCTTCTTTTCATGCTCGCTGCTCACGCTGCCGGCAGAGACCGGTTGGGCGCGGCGCTGGTTTTTCCCCAGCAACACAAAATGATCGCGAACCGTAGAGTGCGATACATCGGTGGCAGTGCTGCCGTCAGCCGGCAACGTCTGAAAATAGGTGCGCCACTCTTCTGGCACAGCGTTAGGGTCGTGCAGGTAGAGCTCGTAGAGCTCTTCCACATAGGCAGCGTTACCACCGGAAAGGTGGGCGCTGTTCCACATGCGCTGCATCACGCTTTCTTGCATGCTTGGTCACCCTCGATTAGGGGACACCATCGGCGTCGATGCCAGCGCAAACTTGAAAAGTCCATGTGCAGCGACTTCAAGTCACTAGGGATCACGCAGATAGTCCGGGTACCAGCCCGGATGCCCCTGCTGGTTTCATTTCTTCAAAATAAGAGCTGAAGCCCTGCGACAACTGCTCAGGTTAAAACTACGGCGCCGGTTGAAGCCTGCGCCGCAGCGTTTACGGGTGCTGCAGTAGCGGGTGCTGCGGTGTTACAGATGCGGCAAACTCAGACACCGCTTTTGAGCAGCATGTTGCGCACGTGACCGATAGCCTTGGTTGGGTTCAGGCCTTTCGGGCAAACGTTGACGCAGTTCATGATGCCGCGGCAGCGGAAAACACTGAACGGATCGTCCATCGACGCCAGACGCTCTTGGGTCCGGGTGTCGCGGCTGTCAGCCAGGAAACGATAGGCTTGCAGGATCGCGGCAGGACCGAGGAACTTGTCGGGGTTCCACCAGAAGGACGGGCAGGACGTCGAGCAGCAAGCGCACAGGATGCACTCGTACAGGCCGTCGAGTTTTTCCCGCTCCTCGGGGCTCTGCAGGCGCTCGATGGACGGAGCCGGCGTGTCGTTCTGCAGGAATGGCTTCACCTTCTCGTACTGCTTGTAGAAGATGCTCATGTCGACGGCGAGGTCGCGGATGACCGGCAGGCCAGGCAGTGGGCGAACCACCAGCTTGTTGCCCTTGACCACAGCCGACAGCGGCGTGATGCAGGCCAGGCCGTTCTTGCCGTTGATGTTCATGCCGTCGGAACCGCACACGCCTTCGCGGCACGAGCGACGGTACGAGAAGCCTTCGTCCTGCTCTTTGATCAGAGCCAGCACATCCAGGACCATCAGGTCTTTGCCACCGGTGTCGACCTGGAAATCCTGCATGAACGGCGCGGCGTCCTGATCAGGGTTGTAGCGATAAACACTGACTTGCAACATGGCGGTCACCCTTAATAAGTCCGAATCTTAGGCTCAAAAGTCGGAACAGTTTTTGGCGAGAAGTTCACGGCACGCTTGGCTACGCGCTTGTCACCCGGGAAGTACAGGGTGTGACACAGCCAGTTCTCGTCGTCGCGATCTTCGAAGTCTTCACGGGCGTGAGCACCACGGGACTCCTTGCGATGCTCTGCGGCGATCGCCGTTGCTTCAGCGACTTCCAGCAGGTTCTGCAGCTCCAGCGCTTCGATCCGGGCAGTGTTGAATGCCTGGCTCTTGTCGTTGATCTTGACGTTGGCGATGCGCGTGCGCAGGTCAGCCAGCTGGGCGATACCCTTCTGCATGTATTCGCCGGTACGGAACACACCGAAGTAGTTCTGCATGCAGCTTTGCAGCTCTTTGCGCAGCGTAGCGACGTCTTCGCCATCGGTGCGCGAGTTCAGGCCATTGAGGCGAGCCAGCGCAACGTCGATGTCGGTTTCGGAAGCGCGACGGTAGTCGACGCCTTCGTTGAGTGCCTGCTCCAGGTGCAGACCGGCAGCACGGCCGAACACCACCAGATCGAGCAGCGAGTTGCCGCCCAGACGGTTGGCACCGTGAACCGATACGCATGCCACTTCACCCACCGCGAACAGGCCCGGGATGATGGTGTCGACGCCAGCGGCGTCCTGGGTGATCGCCTGACCATGAATGTTGGTGGCAACGCCGCCCATCATGTAGTGGCAGGTCGGCACGACAGGGATTGGCGCAACGGCCGGATCGACGTGTGCGAAGGTCTTGGACAGTTCCATGATCCCTGGCAGACGGCTGTGCAGCACTTCCTCACCGAGGTGATCGAGTTTGAGCATCACGTGGTCACCGTCGGGACCGCAACCGTTGCCGGCGATGATCTCTTTAACCATCGAGCGAGCCACAACGTCACGACCGGCAAGGTCCTTGGCGTTTGGCGCGTAACGCTCCATGAAACGCTCGCCATGCTTGTTGATCAGGTAACCGCCTTCACCACGGCAGCCTTCGGTGACCAGTACACCTGCGCCAGCGATGCCGGTCGGGTGGAACTGCCACATTTCGATGTCCTGAACCGGTACACCGGCACGCAGCGCCATGCCCACGCCGTCGCCGGTGTTGATCAGGGCGTTGGTGGTGGAGGAGTAGATACGGCCAGCACCGCCAGTGGCCAGTACGGTCGCGTCAGCGCGAATGTAGGAGGTTTCACCGGTTTCGATGCAGATGGCAATGATGCCGACGAACGCGCCGTCCTGGTTCTTCACCAAATCAACGGCGTAGTACTCGTTGAGGAATACAGTGCCGGCCTTCAGGTTGGCCTGATACAGGGTGTGCAGCAGCGCGTGACCGGTACGGTCGGCAGCAGCACAGGTACGTGCAGCCTGACCCCCCTTGCCGAAGTCTTTCGACTGGCCGCCGAACGGACGCTGATAGATGCGGCCCTGCTCGGTACGGGAAAACGGCAGACCCATGTGCTCGAGCTCGAACACGGCTTCCGGGCCCACGGAACACATGTATTCGATAGCGTCCTGGTCACCGATGTAGTCGGAGCCCTTGACGGTATCGTACATGTGCCAGCGCCAGTCATCGTTCGGATCAGCCGAAGCGATGGCGCAGGTGATGCCACCCTGTGCGGAAACGGTGTGGGAGCGAGTCGGGAAAACCTTGGTGACTACAGCGGTCTTGTGGCCGCCCTGAGCCAGCTGCAATGCGGCACGCATGCCCGCACCGCCGCCGCCAATGATAATGGCGTCGAATGAAAGCGTATTAATGTTAGCCATGAATCAGATACCCCAAAGAATCTGCACACCCCAGACGAAGTAAGCGAACATCGCAATGCCGCACACCGCCTGAAAAAGGAAACGCACCACTGTCGCGGAGTTGCCCAGCGCCATCGGCGTCAGGTAATCGGTCGCGATGGTCCACATGCCAACCCAGGCGTGAGCCGCCAGGGCAACAAGGGCCAACAGGCTGAAGATGCGCATTGCGTTATGGGAGAACAGCGCGTGCCACGTGGCGAAATCAAGGCCAGGGTGCGCGATCAGGTACCCGATCAGGAAAATGAAATAAGCCGCGAGTACGACGGCGGAGACGCGTTGCGCCATCCAGTCATACAGGCCCGAACGAGAAAGGTTAGTGACGTTGGTTACCATATCCACACTCCTGCCAGAACGATCACCACCACAGACACGGCGATAACAATTTGAGAGCCCCGCTTGCCGCCTTCCAGCGTCTCGCCGATGCCCGTGTCCATGATCAGATGACGGACGCCCGCCACCAGGTGATAAAGCAGTGCGGACAGAAGAGCCCAGATCACGAACTTGGCCAGCGGACTGGTCAGTCCCGCTTTCACCGACGCGAAGCCTTCCTCGGAGTCGAGCGACAGGTCCAATGCATAAAGCATGATGGCAATGCCGACGAAGAGGATGACACCGGAAATACGGTGAAGGATGGACGTGTAAGCAGTGATAGGGAGTTTGATGGTCCTTAGGTCTAGGTTTACAGGTCGTTGGCTTTTCACGGCTTTTTTTCACACTGAAGAGCCCTAACACTCAGGGCAAGTTGTTGGGAAGTGTACTGGTCAGGTACCCACTACCCAGGAAGTGACCAACCCCGTTGAATCAGGCCTGAAAGCCCCTGGCGGTCGGACGCCGAGTATAGACAGTTAGCCCACTAATGACAACGCGCAGACCCTGTCCCAAGGGTGGATTGCTTTAGCCCGATAATTGGCGTAAATGGCCCGTAATTTCGACGAAAACCATGGCTTAAAGCCCTCTGCTACAAGACTTTTGGCAAATTGACTTTAGAATTTATCTCACTATAGTGATGCGGGCCCTGCGTGGGGGGTCTGTCTGATGATTTGAAGCATAATTAGGAGGCCACATGGCTGATAAAAAAGCGCAGTTGATCATCGAGGGCGCAGCCCCCGTCGAGCTGCCCATTCTGACCGGCACCGTTGGTCCCGATGTTATCGACGTACGCGGCCTGACTGCCACCGGACGCTTCACATTCGACCCAGGCTTCATGTCCACCGCCTCATGCGAATCGAAGATCACCTATATCGATGGTGACAACGGCATTCTGCTGCATCGCGGCTACCCGATCGAACAGCTGGCCGAGCAATCGGACTACCTGGAAACCTGCTACCTGTTGCTTAACGGCGAGCTGCCAACCGCCGAGCAAAAAGCCGAATTCGTCGTCACCGTGAAGAATCACACCATGGTGCACGAGCAACTGAAGACCTTCTTCAACGGTTTCCGCCGCGACGCCCACCCGATGGCCGTCATGTGCGGTGTGGTTGGCGCCCTGTCGGCGTTCTACCACGACTCCCTGGACATCAATAATCCGCAGCACCGGGAAATCTCCGCGATCCGCCTGGTCGCCAAGATGCCGACCCTGGCCGCGATGGTTTACAAGTACTCCATGGGTCAACCCATGATGTACCCGCGCAACGACCTCAGCTACGCGGAAAACTTCCTGCACATGATGTTCAACACGCCGTGCGAGATCAAACCGATCAGCCCGACGCTGGCCAAGGCCATGGACCGGATCTTCATCCTTCACGCCGACCACGAACAGAACGCCTCGACGTCCACCGTGCGCATGGCAGGCTCTTCGGGCGCCAACCCGTTTGCCTGTATCGCAGCCGGTATCGCCGCGCTCTGGGGCCCTGCCCACGGCGGCGCCAACGAAGCTGTGCTGACCATGCTCGATGAGATTGGCGATGTGTCCAACATCGACACCTACATCGCCAAGGCCAAGGACAAGAACGATCCGTTCAAGCTGATGGGCTTTGGCCACCGGGTTTACAAGAACCGCGACCCGCGCGCCACCGTGATGAAGCAGACCTGCGACGAAGTCCTGCGCGAGCTGGGCATCACCAACGACCCGCAGCTCGAACTGGCCATGCGTCTTGAAGAGATCGCCCTGACCGACCCGTACTTCATCGAACGCTCGCTGTACCCGAACGTAGACTTCTACTCGGGCATCATCCTCAAGGCGATCGGCATCCCGACCAGTATGTTCACCGTGATTTTCGCCCTGGCGCGAACCGTCGGCTGGATCTCCCACTGGAAGGAAATGCTGTCGAGCCCTTACAAGATCGGCCGTCCACGCCAGCTGTACACCGGCGAAGTGTCGCGGGACATCGTTCCGCTGGCCGAGCGTAAGTAACTCGGCAGCACCCGCCAAGACGCAAAAAAAGGCTGCCCTCGGGCAGCCTTTTTAGTGTGTTGCGTCAGCGTCGGACGCGAACTGGTCAGTTCTTCTCAGCACGCTCCTTGAGCGCCTTGAGCGTATTGAACGGCGCGTCCACCACGAACTTGTTCGCCAGCCAGGACGGCACGCTGCCGCCCGGCTCGGTGTGCACCTGATAGGTGACCTCGGTCAGATTCTCGCCTTTGGGCACGAACTTCCAGAACCCCTCGACCTGCGCCACCCGCACAAAGCCCTTCTCTTCCGGGATGTACTTGGGGTCGCCTTCCAGCTGACGGGTCATGCTGCCATCGGCGCCCTCCACTGTGGTGACCTTCAACACCGAATCCCGGGGTGTGACCGGCCAGGGCGTGTTGAACTGGGAATAGGTCCAGGTCTTGTCGCCCTCATGCTTGAGTATCTTCTGCAGCTTGCATTCGTGAATCCAGGCACAGGCGCTGACCACGTCTTCCTGCAACGCCCGGAGCTTGCCGATGCTCGCCTTGATGGTGGTCACGCCCTGATAGGCCTTGTACTGCGACCCGGGGAATTCGCTGAGTGAGACCTTGATCCCCTCCTCGTTCTTCGCGACTTTCCACTCCTCAGCCTGCGCCGAAGCCGCCACCCATACAGTCAGTCCCAATCCGAAAGCAATGCGGTACAGCGAACTCATATGTTGTTCCTTATTGTTGAAGTTCAGTCGTGCCTCGGCCGCAATTCACGCCACCGATGTCATCTTTTCCCACCAGCCAATCAGCCTGATCGCATCCTCGGGACCGCTGCCACACACTTCGGGCTCCGCTGCAAACTGGCCACATACCGCCGGCCTTCCCGGCTGCCCGAAGATTGCGCAGAGCATGTCCACCGACAGGTGCAGGCAGCGCATGCCGGCAGGTTTGCCGTTGGGCATTCCAGGGATCGGTGATGTGATGGACGGCGCGATGCAGCACGCGCCGCAGCCTGAACGGCATTCCATGGAGAGAACCTGTGTGGCAGTGAGGACGATGGCAGGATCTTACGCGCTAAAACACACGTTTGAAAATCAGGTCCTGCGACAGCGCCGTGCGCTCATCACTTTTTAAAGGTGAAATCCAAAGCAGCGCCTTCGACGTCCTTGCGTGCCTCATTACGCAACTGCAAATCCATTTCATTGCTCAGCAGACGGCCTTGCATCTGGAAGTCTGGGTCCGCATCCGCATCCGGGAACATTTTAGGCAGCAGCGGCTTGGCCCCAGTTGACTGGGCTTTGGACTTTGACGCCGAGGAGATCACATTCGCCGGAGGGGTCAGTTGCTTAACCATCTCGGGCGGCAGACTCAGGTCGAGGGGCACCTTGTTCAGGCGGGTCTCCTTGACCACTTGAGACGCCGATTTACTCTTGCTGGCCACCGGCGCACGCCGCGCGACTTCGGCATTATCCGCTTTGACCTTGGCAGATTTGGCGTTCGTGCCAGCGGACTTACCGTCCGCAGCCTTGACATCGGTGACCTCCCGCGGCGCTCCAGCCGACGCCTTACCCGACGCGACTACAGGCACGGCAGGAATGTTCGGCGCCAGCGCATGGACCGCTGGCGCATCCGCAGCAGGCTTGTCCGCCAGCGCAGGCGCGGACTCAGGCTCTGACGCTGGCTTCGCTGCTTTAGCAGCTTCGGCCGGCGCAGCGGCACCCGCAGCAGGCGCAGAAGCGGTAGCTTTCGCCGGCGGGGTGGGCGCTTTATCGGCATCACAGGCGCTCAGCAACACCAACAACATCACACTTAAACAACGCAGTGATTTCATAGTCTGAACGGCAGTAAGTAAGACAGGGGCCATATGCTGGCCCGTTGCACGGCGGCTGACAAGTTCCCTGTCAGCCTCCCTCGATAGTATGGAAAGCTGGCGGCCCTACGAGTTCACCAGGATTGCCCGGCGTCCTGGCATAACTGCTTGGCCAACATGCCCACCGTCATCAACGCCCTCTCCGCTTCACGGTTCCACGGCAGCCCGCAATTCAGGCGAATGCAGTGGTTGAACTGCTCGGTATTACTGAAGATCAGGCCCGGCGCGATGCTGATGCCCTGCTCCAGCGCGCGCACGTGCAACTCCTGAGTGTTCACCCGCCCCGGGAGGCTGATCCACAGGATGAACCCGCCCGCAGGCCGGCTGATCTGCGTGCCTTCGGGGAACATTTGCTGCACGGCGAGCTGGAAGGCGCTCAGATTCTTGCGGTGCTCCTGACGGATAAAGCGCAAGTGCCGGTCATACCCGCCGTTTTCGAGGTAGGACGCCACCGCCATCTGCGTCACGCTGCACGCAGAATGGGTGCTGAAGGTCTGCAGGCGCTGGATTTCCGCCTGGTATTTCCCGGCGATCATCCAGCCGATCCGCACGCCCGGCGACAAGGTCTTGGAGAAGCTGGAGCAGTAAATGACGTGGCCCAGCCGGTCGAACGCCTTCAACGCCTTGGTCTTGTTCTGCTCGTACATCAGTTCGCCGTAGATGTCGTCCTCGATGATTTGGATGTCGAAATCCGAGGCCAGGCGCAGCAGGTGTTTCTGCCGCTCTTCCGGCATGGTGCTGCCCAGCGGGTTGCTCAGCCGCGACGTCATCACCAGCGCCTTGATCGACCACTGATTGGCCGCCAGTTGCAGCGCTTCCAGGCTGATCCCGGTGTTGGGGTCGCTGGGGATTTCGATGACTTTCAAGCCAAGCAGATCGGCCAGTTGCAGCAGGCCATAATAGGTTGGGGATTCTGCAGCGATCAGGTCACCGGGGCTGGTCAGCACCCGCAGCGACATCTGCAGCGCATCGACGCAACCGTGGGTGATCACCACTTCCGAGGGGTCGATCACCACGCCGGCGTCGCGCATCCGGATCGCCACTTGCCGGCGCAGCGGCTCGAAGCCAGGGCTGAACATGTAGTTGAATGCGCGGGGGCTTTGAAACCGGGTGACCTTGGCCAATTGCTGATGCAATGCGCGCAACGGCAAGTAATCGATGTGCGGGACAGCAGCGCCAAACGCGAACACCCCTTCACGCCGCGCTTCGACCAGCACCTGCTGAATGATGCTGGCGCGGGTGACCAGGCCGGGACGCTCAACCCGCGCGATATCGGGGGTCGCCGCCGTGAGGGCCGGGGTTTGGTGCACGTAATAGCCGGACTGCGGCCGCGCGCGGATCAAACCCTGATCTTCAAGGTTGGCATAGGCCTGGAGGACGGTGGCATGACTGACGTTGAGCTGGGAGCTCATCTTGCGCACCGAGGGCACGCGCTCGCCTGGCTGATACACGCCCCGGCGAATGTCTTCGGCCAGCTGCTGGGCGATGCGTTGGTACAGCAACAGACTGGTCATTTCGCGTCCCTCGATCCCGTGCCTTGATCATGCGTGCGGTGACCAAAGGAGAAGGATCACCGGAACAGTTCAGAAGTGTACGGTGACAGTTCCTGTTCCGGCTAGAGGGCGCGGTGTTTGAATCACTCGGATTGTGACAGTCCGCTGCTCTTCAACGAGGCGCGCTCAGATGCCCCTTGTCGTCCGAGAAGACGATTTCGACACGGCGGTTCTGGGCGCGGCCGCTTTCAGAGGCGTTCGAGTCCACCGAGTACTGATCGCCGTAGCCTTCGACCTGAATGCGATCTTCCTCGATGCCCAGATCAGACAGCACGTCAGCGACGGCCTGTGCCCGGTCTTTCGAAAGCGCGAGGTTTACCTCACTATCGCCGGTGCTGTCGGTGTAGCCCTCGATGCGCACGACGCGCTTGGGATTGAATTGCAGGAACTGCACGACCTTCAGTACCGTGCGGTTGGCCGAGCTTTTCAGTTCGGCGCGGCCGGTATCGAAGAGCATGTCGCCGAGGGTCATCACCAGTCCGCGCTCGTTCTGCTGCGTCGACAGGCTGATCACCTGATCTTCGGCCCACTTGCCCTGTTGCTGGGCGCCGGCCAGCTTGGCCTCACGCAAAGCCAGTTGCAGGCGCTGACGTTCGAGCTCCAGTCGGGCGAGCTTTTCCTGATTCAGCAGCAGCTTGCTGTGCTCCCGGGCGATCGCGCTGTAACGGCTGCTCAGGTACGCGTAATGACTGACGTCGTCAGCGCTGCCGATGTAGCTCGACAGGCGCTCGGCCCGGCCCAGCAATTCACCGGCACGGATCACGTCCTTCGGCGCGCTGCGCAGGACGTTGGTGTCTTCCCTGACCTTCTGGTAATCGGCAACGGCGCCCTGCAACGCCTGTTCACTGCTCTGGTGGCCGGCACAGCCAGCAAGACCGGCACTGGCCAGCAGAAGGCCGAGACTGAGGCTTCGCGCAACGGCATTCATTGGCCAGCCCCCAGCTGCTTGCGCAGACGCTCGAGGCGGGTGTTGACCTGGGCCACCTGTGCTTCACTCTTCTGCGTCAGCACACGGGCCTCCGCCAGACGGGCGTCCAGCTCGGCCTGCTCAGCCTGCATGCGCGCGTCCTTGTAGGACTTGTCCGCCATGTCGGCGCGGGCCTGGGTCAGCTTGGTCTGCGCTGTTACCAGGTCCGGTTCTTCATCCGTAGCGCCAACCGCGGTGGCCTGGGCGACAGCCTGTTCGGTGAGTTTGAGTTGTTCGGTGGGCGCTGGGTCGTTGGCACAGCCGACGAGAGCGACGAGCACGACAGCGGCGAATACAGGCTGGATTTTCAAAAGAAAGCTCAAAACACATTCCTACTGATGGAGGGCGCTACCGGACTGCTGCAACTGGATTTTCCACAGGTCCAGGTTGCGCGTGACGGCTTCACTGGAGCGACCGGAAGCGGCCAATTCTGTCATTTTTTTCGCCAGCTGTCCGCGCAGCCATGGATCGTTGCAGGCGGAGTTGAACGACAGCGCCAGATAAAAGCCCGGACGATCGAGGGGCATGGGCTGGGTTTGCAGGTCTTTGGCGACGTCCAGCGCCTGAGTCACGGCCATCCCCGCATAGCGGCCGGCCAGGACGAATTCGACCTGCCCCGCAGCCAGTTTCTGAAAGGCCTGGGGAAGACTGGCCTGCCTCTCCAGCGTCAGGTGCGCCTTGATCGCCTCATCGAACCCCGGTGTCACGCGGGTTTTTTCAGACATGGCGCCGGGATGGCTCTGCAGATCGGCCAGCGAATTGAATGGCTGCTCATGGCCGGTGCGGGTCCAGACCATGATCTCGTTCTGGGCGATGGGCGGGTGGATGAAATCCAGGGATTCCAGCTCGGCGCTGTTGAGGGGCGTGTCCGCCAGCATGTCCATGCGCCCGGTGCGCACCTCTTCCAGGGCCTGGCTGCGCTTGCCGCCATACAGCAGCTCGACCTTGACGCCGATCTGTTGCGCGACTTCCTTGAGCAGGTCGGCATTGGCGCCCATCAGGTGCTTGGGGTCCTGCGGGTCGCGCCACAGGTACGGCGGCGCGTCCGGGCTGCCGGTGACAATCAGCCGGTCACACTTGCCCGCAGACCAGGCCAGCGACGGCAGCAACAGCAACCCGCCCAGCAGTGAAGCCAGCGTTTGCTTTGGCGACAACATGACAACGTCCTTTTTGAGCCCATAAAAAAAACCCGCCAGCTCCGACTGCCTGAGCGCTGGTTCATCGAGTGAACGATGACCGGCGCTCAGGCAGCCCGAACGAACGGGTTCTCTTTATAAGTCAGGGAAGTGGATTAAACCAGCTTCTCCAGCTCGGGGATCGCTTCGAACAGGTCCGCCACGAGGCCGTAATCGGCCACCTGGAAGATCGGTGCTTCTTCGTCCTTGTTGATCGCCACGATCACCTTGGAGTCTTTCATGCCGGCCAGATGCTGGATCGCGCCGGAGATGCCGACCGCAATGTACAGCTGCGGCGCGACGATCTTGCCGGTCTGGCCAACCTGCATGTCGTTGGGCACGAAGCCTGCGTCGACGGCCGCGCGGGAAGCGCCAACAGCCGCACCCAGCTTGTCAGCCAAGGTGTACAGGTGTTTGAAGTTGTCGCCGTTCTGCATGCCACGGCCGCCGGAAACGACAATCTTGGCAGCGGTCAGCTCCGGACGATCGGACTTGGCCAGCTCTTCGCTGACAAAGGACGATTTGCCCGCATCATGGGCCGCGCTGACGGCTTCAACCGAAGCAGAACCGCCTTCCGCTGCAACGGCGTCAAAGCCGGTGGCGCGAACGGTGATGACTTTCACGGCTGCCGACGACTGAACGGTCGCAATGGCGTTACCCGCGTAGATCGGGCGCTTGAAGGTGTCAGCGCTTTCGACCGAGATGATCTCGGAGATCTGGTCGACGTCCAGTTGGGCAGCAACACGCGGCAGGATGTTCTTGCCGTTGGAGGTTGCAGCGGCCAGCACGTGGCTGTAGGCCGAAGCCAGCTCGACGACCAGCGGGGCAACGTTTTCCGGCAACTGGTGTTCATACGCTGCGTGGTCAGCCACGAGGACCTTGGACACGCCTGCGATTTTTGCAACTGCTTCGCCGACGGCACCGACATCCAGACCGGCGACCAGAACGTGAATGTCACCACCGATCTTGGTGGCCGCGGCAACGGTATTGAGAGTGGCGGGAGCGATTGCGCCGTTTTCGTGCTCAGCGATAACCAGGGTCGTCATCAGATCACCTTCGCTTCGTTTTTCAGTTTATCAACCAGTTCAGCAACCGACTTGACCTTGATGCCTGCGCTGCGGGCAGCCGGCGCTTCAACCTTCAGGGTCTTGTTGGTGGACGCAATCGAAACGCCCAACGCATCAGGGGTCAGCACTTCGAGGGGCTTTTTCTTGGCTTTCATGATGTTCGGCAGCGACGCGTAGCGCGGCTCGTTCAGACGCAGGTCGGTGGTGACGATGGCCGGCAGCTTGAGGGAAACGGTCTGCGCGCCAGCGTCGATTTCACGGGTGACGTTGACGCTGTCGCCGGACACTTCGACTTTGGACGCGAAGGTGCCCTGGGCATAACCGCTCAGCGCAGCCAGCATCTGGCCAGTCTGGTTGTTGTCGCTGTCGATCGCCTGCTTGCCGAGAATGACCAGCTGCGGTTGTTCTTTGTCGACAACGGCCTTCAATAACTTGGCCACGGCCAGGGAGGTCAGTTCGTCAGCGGATTCCACGAGGATGGCGCGATCGGCACCCAGTGCCAACGCGGTACGCAGTTGCTCCTGAGCGGTGGTAGGGCCGATGGAAACGACGATGATCTCGGTCGCCACGCCTTTCTCTTTCAGGCGCACGGCTTCTTCTACCGCGATCTCGCAGAAGGGGTTCATCGACATTTTTACGTTGGCGAGATCGACGCCGGAGTTATCCGCTTTGACGCGAACCTTGACGTTGTAGTCGACCACTCGTTTGACAGCTACAAGAACCTTCATGGATTCCTCGTTTCTCTCCGGTGAAAAGAAAATCGCCAGGCCTTGCCCGGCGATGGGTACTCGTCAGTGTAAAGAACACCTGTGAAAACAACGTATTCGTGGTTGGTGAATGCTGATATCAGCAAAAGCGGCCACGCTACGGCGGCAATCCAAGCCAGACGTTGCCCGCCCGTGTAAACTGCAGCGCGCCGCAGGCCTGGGGCTGAGGGTTGCGCGGGGGCGATGCTCACGTTGCTTTTAGCGGTGTTCTGCTACCGACAGTTTGCACGCAGCCGACAAGGCCGGCGGCCAACTGTAGCGAGCGCAAAACCGCCCGTATCTTGACCGCAACGCCGGGTCGGGTCAATACGACATAAACGCCAGTCACAAGCCGTCTCACCATGATTTATCAGGGTTTCGGCCGATTCAAACAAACGTTTGTATTGGACCTGCGAGGTGGTGTAGATATAATGCGCGCCTTCAAGACGACACCCGGATAAATGAGCTTCCGGGGGTTGGTTTTAGCCATCTATAAAAAATACGCCTAAAAAATACGCCGTTGAGCCTTGAGTAGGAGATAGCCTGTGGAACGCGAATTTATGGAGTTCGACGTCGTCATCGTCGGAGCCGGGCCCGCCGGGCTTTCTGCCGCTTGCCGCCTGAAACAGAGAGCCGCTGACGCCGGTCAGGAAATCAGCGTCTGCGTGGTGGAAAAAGGCTCCGAGGTCGGTGCTCACATCCTTTCCGGCGCAGTGTTCGAACCCCGCGCCCTCAACGAGCTGTTCCCCGACTGGAAAGCCCTGGGCGCCCCGCTCAATACCCCGGTCAAAAGCGACGACATCTATGTGCTGACCGGTGCGGACGCCAGCCAGAAAGTCCCGGGCGTGTTCGTGCCCAAGACCATGCACAACGAAGGCAACTACATCATCTCCCTGGGCAACCTGTGCCGCTGGTTGGCACAGCAGGCCGAGAACCTCGGCGTCGAAATCTACCCGGGCTTCGCGGCTCAGGAAGCGCTGATCGATGAGACCGGCGTGGTGCGCGGGATTCTCACCGGTGATCTGGGCGTCGACCGTGAAGGCAATCCGAAAGAAGGCCTGTACACCCCCGGTATGGAACTGCGCGGCAAGTACACGCTGTTCGCCGAAGGCTGCCGTGGTCACATCGGCAAGCAACTGATCAATCGCTTCAAGCTGGACAGTGAGGCCGACGCCCAACACTACGGCATCGGCTTGAAGGAAATCTGGGAAGTCGATCCGGGCAAACATCAGCCGGGCCTGGTGGTCCACACCGCCGGCTGGCCGCTGGATATCATGGGCACCGAAAACACCGGCGGCTCGTTCCTTTACCACCTGGAAAACAATCAGGTCGTGGTCGGCCTGATCGTCGACCTCTCCTACGCCAACCCTTACCTGTCGCCGTTCGATGAATTCCAGCGCCTCAAGCACCACCCGGTCCTCAAGCAGTACCTGGAAGGCGGCAAGCGCATCAGCTACGGCGCACGGGCCATCTGCAAGGGCGGGCTGAACTCGCTGCCGAAGATGGTGTTCCCCGGCGGCGCGCTGATCGGTTGCGACCTGGGCACGCTGAACTTCGCCAAGATCAAGGGCAGCCACACGGCCATGAAGTCCGGCATGCTCGCCGCCGAAGCGGTGGCGGATGCGCTGTTTGCCGGCAACGAGGGTGGTGACACGCTGAACGGCTACGTCGAGGGCTTCAAGGCCAGCTGGCTGCACGAAGAACTGTTTGCCAGTCGTAACTTCGGCGCGGCGGTGCACAAGTTCGGCGCGATCTTCGGCGGCGCGTTCAACTTCGTCGACCAGAACCTGTTTGGCGGCAAGATCCCCTTCACCCTGCGTGACACCACGCCGGACTATGCGTGCATGAAGCTGGCGGCCGACTCGAAGAAAATCGACTACCCGAAACCCGACGGCAAGCTGAGCTTCGACAAGCTGAGTTCGGTGTTCATCTCCGGCACCAACCACGAAGAAGAGCAGCCGTGCCACTTGAAGCTGAAGGATCCGAGCATCCCGATCAGCGTCAACCTGCCCAAGTACGACGAGCCTGCCCAGCGTTACTGCCCGGCGGGGGTTTACGAGGTGGTGACCCAGGAAGACGGCGCGAAGCGCTTCCAGATCAACGCGCAGAACTGCGTCCACTGCAAAACCTGCGACATCAAGGATCCGTCGCAGAACATCACGTGGGTAGCACCGGAAGGCGCAGGCGGCCCGACCTATCCCAATATGTAAGAGAAGCGGCAAGCTTCAAGCTTTGAGCTGCAAGCTTCCCGGCTAAAGCCGGGAAGGCGTCAGCGGCCATCGCGCAAAATTGATGGTGCGCACACTGGCCTCTTCCCGGCTGAAGCCGGTCCCACAAAGACACCGCGCAACCTTCGTAGGACCGGCTTTAGCCGGGAAGCTCTTGAGGTTCAGCGTCCCCCCTCACGCTGATATCTTCAGCCGCTCGCCCTCTTCCCCCGGATTGCGTTCGAAGTAGCGTTTGTACTCGCGACTGAATTGCGACGTGCTCTGATACCCGACCTTGTGCGCCACCTGCGCCACGCCCATGCCCTCGCCGATGAGCATCTGCTGAGCCTTGAGCAGCCGCACGCGTTTCAAGTACTGGACGGGTGACAGCAGCGTGCTGCGCTTGAAATGCTCATGGAAGGTCGAGGCGCTCATATTGGCGCATCGGGCCAGATCCTCGACACTCAAGGCCTGATCATAGTGGTCGCGCAGATGCTGCAGCGACGCGGCAATGCGCGCGAAGTGGCCGGTCTGCTCGACCAATGCCCGCAGCACCCCGGCCTGGGGACCGCGCAACGCGGCGTACACCACCTCCCTGACCCGCGCCTGGCCCATCACTTGTGCGTCCAGCGGATCGTGCAGGCAGCGCAATAGCCGCTCGACACTCTCGCGCATCGGCGCATCCAGCTCGGCGGAGGTCATGGATTCCGGCGTCTGCGCCTTGACCTTGACGTTCGGCGCTTCGCCCATGGTATGCACCAGCTCGCCCAGCAGCGCGCGATCGATTGACACGGCGACGCCATACATCGGCGCCTCGGCCGTGGCGAAGGTTTCGCACATGAACGGCACCGACAACGCCTGCACCAGATAATGACCGGCGCCGTATTCCAGCGTTCGCGGGCCCAGGCGCGCGAGCTTGCTGCCCTGGGCAATGATCACCAGACTCGGTTCATAGATCTGCGGGCTGCTGGCGACGTAGTAATCCCAGGACATCGCCTGCACGCCCGGGACGCGGGTGTCGACGAAACCCGGGCGCGACGCCAGCGGTTTGATGAGGGCGACCAACTCGGCGTTGGCATCGGAATGGGAAAGAGGAGACATGGGCAGCCGTACGGAGGATTTGACACCGCCATCATCGCAGATCAGCGGCGTGACGCTCTACTCGACTCCTAAAATCCGGAGGATCAGGCATGACAGGCGGAGGAATGACCATGGCCGGCAATGCCCTGCCTGGGGACAATGCACCGCCTCAACCGTCATCGTTTCTGCGAGGTTCTTCATGTACACAGCCATCGGTTACGCCGCCCAGTCCGCCACCGCCCCCCTCGCCCCCATGACGTTCAGCCGCCGCAGCCCGCGGCCGGACGACGTGGCCATCGAGATTCTGTACTGCGGCGTCTGCCACTCCGATATTCACCAGGCGCGCAACGAGTGGGGCATCGCCGTGTACCCGCTGATGCCGGGCCACGAGATCGTCGGCAAAGTCACCGAAGTCGGCGCCAATGTCAGCAAGCACAAAGTCGGCGATCTGGTCGGCGTCGGTTGCATGGTCGACTCCTGCCGTCAGTGTGAAGCCTGCGCGCAGGACCTTGAGCAGTATTGCCTCGAAGGCCCGACCATGACCTACGCCACCCCCGACCGCGTCGACGGCAGCAACACCATGGGCGGCTACTCCAACAGCATCGTGGTCAGCGAGCACTTCGTCGTGCGTATCCCGGAGAAACTCGACCTGGCCGCCGCGGCGCCCATCCTGTGTGCCGGCATCACCACCTACTCGCCACTCAAGCATTACGGCGTCAAGGCCGGCGACAAAGTGGGCGTACTGGGCATGGGCGGTCTGGGCCACATGGGCATCAAGTTCGCCAAGGCCATGGGCGCGGAAGTGACGCTGTTCACCCGTTCGGCGAGCAAGGCCGAAGAAGGTCGTCGCCAGGGCGCCGATCACGTCATCGTCTCGACCGATGCCGATCAGATGAAAGCCGCTGCCGGTCACTTCGACTTCCTGCTGGACACCATTCCGGTGCAGCACGATTTGAACCCCTATCTGGAAACCCTGAGTTTTGACGGCGTGCACATTCTCGTCGGCCTGATCGAACCCGTCGACCCGGCGCTGCATGCGGCCAACCTGGTGATGAAGCGCCGCGTGCTGGCGGGCTCACTGATTGGCGGCATTGCCGAGACCCAGGAAGTACTGGATTTCTGCGCCGAGTACGGCATCACCTGTGACATCGAGATGCTCGACATCAAGAACATCAACGAAGCGTACAGCCGCATGATCGCGGGCGATGTGAAGTACCGTTTCGTGATTGATATGGCCACGTTGAAGGCCTGATCCACCGGTTCGCCCCGCGCAATGCGGGGCGAAACGCTAGCCGCCCAGTTCCGCCGACAACCGTGCCGCCGCGTCCTTGATCACCGGCACCAGGTCGGCCATCTTTTCCAGCGGCATGTACGGCACGGTGCTGGCGATGCTGATGCCGGCGACAATCTGCTTGCTGGCATCACGCACCGGCGCCGCCACACAGCGGATCGACGGTTCGTTGTCTTCCAGATCGAACGCATAGCCGCCCTGTACGTACTCGTGCATGCGCGCCTGCACCTGCTCCCAGGTCTGTTCTTCGTGGGCCGGCCACAACGGGTTCTTGCCGGCGGTCGGGACACTGATTTCGTACAGCCGTCGCCATTCGCTTACCGGGCTGTCCAGCAGCAATGCCTTGCCAATGCCGGTGCGCGCCAGCGGCATGCGATGACCCACCCGCGATCGCATCTCCGGGCCATTGCGCCCGGGATTTTTATGCAGGTACAAGACCTCGTCGCCATCGCGCATGGCCAGGTGCACGGTGTCCCCGGTGAGTGCCGACAGTTCGTCGAGAAAGGGTCTGGCCAGCACCAGCAGCGGCACTTCTTCCCGGGCCTGAAACCCCAGCTCGATCAATCTCGGCCCGAGCACATACCCCACCTGCGGCAACACCCGCAGGTAGCGCTCCTCCACCAGACAACTGGCGAGCCGGTGGGTGGTGCTGCGGGTGGTGCCGATCAACCGGGCGATTTCCTTGAGGTCGCGAGCGCCGCTGGCGACCGCCTGAATCACGCCCAGGCCGCGAATCAGCGTTTGCGTACCGGTGGGTGCAGGGTCTTTGCCAGTGACGGCGGTGTCGGATGCATCTTGCATGGCGCGCCTTATCGAATCAGAAAACCGGCGCCATTATCGTCGCCAGCCTTGAAGCCTGCCAGCGCTGTGCAGAATTTGCTCGGCGTCGGCGCAGGGTCATACCCACTCGATGCGTTCGACCTTGCCCACCAACAGGATGTAGGACAACGCGCCGTACGCACGCTCGAAGACCACCGCATTCTCCCCAAGATTCACCTTGGTAGCACGCGTCTGAGGGCAGATAATTAAGCCGTTTCGATGACCAAGGATTCCGCAGGCATGAGGCAAAAAGTTCTGAGACTTTCGCAAAATCACCATGGCCGTGACTTTGTCGTTGGTGACATTCACTTCAAAACCACCGACTTGTACAAAGGCCTGCGCAAACTCGGCTTTGACAGCCAGACTGACCGAGTCATCGGCGTCGGCGACCTCATTGATCGCGGCCCGGGCGTGCTCGACGGGCTCAAGCTTTTGGGCGAGCCGTGGTTTTTCACCGTAATGGGTAACCATGAACAGATGCTGATTCGGGCTTACCGTGAAAACCCGGACGCTCGTTATGTCTCTCATGGGGCTGGTTGGTGGGCAACCGTCGCCGATGAGTCGAAAGAGATGATCATCGTCAAGCTTGAGACCCTCCCTACCCTCATCGAGATCGAATCACCCCGTGGGGTCGTGGGCGTTGTACATGGGGATGTACCGAGAGGCTTGTCCTGGCAGGGGTTCGTCAACGATATCGACAACGCGCAAGTCGAAGAAATAGCCCTCTGGGGGCGAGAGCGGATCAAAAAGCATTACCGTCAAGGCGTCGCCGGCGTTTGGCGTGTTTGCACGGGTCACACGTGGATTCCAGAGCCGTTACGCCTCGGGAACGTGCTCGCGCTGGATTGCACCGGAGGCGGTGACGGGCCGTTGGGGATTTACTGCGTGCAGGACGACACCCTCTATGTCGACGGTCTTTCCGTGGCGCTTGACCAAGCTGAAGTTTTCACGGAGTTGCTTAACGATCTAGAGCGCACGCAGGCAGAACTCAACAGCATGTTGAGTGCGAGCACGCTCATCGAATCCCAACGCCTGAGTCGTAAGGCTGAAGATTTGGCGGCTCGGGCGAATACTGTCTGGCTTGCACTGCAGCCTGAGGTCGAAGCGTCTCAGAAGCTCTTGAATGAGCTCCACGGGCTCAGCCTGCTTGGCGGGGAGCGTAGGGTCCTGAAGCTCGAAGAGTTACGGTCTGGATACGAAGGAACCCCCATTGAAGGATTACTGAACAGGCTGTTCTGCTAGACGCGAGAGCTGCTGGCCCATAGATGACGGCCGGTTTAATCATTCAAGGCAGATGCTGCATGCTTACGTCTGACGGGATTGTTGATGTTCACTCGTGCAATCGCTCACTTCTATTCAGGAGCCATGACAGCAACAGCCCTGGAACCAGAAAGCCTAACGAGACCAAAACCCCGTGAAGTATGTGCGAGAGAGGTTCGTCGAGAGTCGCAACAAGCCTCATAGGCGAAGCGACTGGGGATAGCTGCAAGAACAAGACAACCAGCACTGCGCAAGGCCACATCAAGCTCACACCGCGTCGCGCGCTTTGTTGCCATGCATAGCCCGCCAGCACGGCAGAGAAAGCCCCTTCAAGAATCCAGGCAACAGTTCCCAGTCTTCCCCACAGACCATAACCGTAATGTTCAACCGAATGGGGATACAGTGCCAGATCGCTGTTATGCATAGGCCAATCAGCGATGAAGTGAGAGAAAGCTGCCGCTGCTGCCACGATTGCTACGGATCGATGCTTTACGAAAAGCAGCCCCCACACTACGGACCAGACTACAGCGGCAAGCAGCGAGTGATCCCAATCGATAAAGGTCAAATCAAAGAACAGGTAAGGCCCGCTTTTTAAATTGGGGGTGACAGTGTTAAAGCCGAGGATGATGAAGATGCCATCCAGCAGATCCAGGAAGCCAACGCCCATCAGGATGGGCATCGCAGGGATCTTGGGATAGCGGGCCTTGATTGCGAGGCCGATCGCGAAGTGACCTACGTACATTCTGTGTTCCTGATTCTGGTATGCCTGTCCTCTACAGGCTAGATGCTTCCGATACTATCCGAGCCTTCAAAACAAGATTGTCGGGTTTTAGCAATGTCGGAATTATCTGGCCAAGTCACATTTCCATCCTTCCACCTGCCACCGGAGGTGGACGCAATTTTGCTCAAGGCCTCGCGGGTCAGGACGTTGGTGAAATCTGAGGCAGTGTTCCCTCAGGGCTCTGAGCCATTGGGAATGTTTCGCGTGCTTCATGGCACGTTGGGCGTCCATAGCCAGGGCGCTAATGGACGCCAACTCTTTCTTACTCAATTGGTGTCTGGAGATTGGTTTGGCGAAGTACCACTTCTAGATGGCTTGCCGCGAGCGTATGACGTCCGCGCTGCCTCCCAGGCGACTATTGCCGTTCTTCCTGCAAGCGCGTTCTGGCAGATCATCCAGGCTCGACCAGATGTTCTACTGGCCATAACTCGCCTGGTCTGTGGCAGATTTCGAATGGCGCTCGATTGGGCCGGAAGCGCATTCCTCGATCCCCTGCCCGTGAGGTTGGCTAGTCGACTCGCTTCATTGATCAAACGTTCAGATGTCGACGGCGGCCACTGCCTGAAAGTAAGCCAGGAAAAAATTGCGCAACAGCTTGGTGTTTCTCGTCAGAGCATCAACCGCCAGCTGAAAATTTGGGAGGCGCAAGGCTTATTGATTGTTCGATACAGCGCTATCACAATTCTCGATCTACAAAAACTCAAAGAGACAGCAGGCGGCGAGTAAGTATCAGGATCCCAACCACAAGCGGGGGCAGGACTGATGACTTGGAACAGGTGATGGATCATCGATGGCTGACCTTGCACGCCACAACTCGTTAAACATTGTGGCGTGTCCTGTGATTGCTCTGTCAGCAAGACAATGGGGCGCTCCCCGATAATCCAGGGTGTATATGCCATTCGCTTGCGGTGTGTTCGCTGGTTGCATACGAAGTATCATTCGCCGTGACCAGCACTCCTTTAAATTGCGCGAACGTGATCATTGCGCCAGCGGAATCTTTGCCACTCTTGCACTTAAAGACCATTTCTGTAGATACAGAGGTGGCGCGGGGTAAGCCCGAAGTACCTTGAGCCACAAGTCTCCCTTGCGTCGTGGCTAAGTAGTGGCTCAGCTGAAGTTCCCGCCATCTATTACTTGAATACCTTTGTATTAATCATCCCGCGTAGACATGCGACTGCGGAGGTCGCCAAGCCCCTGCGCTGAACCTACTAAAGATGCGTTACTTTCTCTACAGTGAAACTAAAATGCCACCATCCCGGATTGCACCTTAGTTGTGCCCTCTCCGTCTAGATGCCTCATCACAGCGCCTTATCCCTTATTACCCGCGTGGTATCTTGCCAAAGGCTTTGTATCAAATCTGAAACAAATAAGTTGCCATCCCCTGCGCAGCGGACTATTTTCTTACGGCGCTCACTAGGGAGCTAACAAATAAAAAAGGTGTGCAGGGATGCGAAGGTTCAAGCCGTCCAATGCTGTCCGTTATTCCGTTAAACCCGCAACCACTACCGCACTTTGCGCGTTGTCTTTTACCTTTGGCTGCTCGGCTTATGCCGACTATGCAGAACAGGGGAAGTTAGGCGACGCGGCCAGTTGGCGCTCGGAAGAATTCAAGAGCGACTGGGGATTGGGCCGTATCCAGGCGGACCAGGCTTATGCCGCCGGTATCACCGGCGCCGGCGTAAAAATCGGCGCGATGGACTCAGGTTTCGACCCCTCTCATCCCGAAGCCAGCCCATCCCGCTACCATGCGGTAACCGCCAACGGCACCTATGTAGATGGTTCGCCCTTTAGCATCACGGGTGCCATCAACCCCAATAACGACACCCACGGCACGCACGTGACCGGGACCATGGGCGCGGCCCGTGATGGCGTCGGCATGCATGGCGTGGCGTACAACGCGCAAATCTATGTGGCCAACACCAACCAGAGCGACAGCTTCCTGTTTGGCCCGAGCCCGGATCCGCAGTACTTCAAGGCGGCCTATGGCGCGCTGGCCGATGCCGGTGTGCGGGCGATTAACAACAGTTGGGGTAGCCAGCCGCCGGATGTGACCTACGCGACGTTGAAAGGCGTACAGGCTGCCTATGCCCAGCATTACAACCGGGGCACCTGGCTGGATGAAGCGGCTAACGTCTCGCGCAAGGGCGTGATCAACGTCTTCAGTGCTGGCAATACTGGCTATGCCAACGCCAGTGTGCGGTCTGCGCTGCCGTATTTCGAGCCGGACCTGGAAGGCCACTGGCTGGCGGTGTCTGGCCTGGATAGCGCCAATGCCCAGCGCTACAACCAGTGCGGCATTGCCAAATATTGGTGCATCACCACGCCTGGGAGGCTGATCAACAGCACCGTGCCTGGCGGCGGCTATGCGCTCAAGTCCGGTACGTCCATGGCCGCGCCCCATGCCACGGGCGCATTGGCGCTGGTGATGGAGCGCTACCCTTACATGAACAACGAGCAGGCCTTGCAGGTGCTGCTCACCACCGCGACCCAGCTCGATGGTTCGGTCACCCAGGCGCCCAATGGCGCTGTGGGCTGGGGTGTAGCCAACCTGGAGCGGGCCATGCGCGGCCCGGGCCAGTTGCTGGGCACCTTCAATGCCACCCTGGGCGCCGGCCAAACCGATGTCTGGAGTAACAATATTTCTGATCAGGCGTTGATCCAGCGTCAGGCCGAGGACACTGCCGAACAGGCCGCCTGGCAGCAAACTCTGGTGAGCAGAGGTTGGCAGAACGGCGTGGCCAGCACCGCCAGCCAACAGGACCAGACCGATTACGCCGTGGGCACCGCCCGTGCTGCGGCAGCGGCTCAGCGCCAGTACCAAGGCAGCCTGATCAAGTCCGGCGCGGGCCGGTTGATTCTTGAAGGCAACAATACCTATCGCGGCGATACCCAGGTCAACGGGGGTGTGCTGTCGGTCAATGGCTCTCTGGCGTCCGCTGTGCAGGTCAATGCGGGGGGCACCTTGGGCGGCAATGGCCAGGTCGGTAACCTCACCGCGTTGAGCGGCGGGCAGGTTGCGCCCGGTAACTCCATCGGCACCTTGCAGGTGAACGGTGACGTAACCTTCGCACCAGGCTCAACCTACGCGGTAGAGCTTTCGCCCACGGCCAGTGACCGCCTTGTGGCCACCGGCAGTGCCACGGTGTCGGGGGCCAACATGACCCTGGCCCTGGACCCAACGCCGCTGGCCTTGAATGCCACGCCTGGCCAAACCCTGGTTGGCCGCCAGTACAACGTGTTGCAAGCCGCCAACGGTGTGAACGGGCAGTTCGCTGCGGTCACCTCCAATTACGCTTTCCTCGGCGGCCGGCTGGACTACGCCGCTAACGGGGTTGCCCTGAATATCGAGCGCACGGCGGCATTCGACAGCGTGGCGCAAACCCCTAACCAGGCAGCCGTGGCCTCGGCCGCCGAGCAATTGGGGGCGGGCAACGCGGTGTATGAAAACCTGCTGCTCGCGCCAAGTGCCGCCTCGGCCCGGGAGAGTTTCCAGCAGCTGTCGGGCGAGATCTACCCGGCAGTCGCTACCCAGTTGATCAACGACAGCCGCTATGTGCGTGATGCCGTTGGCGAGCGCCTGGGCGCCAGCGTGTTCGGTGCCGATGCCAATACGGCAGCGCAAGACAATGTGTGGTTCAAGGCCTTGGGTGCTTGGGGCAAAACGGATTCCCGTAGCGATACGGCTGGCTATACCTCATCGATTAGCGGCGTGCTGGCGGGTGTCGACGGCGACGTAGGTGACGACACGCGCCTTGGCCTGGTAGGCGGCTACAGCGACAGCTCGGTCAACATGGGCTCGGGCACCCATTCCCGTGCATCGGTAGACAGCTACCATCTGGGCGCCTACCTGGGTCATGAGATCGGCGCCTGGCGCCTGACCCTCGGCGGTGCCTACAGCTGGCACCGGATCGATGGCAAGCGCGATGTACAGGTCGGCGACGCCAGCGGGCGGGAGAAAACCAAGCACGATGCGCAAACCGCACAGGTGTTCACCGAAGCGGCGTACCGTATTCAGTTGCAGCCCGCAGTGCTTGAGCCCTTCGCCAACCTGGCCTATGTGCACCTTGGCACTGATCGCTTCAGCGAGAAGGGAGATGCCGCAGCGCTTACCTCCGGCAGCGACACCCGTGAAGCCGTGCTCGGTACGCTGGGCGTACGGGCGCTTAAAACCGTCGCAATCAATGATCATCAGAAGCTCGACCTCTCCGGCAGCCTGGGCTGGCAGCACAACCTGAGCGATACCGATTCAGAGCAGCACATGGCCTTTGCGGCAGGTGGCAGTCGCTTTGGTATCGAAAGCTCGCCCTTGGTGCGTGATGCGGCCCTGGTGAGTGCCCATGCCCGCATGGCGCTGAGTCGTGAGGCCAGCGTTAGCCTGGACTACAACGGCCAACTGGCCAGCCGTGAAAAAAGCCACGGCATTGGCTTGAGCCTTAACTGGCAGTTCTAAACGCAAAGCGGCAGGGCGAGCCAGGCCTTCGCCCGCCGCTTTCCTGAAGCTGAATGTTTCAACCTACCCATTGTTGGAAAAAGAACGACGCGGATACCAAGACGGCATTCGCGCGGGGTTTTGTGTGCGCTAACTAAGGACAGTTGTATTTATGAAAAAGCCATCCACCACTCGACAGCTTGCTGTCAGCTCCATTCGGCACGCTATTCGGCAAGCCAATCGCGTTTCTTGCGGCGCTCTGGCCTGCTACCTGGCCACCCTCGGTGCAGCCCAGGCTGCGCCTTACGTAGAAGCCGGCCAGGCCGGGAATGTCGCCAGTTGGCGCAGCCCGGAGTTCACGGCCCAATGGGGGCTGGGCGCGATCAACGCCGACCAGGCCTACGCCGCCGGCTACACCGGGAAGGGCGTGAAGCTGGGAATTTTCGATCAGCCGGTGTACGCACCGCACCCGGAATTCGCCAGCCCGGATAAAGTGATCAACCTGGTCACCAGTGGCATTCGCGAGTACACCGACCCCTATATCCCGGTAAAGGCCGGCGACGCCTTTCGTTACGATGGCACCCCTACCCCTGACTCCAACGGCCGGCTGGGTAACCATGGCACCCACGTGGGCGGCATCGCGGGCGGCAACCGAGACGGCGGGCCCATGCACGGCGTGGCGTTCAATGCCCAGATCATCAGCGCCGACAACGGCGACCCTGGCCCGGAAGACGGCATTGTGCTGGGCAACGACGGCGCGGTTTACCAGGCGGGCTGGAATGCATTGGTCAGCAGTGGCGCGCGCATCATCAATAACAGCTGGGGCATTGGCATTACCGACCGCTTTGACCAGGGCGGTCGCGATCCGGCCTTTGCGCACTTTACCGTGCAGGATGCGCAGCTGCAGTTCAATCAGATCCAACAGATCCTCGGTACCCGCCCAGGGGGCGCTTACCAGGGCGCCATCGATGCCGCACGCAGCGGCGTGGTGACCATTTTCGCCGCCGGCAACGACTACAACCTGAACAACCCGGACGCCATGGCCGGGCTCGGGTATTTCGTGCCAGAGATCGCCCCCAACTGGCTGACGGTTGCTGCCTTGCAGCAAAACCCGAACGCCGCGGCCGCCGGCACCACGCCTTACACCTTGAGCACCTTTTCCTCTCGCTGCGGCTACACGGCCAGCTTCTGCGTGTCAGCGCCAGGTACGCGGATCTACAGCTCCGTGCTTAATGGCACCAGCTTGCAAGACCTGACCGTGGGCTGGGCCAACAAAAACGGTACCTCCATGGCCGCGCCCCATGTGGCGGGCAGCATGGCGGTACTGATGGAGCGCTTCCCCTACATGACCGGCGCACAGGTGGCCGACGTGTTGAAAACCACCGCCACCGACCTCGGCGCGCCTGGCGTGGACGCGCTCTATGGCTGGGGCATGATCAATCTGGGCAAGGCCGTCAACGGCCCGAGCATGTTCGTCACCGAGGCGGATATTCCCGCTGAGTTTCGTATCAGCGGCGCCTATGGCGACAGCCAGTTCGTGGCCAACCTGCCGGGGGTAGGCGCGGTGGTCGATGCCGGCAAACCAACCCAGCGCGTCTGCAGCGGGCCGCAATGCGGGCGGGACACGTGGAGCAATGACATAGCCGGGCATGGCGGGTTGACCAAGACAGGTATCGGCACCTTGGTGCTGACCGGCGCCAACACCTACAGCGGCCCAACCCTGGTCAATGAGGGGCGCCTGGCGATCAATGGTTCGCTGGCCTCGGCCGTGACCGTCAACGACACCGGCATACTGGGCGGCAACGGCCGGATCGCGTCACTTGCCGCCAACCGCGGCGGTACGGTAGCGCCGGGCAATTCCGTGGGCACCTTACAGGTGGCGGGGAACCTTAATCTGGCGCCCGGCGCTGTGTATGCGGTGGAGTTGTCGCCCACTGGCAGCGACCGCATCATCGCCGGCGGGCAGGCGACGGTGAGCGGTGCGACCATGGCCCTCTCGCTGGAAAACGGCGCCGGCTTCAGCACAGGCGAGGTCAACAGCCTGATCGGCCGGCAGTTCAACGTGCTGCAAGCGGCTGGCGGCGTGCAGGGCCAGTTCGGGTCGGTGCTGGATAACTACGCCTTTCTGGATGGCAACCTGGCCTACAGCGGCACGGGCGTTGCCCTGGCCCTGGAGCGCAACGCGGACAGCTTCGCCAGCGCCGCGCACACCGCTAATCAGGCCAACGTAGCGGCTGCCGCCGAGCAATTAGGGGCCGGTAATGCGGTGTACGAAGAGCTGCTGTTGAGCCCCGATGCGGCTACCGCTCGGCGTGCCTACACCCAGTTGTCCGGCGAAGTGCATCCGGCCATCGCCACTCAGTTGATCAACGACAGCCGCCAGGTCCGCGATGCCGTCGGTGATCGCCTGCGCGTCGACGGGCTGTATGACCAGCCTGCGGCGGGTGTTGAAGACAACAACCTGTGGGTGAAAGGCCTGGGCGCCTGGGGCAAAAACGCCGGCAGCAGCGACAGCGCCAGCTCAACCTCATCCCTGGGCGGCCTGCTCGCCGGTGTGGACGGCCTGGTGGCTGAGCACACCCGGTTGGGCGCCATGGTCGGTTACAGCGACACCTCGTTAGGCATGGGTGACGACACCCATTCCCGCGCCTCGGCCAATAGCTACCACCTCGGTGCCTACATGGGCCACGAGGAAGGGCCGTTGCGCCTGACCGCGGGTGCATCCCATAGCTGGCACCGCATCGACGTCAAGCGAGACCTGCAACTGGGCACCTCGACCGACCGCCTGAAGGTCAAGCGCGACGCGCAATCGACTCAGGTGTTCACCGAAGCGGCCTATCGCCTGAACCTGCAGCCTCTGGCGCTGGAGCCCTTCGCCAACCTGGCCTATGTGCATTTCGACAGCGACAGCTTTACGGAGAAGGGAGGCGCTACCGCGCTCAAGGGTAATGACGACACCCGCGACACCGTGCTATCCACCCTGGGCATGCGTGCCGGTAGCCGGTTCAACCTCACCGATACTCAGAAGCTGGACGTCTCAGGTACCTTGGGCTGGCAGCATAACCTGAGCGATACCTCGGCCGAGCAGCACCTGGCCTTTGCCAGCGGGGTGAATACCTTTGCCGTGCAAAGCGTGTCCATGGACCGGGACGCGGCCGTCGTAGGCGCCCGCGCCAGCCTTGCCTTGAACCGGGATGCGCGGATCAACCTGGATTACAACGGCCTGCTGGACGCCCGGGATAAAACCCACGGTGTAGGGCTGTCACTGAATTGGGCGTTCTAACCTCAAGCGCTGCCTGAAAGCCCGCGCCAGCTTGGGTGCTCCCGCCCGATACTAAAAACCGTTTGGAGGGTCGATTTTGTCCCTCCAAACGGTTCAGCAGCTATCCAATGGGGCGCCTGAGCACCGGCTCGAAAGGTCGCTCTCGTTGATGCAGACAACCTCTCAAGCCCGGTCATGCCAAGGCATAGCCGGCTTCCACGCCTCTCTCAAGGAAACGTTGGTCACGGCGCAAGTGATTGACGTCCCTCATTCCGTATCGACACGGCCATCACAACTCGATGCGTTCCACCTTGCCCACCAACAGGATGTAGGACAACGCCCCGAGCAACGCGAGAACGGCGATGTAGGTGATCGCCGGCGCAAAGGAATCACCCGACGCCAGGAAACCGATCACGATCGGGGTGGCGATTGCCGCCAGGTTGCCGATCAGGTTGAACGTGCCGCCGGTCAGCCCCAACAGTCGCGCCGGGGCGAGGGTCGAGACCAGCGACCAGGTGATCGACGCCAGGCCGTTGCCGAAAAACGCCAGTGCGAGGAAGGCGATCACCAGCGGGGTCGAGTCGACGTAGTTGGCGCCGATGACCGAGGTGGAGATCAGCAGGCCGGCGATGATCGGCGTTTTGCGCGCGAAGCCCACGGTGTGACCGCGACGGATCAGCCAGTCGGAGAAGAATCCCGAGCAGAGCACGCCGACGAACGCTGCGAGAAACGGCAGCGACGCCAGCAGGCCGGACTTGATGAAGTCCATGCCGCGGTATTTGACCAGGTAGGTCGGGAACCAGGTGAGGAAGAACCACAGCGTCGAGTTCAGGCAGAACTGGCCCAGGTAGATGCCCCACAGCTTGCGCTTGGTCAGCACGATGCCGAGGTCCTGCCAGCTAAAACCGCTTTTGCGTTTCGAGGCATCGGTCTGCATGTCGACCAGACCGCCGCCGTCCTTGATCAGGTCGATCTCACCCTGGTTGATGCCTTTGAAGTCACGCGGTTCGCGATAGACCATGTACCAGATGGCCGCCCAGAGCACGCCGACGCCACCGGTGGCCACGAACACCATGTGCCAGCCGTAGCGGGTCTGCAGCCACGCGAGCACAGGGGTGAGGAATGCCAGGCCGACGAATTGGCCGGAGGTGTAAAAGCCTACGGCGGTGGCGCGTTCTTTCTCCGGGAACCAGGCAGTGACAACCCGGCTGTTGATCGGATAGGCCGGGGCCTCCAGCGCGCCGACGGCCATGCGCAGGACGAACAAGCCGATGAAGCTGCCGACAAAGCCGAGGAAGATGGTCGCGATGGACCACAGCGCCAGCGCGACGGTGTAAAGGATGCGCGGCGGGACGCGATCCACCAGCCAGCCGCCGGGCAGTTGCATGGCGGCGTAGGTCCAGCCGAACGCGGAAAAGATCAGCCCGACGTGCACCGGATCGATGCCCAGCTCGCTGGTCAGTGCGGGCGCGGCGATGGACAGGTTGCTGCGGTCGAGGTAGTTGATCACCACGGTGATGAACAGCAGCACCATGATGAAAAAGCGTTTGCGGGTCGGCGTGGCGGCGGTCGCCCGCGCCTGGGTTGCGGTCTGTGTGCGCAAGGGAAGTGCCTCTTTTTATGGTTATCTGAGGTCTGGAGTTATGTGTTTCGTGTGTGGACGAGTAGCGAAAAGCTTCGCGAGCAAGGTGGAGCGCCACCCCGGTCACTCCCACAGGATGGTCAGCGCCCTCGATATCAGGGACATGCGCAGTTCCTGTGGGCGCGAGCTTAGTCGCGAATGGGTTTGACGCCGAATCGACGTCAAACTCGCAGGTCAATCACCACTCGGCAAAGCTGCCGTCCGCATGGCGCCAGATCGGGTTGCGCCAGCGGTGGCCGATGGCGGCGCGTTCCTTGACGTACTCTTCGTTGATCTCAATGCCCAGGCCCGGCCCGTTCGGGATCTTCACCATGCCCTTGTCGTAGTCGAAGACTTCGGGGTTCTTGATGTAGTCGAGCAGGTCGTTGCTTTCGTTGTAGTGAATCCCCAGGCTCTGCTCCTGAATGAACGCGTTGTAGCAAACGGCGTCCAGTTGCAGGCACGCCGCCAGCGCGATCGGGCCCAGCGGGCAATGCAGCGCCAGCGCCACGTCATAGGCTTCGGCCATGTTGGCGATCTTGCGGGTTTCGGTGATGCCGCCCGCGTGGGAAGCATCCGGCTGGATGATGTCGACATAGCCTTCGCTTAACACGCGCTTGAAATCCCAGCGGGAGAACAAACGCTCGCCCAGGGCAATCGGCGTGCTGGTCAACGGCGCCAGTTCCTTCAGCGCTTCGTAGTTCTCGCTGAGCACCGGCTCTTCGATGAACATCAGCTTGTACGGGTCCAGCTCTTTCATCAGCACCTTGGCCATCGGCTTGTGCACACGACCGTGGAAGTCGACGCCGATGCCGACGTTGGGGCCCACGGCATCGCGCACGGCGGCGACGTTGGCCAGGGCCAGATCAACCTTGTCGAAGGTGTCGAGGAACTGCAGCTCCTCGGTGCCGTTCATTTTCACCGCAGTGAAGCCACGCTCCACCGCTTCTTTTGCCGCGCGTGCGGTGTCCGCCGGACGGTCGCCGCCGATCCACGAATACACCCGAATCTTGTCGCGCACCTGGCCGCCAAGCAGGTCGCTGACCGACACGCCCAGGGCCTTGCCCTTGATGTCCCACAGCGCCTGATCGATGCCCGCCAGCGCGCTCATGTGGATGGCGCCGCCCCGGTAGAAGCCGCCGCGATACAGCACGGTCCAGATGTCTTCGATGTTGCGGGGGTCTCTGCCGATCAAATAGTCGGACAGTTCCTCAACCGCTGCAGCCACGGTGTGGGCGCGGCCCTCGACCACAGGCTCCCCCCAACCGGTGACGCCCTGGTCGGTTTCGACTTTCAGGAAGCACCAGCGCGGCGGAACGATGTACGTCGTGAGTTTGGTGATTTTCATGTCTTGTCTCTCTTATTCAAAAACACATGCTCGATGGCTCAACGAGCGGGTGGGTCACTGGTTGTTTGCTGGCTTGTGCTGGTTCCAGGCGTCCACGTAGGCCTTGGCGCTCTTGGCAACGTCCTCGGCGCTCATGCCCGGCTTGAACAGCCCCGAACCCAGGCCGAAACCGGAAACACCGGCATCGAGGAACACTTTCATGTTGTCCGGGGTGATGCCACCGACCGGAATCAGCGCCGTGCCGGCCGGCAACACCGCCAGCCAGGCCTTGACCACCGCCGGGCCCATTTGCTCGGCAGGGAACATCTTCAGCACGTCGGCGCCTTCGGCCAGCGCGGCGAAGGCTTCGGTCGGCGTCGCCACGCCCGGAGACAGGAACAGGCCTTCGGCTTTTGCCGCGCGCAGCACCTTCGGATCGCTGTGGGGCATGACGATGACCTGGCCGCCGGCTTCCTTGACCTGGCGCACTTGCTCCGGCGTCAGCACCGTGCCCGCCCCGATCAGGCAATCGGCGGGCAGGCTCTGACGCAGCAAGCGGATGCTGTCGTACGGCTGCGGGGAATTGAGCGGCACTTCGATGACGCGGAAACCGGCGGTGTACAGGACATCACCGATGGCCGGCGCTTCTTCGGGGCGCAGGCCGCGCAGAATTGCGACCAGACCGTTTTGCACGAGGGCTTGCTTGAGCATGTCAGTTCTCTACATGAAGGGGCCGGGCAGCGGCCGAAGAGGAGGATTGAATCAGACCGGCCTGCACCGCCACCTGCCAAAGGCCACGCTCGGTGGCCTGCTCGGCCAGGGTCACTTGGGGGAAACCGTTGGCATCGAGGGCGCGCTGATAGCGTGCGATCAGGGCGTCGCTGCCGATCAGGATCACGGCGGGCAAGTGCGCGTCGGTCTGGCGCAGCAGCTGCGCCAGCGCGACGATTTCATGGCCGATCAACAGGCCAGAGAGGTAATCGGATTGAGCGGTGCCGGACAGCACGCCGGTCAAGCCGAGGGTGCGGCAACTGAAGATGGTCGACAGCGGACCTGCCGCACCGTTGGCCGACCGCGACACCGCCACGCCTCGGTCAAACGCTTCGGCGTCGAAGGTGTCGCTGCGCTGCATCGTGCGGCCAAGAATGGTGTGGCTGGACAGCGCGGCGTAGACCTCGCCGGTCATGAAGGTATCGAAATGCTCAATCCGGCCGTCCACCGCCCTCACCCACTTCGAGTGGCTGCCGGGCAGGCCGATCAACAGGGGCTTTGCGGTTTCGCTGGCGGGCAGCGAGTCAAGAATGCCCAGGACCTGGGTCTCTTCGCCGCGCATCACATTGGGCAGCTCGGAGCGCTGCAGGATGCCGGGAATGATGTGAACGTCGACGCCGCGCACGCTGCGCACCGTGACCAACGCAGAGCTAAGCGCTGCGACGCTGGCGGGCGTCTGCTGATAGACCGCCTCGCGCCAGCCCTGAGCACTGCCGACCATCCCGCAGGCGATCACCGGCAGCGTCGGTTCGGCGTCGAGCCAGTCGCCGCAGGCTTCGTCGAAAGCGAGTTCGAATCCGTCGGAAACCTGCTGCCCGCCAATAAAGCGAGGCGTCGATGGCAGCTGCATGATGCCCGCGCTGAGCGAACGTTGTTCCAGTACCCGGCCGTGTTCGCCGAGTCGATACGCGCGAAGGGAGGTCGTCCCCCAATCGAGCGCGATCAATTGCGCCTGCATGGCTTCACCTGATTGTTATTAATGAGTGAATGCGGGGCGGACTATAAACCGGTTGCGCCGCAAATCTCAATATATAACGATCGATCCCACATATAGGGATTCGCCCTGCTTGAGTGGTCAGATCTTGATGAATGCCTGTTCCGAATGAGGTTGCGGTTCGGGCATACTGCTGCCCGCTGGCAAAACTTTCACGAAACCAGTGTTAGCTTCCGCCTCCAGCCTGCAGTGCGCCACCTTCTGTTTTTCACACTGCTTGCGCCACTCATCAGCCCCAGCGCCGAAGGTGGTAACTTTCCTGCTCGCCCAGCCTTACGTTCTCTGCCCTGCACGCCTGCCGGCGCCTGTTCGCGTGCCCGCGCGCTTAACTCATCTGAAACAAGGACCCTCAAGATGAAGCGATTCCTCGTGCTCGACAGCCTGCGCGGTCTCTGCGCCCTGACGCTGATTGTTCATCACTCGCACATCGAGCGAAGCATCACGGAGTTGTCGTTTTTCCGTAACGCCAGTCAGTTCGCCGGCCTGTTCTTCGCCCTGAGCGGGTTTCTGATTTACCGGCGCTACGTCGGCACGCTGAACACCCCGCGGCAGTTGGGCGACTTCATGATTGCCCGCGCCGGGCGGGTCATGCCGCTGCATATCGCGGTGCTGGTGTTCTTTACCGGTTTCGAGTGTTTGAAACTGGTGCTGGAGCGCTATGGGCTGCTGTTGAATTTCCCGGCGTTCAGCGGTGACCGCGCGCCAGGGGAAATTCTTCCAAACCTTTTGCTGATTCAAGCCTGGTGGCCGGGCTTCAATGCGCTGTCGTTCAACTACCCGTCGTGGTGGGTCAGCGTCGCGTTTTACCTGTGGCTGATCTTCGGGTTGGTCTGCTACGCGCTGCCGGGGATGGCGCGGACGATTTTCACGCTGCTGGGGGGGTTGGCGTTTGTCGGGTTGTTCACGGATTCCGACCTGCTGACGCGCTATGTGTTGTGGGGCGCGGCCTGTTTCTTTGCGGGCACGGTGACGTATCGGCTGTACGCGAGGCTGCGGAATTTCGCGCCGGGGGTGGTGCTGGGCAGCGTGCTTGAGGTGGGGGTTTTGGCGACTATCGGCTGGCTGATGGTGGACGGCCAAGCCCCGATGACGATTGAGCTGGCGCTGCTGTTTTGCCTGGCGATTCTGGTGTTCGCCTGGGAGGCTGGTGCGGTGTCGCGGCTGTTGCAGGTGCGGGTGTTTCCGGCGCTGGGCCGGTTGTGGCTGTCGATTTACCTGACCCATGCGGCGGTGATTTTCGTCGCCGCGACGGGATTGACGGTGGCGGCGAAGTTCGGCGGTTATCCGCTGTTGGTGGACAAACCGGGGGAGATTCCGGGGTCGCTGGTGCGGTATCTGAGTACGGGCAGTGCGCTGAACGACAACCTGTTGATGTTGCTGGTGGTGGTGGCGGTTGTGGTGGTTTCGATGTTGGCTCATCGCTTCATCGAGGTGCCGGGTATGCGGTTTGCTACAGTCTTGAGATCAGGATCAAGATCAAGGGCGTCGGCCTAACGGCCTCGGGTTTCGCCTTCGGCGAGTTACTTGGAAAGGCACCCCAAGTAACCAAGGGTGCTTGCTCTCGGTTGGGCCCGACTTCGTGCGGTTCCCTCACTCCGACGACGCTCCGTGGGACCGGAGTGAGGGGATTCCGACGAAGGAGGAACCAAACCAGGAGCAAGCACCCTTGGTTACTTGGGGATGGTGCGACTTTCGACTTTTCCAAGTAACTCGCCGAAGGCGAAACGTCTGCCCTTAGGCAGACGCGCTTGATCCTGGCGTACTAACTCACGCCGCAGATCCGGGGACAGATTAATTTACGGTGAAGCTATGTAAATAAATCAGTCCCCTACGAACAGTGATTACCGTTCCAGCAGAATCCGCAACATCCGACGCAACGGCTCCGCCGCGCCCCACAACAACTGGTCGCCCACGGTGAACGCGCCCAGATACTGCGAACCCATATTCAACTTACGCAAACGCCCCACCGGAATATTCAACGTCCCGGTCACCGACGTCGGGCTCAGCTCCTGAATGCTCGCTTCGCGATTATTCGGCACCAGCTTCACCCAGGGATTGTGCTGACTGATCATCCCCTCGATGTCAGCGATTGGCACATCCTTGTTCAGCTTGATGGTCAGCGCCTGACTGTGGCAACGCATCGCACCGATGCGCACGCAAATACCATCGACCGGAATCGGGCTCTTGAAACGACCCAGAATCTTGTTCGTCTCCGCCTGCCCTTTCCACTCCTCGCGGCTCTGACCGTTCGGCAGCTCCTTGTCGATCCACGGGATCAGACTGCCCGCCAGCGGCACCCCGAAATTCTCGGTCGGGAAACCCTCGCCGCGCATCGCGTCAGCCACTTTGCGATCGATGTCCAGAATCGCGCTGGCAGGGTTCGCCAGCTCATCGACCACCGACGCATTGATCGCACCCATCTGCTTGATCAACTCACGCATGTTCTGCGCACCGGCGCCGGAAGCGGCCTGATACGTCATGACGTTCATCCACTCCACCAGACCGGCCTCGAACAGCCCGCCCAGGCCCATCAGCATCAGGCTGACGGTGCAATTGCCACCGATATAATTCTTGGTGCCGGCATCCAGCTGCTGGTCGATGACTTTGCGGTTGACCGGATCAAGGATGATCACCGCATCGTCCTGCATGCGCAGGGACGACGCCGCGTCGATCCAGTAACCCTGCCAGCCCGCTTCGCGCAGCTTGGGAAAGACTTCGTTGGTGTAGTCGCCGCCCTGGCAGGTCAGCACCACGTCCAGGGTCTTGAGCTCGTCGATGCTGTAGGCATCTTTCAGCGGCGCGACGTCCTTGCCCACCGACGGGCCTTGGCCGCCGACGTTGGAGGTGGTGAAAAAAACCGGCTCAATGAGATCGAAATCCTGCTCTTCCAGCATGCGCTGCATGAGCACGGAACCGACCATCCCGCGCCAACCGACCAGACCTACACGTTTCATCGCAACTACACCTTAATTAAAAGTGGGGCCCCGACCGCAGAGAGCCACTGGGCTCAACCTGACAGTCGTGGGCCCGAGATATTACAGATTGCGCAGCGCGGCGACTACGGCGTCGCCCATTTCCTGCGTACCGATCCGGGCATTGCCTTCGGACCAGATATCGCCGGTGCGCAGGCCCTGATCCAGCACCAGGCTCACGGCTTTCTCGATGGCGTCGGCAGCGGTGTGCTCGTTGAAGCTGTAACGCAGCATCATCGACACCGACAGAATTGTCGCCAGCGGGTTGGCCACGCCTTTGCCGGCGATGTCCGGGGCCGAACCGTGGCAAGGCTCGTACATGCCCTTGTTGTTCGAATCCAGCGACGCCGACGGCAGCATGCCGATGGAACCGGTGAGCATCGACGCTTCGTCGGAGAGGATGTCGCCGAACATGTTGTCGGTGACGATCACGTCGAACTGCTTCGGTGCGCGGACCAGCTGCATGGCAGCGTTGTCGACGTACATGTGGCTGAGTTCGACGTCCGGGTAATCTTTGGCCACCTGTTCGACGATTTCACGCCACAACTGGCTGGACGCAAGCACATTGGCCTTGTCCACCGAGCAGAGCTTCTTGCCGCGCACACGGGCCATGTCGAAGCCGACGCGGGCGATGCGGCGGATCTCGCTTTCGCTGTAGGGCAACGTATCGTAGGACTGACGCTCGCCGTTTTCCAGCTCGCGGGTGCCACGCGGGGCGCCGAAGTAGATACCGCCGGTCAACTCACGGACGATGAGGATGTCCAGGCCGGCGACGATTTCAGGCTTCAGACTGGACGCATCGGCCAGTTGCGGATACAGAATCGCCGGACGCAGGTTGGCGAACAGGCCCAGTTGCGAGCGGATCTTCAGCAGGCCGCGCTCCGGACGGATGTCGCGGTCGATGGCGTCCCATTTCGGGCCGCCCACGGCGCCGAGCAGCACGGCATCAACGGCGCGAGCGCGCTCGAGGGTTTCATCTGCCAGTGGTACGCCGTGTTTGTCGATGGCCGCGCCGCCGATAACGTCGTGGCTCAGTTCGAAACCCAGCTGATATTTCTCGCTGGCCAGTTCCAGCACCTTGACCGCCTCGGCCATGATTTCCGGGCCGATGCCATCACCTGGGAGAATCAGAATCTGCTTGCTCATAAAACCCTCGTTTCAGAATACGTGTCGAGCCGGTGATCGATGCCGACTCGGGAGCGGCAAGCTCCAAGCGGTGAGCTGCAAGAATCAGCATTCACACCGCGGTCAGCTTGAAGCTTGAAGCTAATAACTGCCCCTCAGCGAAACAACCACGGCTGCGAAGCGCGATGCTTGCTCTCGAACGCGGCAATCGCCTCGCCGTCCATCAGGGTCAGGCCGATATCGTCCAGGCCGTTGAGCAGGCAGTGCTTGCGGAAGGCGTCGATTTCAAAGTGGTAGACCTTGCCATCTTCACGGGTCACGGTCTGGGCTTGCAGGTCCACGTTCAACTGGTAGCCCGGCGTCGCCTCGACCACTTTGAACAGCTCATCGACTTCGCTTTCGCTCAAGATGATCGGCAGCAGGCCGTTCTTGAAGCTGTTGTTGAAGAAGATGTCCGCGTAGCTCGGCGCGATGATGCTACGAAAACCGTACTCTTCCAGCGCCCATGGGGCGTGTTCACGGCTCGAGCCGCAGCCAAAGTTTTCCCGGGCCAGCAAGACGCTCGCGCCCTGGTAACGCTCGGCGTTGAGCACGAAATCCGGGTTGAGCGGACGCTTGCTGTTGTCCTGATACGGCTGACCCACGTCAAGGTAGCGCCACTCGTCAAACAGGTTCGGGCCAAAGCCGGTCCGGCGGATCGACTTCAGGAACTGCTTGGGGATGATCTGATCGGTGTCGACGTTGGCGCGATCCAGCGGAGCGACCAGACCGGTGTGTTGGGTAAAAGGCTTCATACGGGGCTCCTTATGCCTGGCTCATGGTGCGAACGTCGACGAAACGGCCGCTGACCGCAGCCGCTGCTGCCATCGCCGGACTGACCAGGTGAGTACGCCCACCGGCGCCCTGACGGCCTTCGAAGTTACGGTTGGAGGTCGACGCGCAGTGCTCGCCGCTCTCCAGGCGGTCCGGGTTCATCGCCAGGCACATCGAGCAGCCCGGCTCACGCCATTCGAAACCGGCTTCGATGAAGACCTTGTCCAGCCCTTCCCGCTCGGCCTGTTCTTTCACCAGACCCGAGCCTGGCACGACGATCGCCTGCTTGATGGTCGACGCCACTTTGCGGCCTTTGGCGATGTCCGCTGCGGCGCGCAGGTCCTCGATCCGCGAGTTGGTGCACGAACCGATGAACACGCGATCCAGCTGAATGTCGGTGATCGCCTGATTGGCTTTCAGGCCCATGTACTTCAAGGCGCGCTCGATCGAGCCACGCTTGACCAGATCGGCTTCCTGCGCCGGATCGGGCACATGCTGATCCACGGCCACGACCATTTCCGGCGACGTACCCCAGCTGACTTGCGGCTTGATTTGGGTCGCGTCGAGCTCAACCACGGTGTCGAACACCGCGTCGTCGTCGGACACCAGGTCTTTCCAGGCCTCGACGGCTGCGTCCCACTGCTCGGCAGTCGGTGCGAAAGGACGACCCTTCACGTAGGCAATGGTCTTGTCATCGGTCGCCACCAGCCCGACACGGGCGCCGGCTTCGATGGACATGTTGCAGATGGTCATGCGGCCTTCGACGGACAGGTCGCGAATGGCGCTGCCGGCGAATTCGATGGCATGGCCGTTGCCGCCGGCGGTGCCGATCTTGCCGATGATGGCCAGGACGATGTCCTTGGCCGTGACGCCGAACGGCAGCTTGCCTTCGACCTTCACTTGCATGTTCTTCATTTTCTTCGCGACCAAACACTGAGTCGCGAGGACGTGCTCGACCTCGGAAGTGCCGATGCCGTGGGCCAGCGCGCCGAATGCGCCGTGGGTGGACGTGTGCGAGTCGCCGCAGACCACGGTCATGCCCGGCAAGGTCGCGCCCTGCTCCGGACCGATCACGTGAACGATGCCCTGACGGATGTCGTTCATCTTGAATTCGGTGATGCCGTACTCGTCGCAGTTGTCATCCAGGGTCTTGACCTGCAAGCGCGACACTTGATCGACGATGGCGTCGACGCCGTCCTTGCGGTCGGGGGTGGTCGGCACGTTATGGTCGACGGTGGCGACGTTGGCGTCGATGCGCCATGGTGAGCGTCCGGCCAGGCGCAAGCCTTCGAAAGCCTGAGGCGACGTCACTTCGTGAATGATGTGACGGTCGATGTAGAGCAGCGCAGAGCCATCGTCGCGCTGCTTGACCAAATGCGAATCCCAGAGCTTGTCGTAGAGCGTTTTGCCGGCCATCAGACGGTTCCTCATCAGCGTATTTCTATGCCCCGGCCGCCGATGTCGAGATGACACCGTAAAGACCCTTGGCTTGTGGGGGTGATGCTATGGAATATGCTTAAATAACTCAAATTCATATTTTTCATGCTTTGCATAACCAACAGGAATCCGAGATGGATCTGGCTAATCTCAATGCCTTCATTGCCATCGCCGAGATGGGCAGCTTCTCGGCCGCTGGCGAGCGCCTGCACCTGACTCAGCCGGCGGTCAGCAAGCGCATCGCCGGTCTGGAGCAGCAACTGGACGTGCGGCTTTTTGATCGGCTGGGCCGTGAGGTCAGCCTGACCGAAGCCGGACGCGCCCTGCTCCCCCGCGCTTATCAGATCCTCAATGTGCTGGACGACACCCGTCGCGCGCTGACCAACCTGACCGGCGAGGTCACCGGGCGTCTGACCCTGGCGACCAGTCACCACATCGGTTTGCACCGGTTGCCTACGCTATTAAGGGCGTTTACCAAGACCTACCCGGACGTCGCGCTGGACATTCAGTTTCTCGATTCGGAAGTGGCCTACGAAGAAATCCTCCACGGCCGTGCGGAGCTGGCGGTGATCACCTTGGCACCCGAGCCCCACGCGCTGGTGAAAGCCGTCAAGGTCTGGGACGACCCGCTGGATTTCGTCGCCGCGCCCGAGCACCCGCTGGCGACCCGGAAAAACGTCAGCCTGGCCGACCTCGCCCGCTACCCGGCGGTGTTTCCGGGCGAGAACACCTTCACCCACCACATCGTCAGCGAGCTCTGTGAGTCGCAGGGGCTGAAGCCGAATATCGCCATGAGCACCAACTATATGGAGACGATCAAGATGATGGTGTCCATCGGACTGGCCTGGAGCGTGCTGCCACGGACCATGCTCGACGAGCAAGTCACCCCCATCCCGTTGCCGGGTGTCCAGTTACGGCGGCAGTTGGGGTATATCGTCCACACCGAACGCACGCTGTCTAACGCGGCGCGGGCGTTCATGGCGCTGCTGGATGCGCAAGCTGCAGGGCTGGAGCAATCGCCCGCGCGCTGAGCGCGCACAAAAAAGGCGCCCCGCAGGGCGCCTTCTCACGCTGACTCTGGATCAGTGAGTCAGGGTTTTCCGGGCATTGATCTGGATGCGTTTTGGCTTGGCCTCTTCAGGCACCAGACGCAGCAGGTCAATGTTCAACAGGCCATTGGCCAAAGCAGCGTTCTTGACCTCAATGTGGTCAGCCAGGCGGAACGACAGCTTGAAGGCACGCTGGGCAATGCCCTGGTGCAGGAAGGTCACGCCTTCCGCCGTATTCTCGCGCTTGTTGCCGGTGACGGTCAGTACGCCCTTCTCGACTTGCAGCTCCAGGTCTTCCTCCTGGAAACCCGCTGCCGCGATGACAATGCGGTATTGGTCATCAGCGTGTTTCTCGACGTTGTAGGGAGGGTAGCTGCTGGCCGACTCGTTGCGCGCCGCCGACTCGAACAGGTCATTGAAGCGGTCAAAGCCAACGGAGTGACGGAACAGTGGAGCCAGGGAAAATGCAGTAGTCATCTGAAAATCTCCTGATAAATCAGCAAGTGGTTATCGCCGCGACCCGACTTCGGCATCGCGTAATCCCAAAATAGGGACGGTCATTTGCGTTTCAAGAGTCGTGCAAAAAAATTTTCAGGCGGCTTCCGGCACGCTCACACCGAGCATCTGGCTGATCCGCTCGCAGTCGGTTTCGCGGCGCAGGGCATCGAACAGGACGGTCGCTTCGGGGTAGCTTTTGGTGAGCAGGACCACCCACTGCTTGAGGCGGCCCGGCGCTTGAACGCGGGTCATCTTGGCCATGGCCTGCAACCAGAAATCCCGCAGCAGGGGCTGCAATTCGGCCCAAGTCATGGGGATGACCTCACGCCCGGCTTGCGCCGCGGCGATCTGCCGGCCCAGGTCCGGACGCGCCACCAGACCGCGACCGATCATGATGTCGCGGGCGCCACAGATCTCCCGGCAGCGGCGCCAGTCGTCGACGGTCCAGATCTCGCCGTTGGCGATGATCGGAATCTTCACCACGTCCTGAATCTTGCTAATCCACTCCCAGTGCGCCGGCGGCTTGTAGCCGTCGACCTTGGTGCGGGCGTGGACGACGATGTGCTCCGCGCCGCCCGCTTCCAGGGCCCGGGCGCAATCCAGCGCCGGTTCGGTGCTGTCGTAGCCCAGGCGCATCTTGGCGGTGACCGGAATGTGCGCAGGCACGGCGCGGCGTACGTGACTGAGGATGGTGTGCAGCAGCTCCGGCTCCTTGAGCAACACCGCCCCGCCTCGGGATTTGTTGACGGTCTTGGCGGGGCAGCCAAAATTCAGGTCGATAACCGGCGCCCCCAGTTCGGCCGCGAAGGCTGCGTTCTCGGCCAGACATACCGGGTCCGACCCCAGTAGCTGCACACGCAAGGGCACGCCGGCGCGGGTCTTCGAGCCCTGCAACAGCTCGGACGCGAGCTTGTGGAAGTAATGCTCCGGCAACACGCGCTCGGTCACCCGGATGAATTCGGTCACGCACCAGTCGATGCCGCCGACTTGCGTCAGCACGTCACGCAGGATGTCGTCGACCAGGCCTTCCATGGGTGCCAGGGCAATTTGCATGGGGTCACACTCGAAAAAAAGTCCGGCAGTTTACGCAGAGGCCGGCGGATTGGATACGGTTTACGCGCGTCGAGCGTCAGGAGACCGCGCTGTGGAGGCCGGCGGCATAACCGTCGATGAACTCGCTCGGCATGCGCTTGGGTTTACCCGACGACAGTTCGATGCAGACGAAGGTGGTCTGCGCGCGCAGCAAGGTCACGCCATCACTGGGCCGCTTGAGCTGGAAGCGCCGGGTCATTTTCAGGCGTTGATCCCAGTCGACGATCCAGGTCGCCAGTTGCAGTTCGTCATCCTGATAGGCGCTGGCCAGGTAGTCGATCTCATGCCGCACCACGGCCATGGCCCGGTCGAGTCGACGGTACTCGCTCAGGTCCAGGCCCAGTTGCTGGGAATGCCGCCATGCGCAGCGTTCGAGCCAGGTGACATACACCGCGTTGTTGGCGTGACCCAGGCCGTCGATATCCTCCTCGCCCACCTGCAGATCGATGACGAACGGCGTTGCCAGATCCCAGACCATTTCTTGATGCCCTATCAAATTCATCACCCGGGCAGTGTAACTAAAAGCATCGGACAAGAAATGGTCCAGCCGGGGACAGATTAATTTACGGTGAAGCGTTGTAAATAAATCAGTCCCCTCAGCCCAAAATTGAGGGTGCCCACGCTGGCCTCTTCCCGGCTGAAGCCAGTCCTACAATGGCATCACAGCACCGCGGACTTCGCCGCCCGGAGCACGCGATCTGACAGTTCACCGGGCCCCAGGGCTCGGGCGAGGGCCAGGCCGCCGACCATCAATGCGATATCGGCCAGGGTCTTGTCGGACTCTTCAGGGCTGGCAGCGAGCTGCGCCACCATCAGTTCGACGTGTTCCGCCAGGGCGTTGCGAAAATCCTCGGACAGACGCGCCATCTCCCCGATCGCTGTCGGCAACGGGCACGCGTGCTCTTCGGCGTCGCGGTGCCTGCGCGACAGGTAGAACGCGGCCAGCAGCGCGCGACGCTCCTCACCCGGCAATTGACCGTCGATGCTGGCGACCATCTCACGGCGCTCGGCCAGCAACTGGCTGAACGCTTCAAGCATCAGCGCTTCCTTGCTGTCGAAATGCGCGTAGAAGCCGCCTACCGTCAGCCCGGCTGCGCCCATGATCTCGTTGACGCTGGGCTCGATCGGGCCCCGCGCGATCAACGCGGTGCTGGCAGCAGTGAGAATGCGTTCGCGGGTCTGTGCTTTTTTATCGTTCATGACCGCCTCCGGGATGATGGCGATAATATTATCCTCATCATGTGCGTTGGCAAGGACGACACCGGTGCTTGGGATGAACGATGGGCAGATGAACGACGAGAGAGGCAAAGAAAGATAGGGTCAGGAACCAAACCCCGGAAAAACAAAAGGGCCATTCAATAATCGAATGACCCTTGGTCTCGCAGAGCGAGAAATCGTGGCGTCCCCTAGGGGACTCGAACCCCTGTTACCGCCGTGAAAGGGCGGTGTCCTAGGCCACTAGACGAAGGGGACGCAAAACCTTCGAGCAGATTCGCCGATGACAACTGACGAACCCTGGCAGAAATTGGTGGAGCTAAGCGGGATCGAACCGCTGACCTCCTGCATGCCATGCAGGCGCTCTCCCAGCTGAGCTATAGCCCCGGATTTACGCCTCTCGGCGGAGATCAGCTCTAAAGCCTCACTCGGTAAAACTGGCGTCCCCTAGGGGACTCGAACCCCTGTTACCGCCGTGAAAGGGCGGTGTCCTAGGCCACTAGACGAAGGGGACGTAACCCTTGCGTACCGCCTCGGTGCTGGTTCCGGAGCGGGACAAACTTCAAGGCAGTAACGCAAACCTTGAAGCTTCTAATTTGGTGGAGCTTAGCGGGATCGAACCGCTGACCTCCTGCATGCCATGCAGGCGCTCTCCCAGCTGAGCTAAAGCCCCACAATACACTTACGTAGAACGCCGCGTTACCGCGTATTTCTGCGTTGCCGTGTGGACGGGGCGCATATTAAGTGCGACCCACAAAGCTGTCAAACTCTTTTTCAAACAATTCCAAAAGAATTTTCCGGGATAACAATCACTTACCGCCTCCCGGAAAACCGGCCCACGCCGGCCAACGGGCCATCGCTCAATGGCCCTGGCTAGTTCAGGTGGTCACTCAGCCGATGGCGCCGAGCAGCTTCTCCCATTCTTTGTTCTCTTTCTTCGACACCCCGCCCAGCATGTCCAGCGCCTGGCGCAGACGGAAACGGGTCAGGTCCGGGCCCAGAATCTCCATGGCGTCGGTGACCGATACCGAATTCGCCTGACCGGTGATGGCGGCGAACATGAGTGGCATGGCGTCCCGCAGCTTCAGTTCCAGGTGCTCGACCACTGCCTGAATGCAACCGGTGATCTTGTCCTTCTCCCACTGACGCAGGGACTCCAGCTTCCACAGGATCAGCTGAATGACCTGACGCACCTGTTCCGGCGACAGCTTCTTGTGTTCGAACAGCTTCGCGTCCGGCGTCACGCCACCGGCGAAGAAGAAACCGCCCAGCGGTGCGATCTGGCTGAACGTCTCGACGCGGCCCTGAACGTGGGGGGCGATCTTCATCATGTAGTCGCTGTTGAACGCCCACTTCTGCACGCGGGTGGCGAACTCTTCCACCGGCAGTTCACGCAGCCATTGGCCGTTGAGCCACGACAGCTTCTCGATGTCGAAAATCGGCCCGCCCAGGGACACGCGGGTCAGATCGAAGTGTTCGACCATTTCGTCCAGCGAGAACTTTTCGCGCTCGTCGGGCATCGACCAGCCCATGCGACCGAGGTAGTTGAGCATCGCTTCCGGCATGAAGCCCATGCGCTCGTAGAACGTCACCGAGGTCGGATTCTTGCGCTTGGAGAGTTTGCTCTTGTCCGGGTTACGCAGCAGCGGCATGTAGCACAGCGCCGGCTTTTCCCAGCCGAAGTACTCGTAGAGCAGGATCAGCTTCGGTGCCGACGGCAGCCACTCTTCGCCGCGCAGCACATGGGTGATGCCCATCAGGTGGTCGTCGACGACGTTGGCGAGGAAGTAGGTCGGCAGGCCGTCGGTCTTCATCAGGACCTGCATGTCCATGCGGTCCCACGGGATTTCGACTTCGCCACGCAGGAGGTCCGGCACTACGCAGACGCCTTCGCTCGGCACCTTCATGCGGATCACATGGGGTTCGCCGGCGGCCAGGCGGCGCTCGACTTCTTCTTTCGACAGCAGCAGCGCGCGGCCGTCGTAGCGCGGGGTTTCGCCCCGGGCGGTCTGCTCGGCGCGCATCTGGTCCAGCTCTTCAGCGGTGCAGAAGCACGGGAAGGCATGACCGGCGTCGACCAGTTCCTGCACGTACTTCTTGTAGATGTCGCCGCGCTCGCTCTGGCGATACGGGCCATGGGGACCGCCGACGTCGGGGCCTTCGCTCCACTCGATGCCGAGCCAGCGCAGGGCGTCGAAAATCTGTTGTTCGGACTCGCGGGTCGAGCGCAGTTGATCGGTGTCTTCAATGCGCAGGATGAATTCGCCGCCATGCTGTTTGGCGAAGCAATAGTTGAACAGCGCGATGTAGGCCGTGCCAACGTGGGGGTCGCCGGTGGGCGATGGCGCGATGCGGGTGCGAACGGTGGTCATGGAAAATCCCGAATAGGTCGAACAAGCCGCGAATGTTAACAGGCGCGGCCTGCGCGGCTCCAGCGCGGACGCTTGATGGAGCGCAGAATCGTGGTAATGGCAGGACAGGCGGCCCCGCCCTCGCCGCACGGCACGCGTCGCCACGGGTGTTGCAACGAATGCCGCGCCATCAGTGGCGGTCATGATCGCGACGATGGCTAGGTGCCAGACCGCCAACCCTGATAAATTTGCGTACATTCCAATAATCCAGAACGCCCATGCCCGCCCAACTCAAGCGCCGCCTGTTCATCTTCTTCGTGGTGGTCCTGCTGATCGCCCTCGCCTTCTTCGCCCAGTGGTACCTGAAAGGACGCTTTCACGAGTCCACCGACAACGCCTATGTACAGGGTGAAATCACCCGGGTGTCCAGCCAGCTCGGCGCGCGGATCAACGAGCTGTTGGTGCAGGACAACCAGCGCGTGGAAAAAGGCCAGTTGCTGGTGCGGCTTGAGCCGGATGATTTCCGCCTGGCCATCGACCGGGCCCAGGCGACCCTGGCAACCCGCGAAGCGGAGCGCCTGCAAGCGCAGAGCCGTTTGACCCAGCAGTCGAGCCTGATCGCCGCCAGTGATGCGCAGGTGCAAGCGAATCAGGCGACCCTGGGGCGCACGCAACTGGACCTGGCGCGACTGCAAAAGCTGCGCACCCCGGGCTTCGTCTCGGAAGCCCAGGTGACCACCATGACCGCCGACAGCAACGTCGCCCGCTCCCAGGTCACCAAGGCCCAGGCCGATGCCCAGAGTCAGCGCCAGCAGGTCAACGCGCTGAACGCCGAGATCAAGCGCCTCGACGCGCAGATCGCCACCGCCCGTGCCGACCTGGCCCAGGCGCAGATCAATGTGCAGCGCACCGAGATCCACTCGCCCCTCAGCGGGCTGGTCGGCCAGCGGGCGGCGCGCAATGGCCAGTTCGTTCAGGCCGGCGCTTATCTGCTGTCGATCGTGCCGGACCAGGACATCTGGGTGCAGGCCAATTTCAAGGAAACCCAGATCGAGCACATGGAGATCGGTCAGGTCGCCCAGCTGACCTTCGACAGCTTTCCCGGCACGCCCATTGAGGGCCGCGTCGACAGCCTGTTTGCCGCCTCCGGTGCGCAGTTCAGCCTGCTGCCGCCGGACAACGCCACCGGCAACTTCACCAAGGTCGTGCAGCGCATCCCGGTCAAGCTGACTTTCGCGCCGGACAACCCGCTGCACGGCAAGATCCGCCCGGGCATGTCGGTGACCGTTTCAGTCGATATCCGGCCGCCGAACGACGCCCGACATGGCCAGTGATGAACTGATCCGCCCGGTCGGCGAACCGACCCGGCGCGACTGGATTGCCGTGATGAGCGTCATGCTTGGCGCGTTCATGGCGGTCCTTGATATCCAGATCACCAACTCGTCGCTCAAGGACATTCAGGGCGCGCTGTCGGCGACACTGGAAGAAGGCTCATGGATTTCCACCTCGTATCTGGTGGCGGAAATCATCATGATCCCGCTGACGGCCTGGTTGGTGCAGTTGCTCTCGGCGCGGCGCCTGGCGGTCTGGGTGTCGGTGGGGTTTCTGCTGTCGTCCCTGCTCTGCTCGATGGCCTGGAGCCTGGAAAGCATGATCGTCTTCCGTGCCCTGCAGGGCTTCACCGGCGGCGCGCTAATCCCGCTGGCGTTCACCCTGACCTTGATCAAACTGCCGGAGCATCACCGGGCCAAAGGTATGGCGCTGTTCGCCATGACCGCCACCTTCGCCCCTTCCATCGGCCCGACCCTGGGCGGCTGGCTGACGGAGAACTTCGGCTGGGAGTACATCTTTTACATCAACATCCCGCCAGGGCTAGTGATGATCGGCGGCCTGCTCTACGGGCTGGAGAAAAAGGCGCCCCACTGGGAATTGCTCAAGAGCACCGACTACGCCGGCATTGTCACCCTGGGGGTCGGGCTGGGCTGCTTGCAGGTGTTTCTTGAAGAGGGGCATCGCAAGGACTGGCTGGAATCGAACCTGATCGTCGGCTTGGGCAGCATTGCACTGGTGAGCCTGATCAGCTTCGTGATCATTCAGTTTTCCAAGGACAAACCGCTGATCAACCTGGGCATTCTCGGCAACCGCAATTTTGGGCTGTCGAGTATTTCCAGCGTGGGCATGGGCGTCGGACTGTATGGCTCGATCTATCTGCTGCCGCTGTACCTGGCGCAGATTCAGGGCTACAACGCCCAGCAGATCGGTGAGGTGATCATGTGGATGGGCGTGCCCCAGCTGTTTCTGATTCCGCTGGTGCCGCAACTGATGAAGGTGATCTCGCCGAAGCTGCTGTGTACGCTGGGGTTTGGCTTGTTCGGGCTGGCGAGCTTTTCGTCCGGCGTGCTCAATCCGGATTTCGCCGGGCCGCAGTTCAATCAGATTCAGCTCGTGCGGGCGCTGGGTCAGCCGCTGATCATGGTGACTATTTCGCTGATCGCCACAGCGTTCATTCAGCCCCAGGACGCGGGGTCGGCGTCGAGCCTGTTCAACATTCTGCGCAACCTGGGCGGCGCCATCGGCATTGCGTTGCTGGCGACGTTGCTGGACGCGCGGACCAAGACCTACTTCGACTATTTGCGCGAGTCGATCTCCCCCGCCAACCCGCAAGTCGCCGAACGCATGGCGATGCTCACCGACCGGTTGGGCAGTGAAACGGCGGCGTTGGGCAAGCTCAGCGAGATCGCCCATCAACAGGCGGCGATCATGGCCTACAACGACGCGTTTCATTTTGTCGGGATTGCGCTGGGGGTGAGCATGCTGGCGGTGCTGTTGACGCGGAAGTTGCCGTCGGGGGTCAAGAGTGGCGCGGCGCATTAAGCCGCCCTGAAACGCCGAGAACGCCTTCGTGAGCAACCTCACTCCCACACGTTCAGCTGCCTGGCCGATATACCAAGTCGAACACAACCCCTGTGGGAACGAGCTTGCTCGCGAAAGCGTCGGCACATCCGCCGCATCTTCATCTGCAATGACAATGCCTTCGTGAGCAAGCTCACTCCCACAAGGTCCAGCGGCGGGGCCGGGATTCCAAGTCAACCCGGATCGTGTGGGAGCGCCACCCCGGTCACTCCCGCGAGCCCTCAAACTGCCAGCAGGCGCTCGCGCAGTTTGCCGATCTCGTCGCGCATCTGCGCTGCCGCCTCGAACTCCAGGTCGCGGGCCAGTTGGTACATCTTCTCTTCCAGCTGACGAATGCGTTTGGTGATTTCGCTCGGCGAGCGCAGTTCGGCCTCGTACTTGGCGTTCTCTTCGGCGGCTTTGGCCATGCCTTTGCGCTTCTTGCTGCGCGAGCCGGGCACGGTGGCGCCTTCCATGATGTCGGCGACGTCCTTGATCACGCTTTTCGGCGTGATGCCGTTGGCCAGGTTGAACGCGATCTGCTTTTCGCGACGGCGATCGGTTTCTTCGATCGCACGCTCCATGGACCCCGTAATGCGATCGGCGTACAGGATCGCGCGGCCGTTGAGGTTACGCGCGGCCCGGCCGATGGTCTGGATCAGCGAGCGCTCGGAACGCAGAAAGCCTTCCTTGTCGGCATCCAGAATCGCCACCAGCGACACCTCCGGCATGTCCAGGCCTTCGCGCAGCAAGTTGATCCCCACCAGCACATCGAAGGTGCCCAGGCGCAGGTCGCGGATGATCTCGACGCGCTCGACGGTGTCGATGTCCGAGTGCAGGTAACGCACGCGCACGCCGTGGTCGGCCAGGTAATCGGTGAGGTCTTCGGACATGCGCTTGGTCAGCGTGGTCACCAGCACCCGCTCCTCGATCGCCACGCGCTTGTGGATCTCCGAGAGCAGGTCGTCGACCTGAGTCAGCGCCGGACGGATCTCGATCTGCGGGTCGACCAGACCGGTCGGCCGCACCACTTGCTCGACGATGCGGCCCGCGTGCTCGGCTTCGTAGTTACCCGGCGTCGCTGAGACGAAAATGGTCTGCGGGCTGACGTTTTCCCACTCATCGAAACGCATCGGCCGGTTGTCCAGCGCCGATGGCAGGCGGAAACCGTATTCCACCAGCGTCTCTTTGCGCGAACGGTCGCCCTTATACATGGCCCCGACCTGGGGCACGCTGACGTGGGATTCGTCGATCACCAGCAGCGCGTCAGCGGGCAGGTAGTCGTAGAGCGTCGGCGGCGGCGCGCCAGACGGACGCCCGGACAGGTAGCGCGAGTAGTTTTCGATGCCGTTGCAGTAACCCAGCTCGAGGATCATCTCCAGGTCGAAACGGGTGCGCTGCTCCAGACGCTGGGCTTCCACCAGCTTGTTGGCGCCGCGCAGGTATTCCAGACGCTCGTTCAGCTCGACCTTGATGCCTTCCATCGCCTCCAGCAGCGTTTCCCGCGGGGTCACGTAGTGGCTCTTCGGGTAGAAGGTGAAGCGCGGCAGTTTGCGAATCACCTCCCCGGTCAGCGGATCGAAGGCAGAAAGGCTCTCGACCTCGTCATCGAACAGCTCGATGCGGATGGCTTCCAGGTCCGATTCCGCCGGGAACACGTCGATCACGTCGCCGCGCACCCGGAAGGTCGCCCGAGCGAAATCCATGTCGTTGCGGGTGTATTGCAGGTCGGCCAGGCGACGCAGCAAAGCGCGCTGGTCGAGCTTGTCGCCGCGATCCACATGCAGAACCATGCGCAGGTAGGTTTCCGGACTGCCCAGACCATAAATGCACGACACCGTGGTGACGATGATCGAGTCTTTGCGCTCCAGCAGCGCTTTGGTCGCGGACAGGCGCATCTGCTCGATGTGGTCGTTGATCGACGCATCCTTCTCGATGAAGGTGTCCGACGACGGCACGTAGGCTTCGGGCTGGTAGTAGTCGTAGTAGGAAACGAAGTACTCGACCGAGTTGTTCGGGAAAAACGCCTTGAACTCGCCGTACAGCTGGGCGGCCAGGGTCTTGTTCGGCGCCAGCACCAGGGTCGGGCGCTGCACTTGCTGAATGACGTTGGCGATGCTGAAGGTCTTGCCCGAACCGGTTACACCGAGCAGGGTCTGGTGCGACAGGCCGGCGTCGATGCCTTCAACCAACTGACGAATCGCCTCCGGTTGATCGCCGGCCGGCTCAAAACGGGTAACGAGCTGAAACTCGGACATAACGTACCTCTGGAGGGGCCACTGCCGGATGAATCCCGCAGCAACGCAATTGAGCACGGACGGCTGATCCCGTCAGGGAAAAGACGTACATAAAAGAAGTGATGGGACTACAAGTGGAGTCGACGGCGCCACCTTTCAAGCCACCCTCCGCAGATTAGTCCGCGGCACGGGACTAACGGTCGAAAAATTTCGCGAAAAACCCTGAAAAACCTGCGCGGGACTGTCGCCCGCACTGGCGCAGGCCTTTATACTTGCTCCCCGTTTGTGCACCGCTCTAGTGCAATCGGCTGGAGCGACGCGACCCATTCACTCCCCATTCAGAGCCCCCGCACAATGAGCCTGTTCTCCGCTGTCGAAATGGCACCACGCGATCCAATCCTGGGCCTCAACGAAGCATTCAACGCCGATACCCGCACGACCAAGGTCAATCTGGGTGTCGGCGTTTACAGCAACGAAGAAGGGAAAATTCCGCTGCTGCGCGCCGTTGTCGAAGCGGAAGAAAACCGGGTGGCCCAACACCTGCCCCGCGGCTACCTGCCCATCGACGGCATCGCTGCCTACGACAAGGCCGTGCAAACCCTGCTGTTCGGCGCTGAGTCGCCGCTGCTGGCTTCGGGCCAAGTGATGACGGTCCAGGCGGTCGGCGGTACGGGCGCTCTGAAAATCGGCGCGGACTTCCTCAAGCAGCTCTCCCCTGACGCCGTTGTGGCGATCAGCGACCCAAGCTGGGAAAACCACCGCGCGCTGTTCGAAACCGCCGGTTTCCCGGTGCAGAACTACCGTTACTACGACGCCGCCACCCATGACGTGAACCGCACGGGCATGCTGGAGGATCTGCAGAACCTGCCGTCCGGCTCGATCGTCGTGCTGCACGCCTGCTGCCATAACCCCACTGGCGTTGACCTGACCCTGGAAGACTGGAAGAAGGTGCTTGAGGTGCTGAAGGCCAAGGGTCATGTGCCGTTTCTGGACATGGCGTATCAGGGCTTCGGTGACGGGATTGACGAGGACGCAGCGGCGGTGCGTTTGTTCGCTGACAGCGGCATGACGTTCTTTGCTTCCAGTTCGTTTTCGAAGTCGTTTTCGCTGTATGGCGAGCGGGTCGGTGCGTTGTCGATCGTGACGGATTCGAAGGAAGAGACGGCGCGGGTGTTGTCTCAGGTGAAGCGTGTGATCCGTACGAACTATTCGAACCCGCCGACCCATGGCGCGTCGATTGTGGCGACGGTGTTGAACAGCCCTGAGTTGCGTGCCAAGTGGGAGGAGGAGCTGGGCGAGATGCGCCTGCGGATTCGCGGGATGCGTGAGGAGATGACGCAGCGTCTGGCGAATAATGCGGCGGGGCAGGATTTCAGTTTTGTCGCGCGGCAGCGGGGGATGTTTTCGTATTCGGGTCTGACGACGGCGCAGGTTCATCGGTTGCGCAATGAGTTCGGGATTTATGCGTTGGATACCGGGCGGATTTGTGTGGCGGCGTTGAATCAGGGGAATATCGGGGCTGTTACCGAGGCGATCCTGGCGGTTATCTAAACCGCCACGATTTTAAGGTCAAGATCAGGAGCGTCTGCCTGGGGGCAGACTGTTTCGCCTTCGGCGAGTTACTTGGAAAAGCACCCCAAGTAACCAAGGGTGCTTGCTCCTGGCTAGGTTCCTCCTTCGTCGGAATACCCTCACTTCGACGACGCTCCGTGGGCCCGCGCCGAACGGACATCCATGTCCTGACGGCGCTCTCGCCGCATCCATGCGGCTCGGCCCACTCCGCGTCGCCTGCGTTCAGCCTGCACCCAAGTCGCGATGGGTGTCGTCTGGACTTTTTGTGTAGGAAGATCAAAAGCAAATCAAAAGCTTCCCGGCTGAAGCCGGTCCTACTGAGTGCACGCGTCGCTTTTTTGTGGGACCGGCTTTAGCCGGGAAGGCGTCAGTGGGCACGCCGGGAACGATCGGGTAAATGAAGCCGCGACATTGCCGGTCAGCACATGGATCGAACCCTTGCGCGCCGTTGCCCTCGATATCTGTAAGTCCTGTGAACGGGATATGACAGAAGAGGTGCATATGGCTACCCAGAACAATGATCAAACCGTCAACCGCAACGACCCGGCGATTAGCCCGGCCGCGCAACCGGAAGCCCTGGACAGCAGCGTGGCGCAGAAGGACACGGTCAAGCCGCAGGGCGAGTCGAAAGACGGCGCGCAGGGTCATGAGAACGCCGGGGTCGATGCGGGGGATAACAGCTTTACCCCGGATTTCGAGCCGGAAGAGCATGAATCGCCGGACACCACCAAAGAGGAGCTGCAGACGGGTGAGCTGGACAAGGACATTGATACCGCCGGGGGTTGAGGGCGGCCTTCGGTCCGGGGCACTTGTGGGAGTGAGCTTGCTCGCGAAGAGGTCGGTAAAGCCGCTGGATCTTCAGGGGGTTGGCTTAAGTCTTCGCGAGCAAGCTCGCTCCCACGGGATTCTCACCGCCGCCTCTGACCTGGTTCGGATCTAACAGCTCCGCCACCCGCTCGGTCTGGCGGATATTTCATTGCATGGCACCCTAACAAAACGGCACCATCACGCCTTGGTCTGCGCCCGCAGACTTGCCTGAAGTTCATCCCCGGAGCGTTGTCGATAATGGTCCAGCCCGCCACTCAGGATGCCCCGCGCGTCGGTAATAAACTCACACCCCGCGAGTTTCGCGGCATGGCGGCGATTCTGATGTCCATCGCCCTCGCCACCCTCGACACCGCCATCGCCAACACTGCCCTCCCCGCCATCGCGGCTGATTTGAACGCCTCACCGGCGGCGTCGGTGTGGATCATCAACGCCTACCAGCTCGCCGCCGTCGCCACGCTGTTGCCGTTCGCGGCGCTGGGCGGCGTGCTTGGCCACCGCAAGGTGTATCTGGGCGGGCTGATTCTGTTCGTGGTGTCGTCGGCGTTGTGTGCGCTGTCCTGGTCACTGCCGACGCTGACCGTCGCCCGCGTGCTGCAGGGCATCGGCGCCAGCGCGATCATGAGTGTCAACGCCGCGCTGATCGGTTCGATCTTCCCCCACGAACGGCTGGGCCGCGGGCTGGGCATGAACGCGCTGGTGGTCGGCACCTCGTTCTCCATCGGCCCGACCGTGGCGTCGCTGGTGTTGTCGGTGGCGAGTTGGCCGTGGCTGTTCGCGATCAACCTGCCCATCGGCCTGTTTGCCCTGATGTTCGCCTGGAATTCGCTGCCCGCGACCCGTCTCGGCACACTGACCTTCGACCGCGTCACCGCCGTGCTCAACGTCATCACCTTCGGCGCGCTGATCTTCGCCCTGAGTCAGGCGGCGCAACTGGGTTCCATGGCCAGCGTGCTGATCGCCCTGGCGGTTTTTCTGGTGGGCGGCGCGCTGATGCTAAAGCGCGAGGTCGGGCACCCTGCGCCGATGTTCCCCCTGGATTTGCTCAAACGGCCGCTGTTTGCGTTGTCGGCGCTGACGGCGTTCTGTTCGTTCGCCACCCAAGGGCTGGCGTTTGTCTCACTGCCGTTCTTTTTTGAAAGCACCCTGGGCCGCGACCCGATCCAGACCGGGTTTCTCATGACCCCATGGTCGGTGGTGGTGGCCATGATCGCGCCGTTCGCCGGGCGCCTGTCAGACCGTTATGCGCCGGGGCTGCTGGGCGGGATCGGGCTGGCGATGCTCTGTATGGGGATGATTTCCCTGGCGACGATGCCGGCCGACGCCAGCGTCATGTCGATCATCGCGCGGATGATGCTGTGCGGAATCGGCTTCGGTTTCTTCCAGGCGCCGAACCAGAAAGCGCTGATGACCAGCGCCCCGAAGGAGCGCTCCAGCGGCGCCAGCGGCACGATTGCGACGGCACGCCTGATCGGTCAGGCCACGGGCGCGGCGTTGGTGGCTTTGAGTTTCGGCATTTCCAGCACCCACGGCCCGGTGTTGGCGTTGAGCATTGGCGCCGGCTTTGCGGCGGTGGGCAGTCTGGCGAGCGGCTTGCGGTTAGTGACGAAGAACACGGCCAATCCGCGGCCTTAAGCGTCGTCAATCCAGCCAGCGCAGAATCAGGCAATCATCGCGCAGGACTGGGTCATCGGTTTGGCGCGCAGGGTTCCTACCATGGGGGACTTCGAGCATCGACCATCGATCAACGGCTTCGGCCCCGAGAGGAAACCCACAATGAGCACATCAAAAACCCTGTTCATCACCGGTGTCAGCAGCGGCTTCGGTCAAGCGCTGGCGCAACAGGCGCTGGCGGCGGGTCATACGGTGATCGGCACCCTGCGCAATGAAGACGCCGTTCAGGCATTCGAAGCCCAGGCACCCGGTCGCGCCCACGGCGTGCTGCTGGACGTCACCGACTTCGACGACATCGACCGCGTGGTCGCCGAGGCCGACACCGCATTCGGGCCCATCGACGTGCTGGTCAACAACGCCGGCTATGGTCACGAAGGCATTCTGGAAGAGTCGCCGCTGGAGGATTTGCGTCGGCAGTTCGACGTCAACGTGTTCGGCGCAGTGGCGATCATCAAGGCCTTCGTGCCACTGTTCCGCCAGCGCCGCAGCGGGCACATCCTCAACGTCACCTCCATGGGCGGCTTCATCACGATGCCGGGGATTTCCTACTACCACGGCAGCAAGTTTGCGCTGGAAGGCATTTCCGAATCCCTGAGCAAGGAGTTGAAGCCCTTCAATGTGTTTGTCACGGCCGTAGCGCCGGGTTCCTTCCGCACGGACTGGGCCGGGCGTTCGATGCAGCGTACTGCGCGGCAGATTGCCGACTACGACGCCAGCTTCGACCCGATCCGCAAGGCCCGCGAAGAACGCAGCGGCAAGCAGCCGGGGGATCCGGTCAAGGCGGCGGACGCGATGCTCAAGCTGATTGATAGCCCCACCCCGCCCGCCCACTTGTTGCTGGGCAGCGATGCGTTGAAGCTGGTGCGGGAAAAGCTCGCGCAGCTGGAAGCCGAGTTTGCGGAATGGGAAGAGGTGTCGCGCTCGACGGATGGGTGAAGTTCGATGAAAGGGCGTCGGCCTAACGGCCACTCCGGTCCCGCTCCGTGGGCCCTGCGTTCAGCCTGCACCCAAGTCGCGTTTGGCGGTGACTGGGCTTTTTGCGTATGAAGGTCAAAAGCAGATCAACATCAACGTCAAAAGCTTCCCGGCTGAAGCCGGTCCTACAGACCTGCTGCGTACCCACCGTAGGACTGGCTTTAGCCGGGAAGAGGCCGGCATGACCACCATCATTTTTTCTGGGAAACGCCCTCCTTGTAGGAGCCGTCAACCGGGAACTCGTGGCGTAACTTAACCTACACCCCGCCCCGGCTGAAGATGCGGATCACTTCATCCAGATGCCCCGCCATCGCCTGCCTCGCAGCTTCTGCATCCCGGTTTTGCAGGGCGTCGAGGATCAGGCGGTGTTCGTGCTCGGAGCGGAACGGCATGTCGTCGGAGGTGTAGTGGGCCTGCAAACGCTGGAACATGCTGCCGTACTGATGCCCGAGCAGGTGCTTGATCATCAGCCCATAGGCCGGATTGCCCGAGGCCTGGGCGATGCGGATGTGGAACAGGCGATCGCCGGGGTGGGTGTGGGAATGCTCGCGGTTGTCCCGGGCGTTGCGTTCGAAGGCCTCGCGGATCGCGTCGAGTTCTTCATCGCTGGCGTTTTGCGCGGCAAGCGCCGCCGCTTCCGGTTCGATCAGCCGACGCGCCTGAAGCAGGGCAAACGGCGGAATCTCCGCGCTGAAATCCACCTCGATGCCCAGCTCCGGGTCGACGTCCTTCCACTGATCGCGGGTGACCTGGGTCATCACCGGTTCATCGGACAGCTTCTGCCCCGGCGGTTCGCAGACCAGCACGCCATTGCCCACCCGCACATCCACCAGCCCGATTACCTCAAGGGCAATCATCGCCTCACGCACCGACGCCCTGCTCACCCCCAGCATCTTCGCCAATTCACGTTCGGCCGGCAGGCGGCTGCCCGGTGGAAACTCGCCGCTGTCGATCAGCGCACGCAGCTGATCGGCGATCTGGCGATAAAGTCTCTGGTTATCAATTACTTGGATTGGCATGGGGAATCGGCTCGGAAATTTTCAGCGCACTGGATCGACAAATGGCCTTGTTGCGGCCCATGACAAGTGCTAAAAACAGGACCAATGGCCTGACCATTGGAGCACTGCAGTGAGCGGAGCATAGCAAAACCCGATGGGGTTAGCGTGCGTCGTCTTCGCTTGAATGCGGCCTCCGTGGCCCGGTCAGCAGACCTGAACCGCTTGATAGCCAGGCAGGTCGTCTCAACAATAAAAACAAGGGATCAACATGGACCTCACCGGTAAGCGAGTGCTCATCACGGCCGCCGCCCAGGGCATCGGTCAAGCCAGCGTCGAGGCCTACCTGAAGGCCGGCGCAGAAGTCTTCGCCATCGACATCAACGGTGCAGCGCTGGACCACCTCCAAGGCGTGCACAAGCGCGTGCTCGACGTCACCGACCACGCCGCCATCGAACGGCTGGCCGCCGAAGTGGGCGCGCTGGACGTACTGTTCAACTGCGCAGGCGTGGTGCACAGCGGCAACATCCTCGAATGCTCCGAAGACGACTGGCGCTTCGCCTTCGACCTCAACGTCACCGCGATGTACAAGATGATCCGCGCGTTTCTGCCGGCAATGCTGGCCAACGGTGGCGGCTCGATCATCAATATGTCGTCGGTCGCCTCGGCCATCAAGGGCGTGCCCAACCGCTTCGCCTACTGTGCGAGCAAGGCCGCCGTGATCGGCATCACCCGTTCGGTCGCTGCTGATTTCGTCGGCCAGAACATCCGCTGCAACTGCATTTGCCCCGGCACCGTGGAATCCCCTTCCCTGCGTCAGCGGGTGGCCGATCAGGCGGCGCGGGAGCATCGTGACGAGTCCGAGGTGTACGCCGCGTTCGAAGCCCGCCAACCCATGGGACGCCTGGGTACGCCCGAAGAAATTGCCCAACTGGCGCTGTACCTCGGGTCGTCCGCCAGCGGCTTTACCACCGGCACTGCGCAAATCATCGACGGCGGCTGGAGCAATTGAGCCCGCCGCCAATCCCGCGTATTCGTTAAACCGATTTCTGATCAATCACCATTTAGAGGACTCCCCATGAAATTGCTGCGTTACGGCGAACCCGGTCAAGAACGCCCTGGCCTGCTGGACAGCAACGGCCGCATTCGCGATCTGACCGATCTCATCGGCGACCTGTCGGGCACCGCCCTGAGCCCGGAAAGCATCGCGCACTTGCAGTCCCAGGACATCAACAGCCTGCCGCTGGTCGAGGGCACTCCGCGCCTCGGTCCGTGCGTGGGCAAGATCGGCAAGTTCATCTGCATCGGCCTCAACTACGCCGACCACGCCGCTGAAACCGGCGCCGACATTCCGAAAGAGCCGATTATTTTCAACAAGTGGACCAGCGCCATCGTCGGCCCCAACGACAACGTGGAAATCCCGCGCAACTCGAAGAAGACCGACTGGGAGGTCGAGCTGGGCGTGGTCATCGGCAAGGGTGGTCGCTACATCGACGAGGCCGATGCGCTGGAACACGTGGCGGGTTATTGCGTGATCAACGACGTGTCCGAGCGTGAATACCAGCTCGAGCGCGGCGGCACCTGGGACAAGGGCAAGGGTTGCGACACCTTCGGCCCGATCGGCCCATGGCTGGTGACCCGCGATGAAATCGCCGACCCCCATCAGCTCAACCTGTGGCTGGAAGTCGACGGCAAGCGCTACCAGAACGGCAATACGCGCACGATGATTTTCCAGATTCCCAAGCTGGTGAGCTACCTGAGCCAGTTCATGAGCCTGCAACCGGGCGACGTGATTTCAACCGGCACACCGCCGGGCGTGGGCCTGGGCATCAAGCCGGAACCGGTGTTCCTGCGCGCCGGCCAGACCATGCGTCTGGGGATTGAAGGGTTGGGTGAGCAGCAGCAGCTGACGGTCGACGCCTGAGGCAGCAAACACCATTCCTGTGGGAGCGAGCTTGCTCGCGAAGAGGCCAGTGCATTCCCTGCCTATTCATCAGGAGTAAAGGCTTCGCGAGCAAGCTCGCTCCCACAGGTTCTGCATGCACTTGAGATCAGTGGTTTCCTCAGTTTTCCCAATACGCCGCGCTGCCCATAACAATGCCAAAGGGACCCGCCATGGCCACCATCACCGCCTTGCGCGTTGAAGACATCCGTTTCCCCACGTCGCAATTGCTCGACGGCTCCGACGCGATGAACCCGGACCCCGATTACTCGGCGGCCTACGTCATTCTCGAAACCGATCACCCCACCCTGCAGGGCCACGGCCTGACCTTCACCATCGGCCGTGGCAACGAGATTTGCTGCACAGCGATCAACGCACTGGCCGGCGTGATGGTCGGCTTGACGCTGGAATGGATCACCGAAGACATGGGCCGTTTCTGGCGCCACGTCACCAGCGACAGCCAGTTGCGCTGGATCGGCCCGGACAAGGGCGCGATTCACCTGGCGACGGGCGCCGTGGTCAACGCCACCTGGGACCTGTGGGCCAAATCCGAGGGCAAGCCGGTGTGGCAACTGGTGGCGGAAATGACCCCGGCGCAACTGGTGCGCTGCATCGATTTTCGCTACATCACCGACTGCCTCACCCCGGACGAAGCCCTGACCCTGCTGACCGAGCGCGCCGAGGGCAAGGCGCAACGGCTGCGAACGCTGCTGGCCGACGGTTACCCCTGCTACACCACGTCGGCGGGCTGGCTGGGCTACCCCGACGACAAGCTGCGCCGGCTGTGTCAGGAAGCGGTCGATGGCGGCTTTTCTCACATCAAGCTGAAAGTGGGCCGCGACCTGCAGGACGACATTCGTCGGGTGCGCATCGCCCGGGAAGTGCTGGGGCCGGATCGCCATCTGATGATCGACGCCAATCAGGTCTGGGAGGTCAAAGAGGCCATCGACTGGGTCCGCGAGCTGGCGTTCGCCAAGCCCTGGTTCATCGAAGAACCGACCAGCCCCGACGACGTCGAGGGCCATCGCACGATTCGTCTTGGCGTCCACCCGGTGAAGGTGGCGACCGGCGAGATGTGCCAGAACCGCATCGTCTTCAAGCAACTGATCATGCGCGGCGCCATCGACGTGGTGCAGATCGACGCCTGCCGGCTCGGCGGGGTCAACGAGGTGCTGGCGGTGATGTTGATGGCCGCCAAATACCAGCTGCCGGTCTGCCCCCATGCCGGTGGCGTCGGGCTGTGCGAGTACGTGCAGCACCTGTCGATGATCGATTTCCTGTGCATCGCCGGGACCCATGAAGGTCGGGTGGTGGAGTATGTCGATCACCTGCATGAGCACTTTGAAGACCCCTGCGTGATTCGTGACGCCGCGTATCTGCCGCCGGCCGCACCGGGGTTTTCGATTCAGATGAAAACCGCTTCGCGGGAGCAGTACGCGTACAAAGGCTGAGGACCCCGCCAGAGCTTTGCCCAGGCATGAAACGGACGGAGTACAACAACAATGTCGTCCCGACACTCAAGCATTCCGGCAGCGCCCTTGCGGGTGGATGCCCATCAGCATTTCTGGACCTACGACGCCCGGGATTACCCCTGGATCGACCAGCGCCATGCTGCGTTGCAACGGGATTTCCTGCCGGGGGATTTGAAACCTCTGCTCGATGAGCACGGTATCGACGGCTGCATCGCGGTGCAGGCGCGGCACAGCGTCAGCGAGACCGACGCGCTGCTCAGCCACGCCGCCACTTACCCGTGGATCTTTGGCGTGGTCGGCTGGGCGGATCTGCGGGCGGATGACCTAGAGGCGCAACTCTCACGCTGGGGCGACTCTCATAAAGGCGCGCAAAAACTGGTCGGCCTCCGTCATCTGATCCAGGACGAACCGGCGCCGTCGCTGTTCCTCCAGGACCCTGCGTTCGCCCGTGGCATTCAGCTGTTGCAACGCCACGGGCTGGCGTACGACGTGCTGATAAAAGACAAAGACCTGCACGCCGCTACCGACTTCTGCCAACGCCACGACCGGCATCACCTGATCCTCGATCACCTCGGCAAACCGGACCTGTCCCGGGAAGACCCCATCGACTGGGCCGACCGCCTCGCCCCGCTGGCCGCCCTGCCCCACGTCGCCTGCAAGCTCTCCGGGCTGATTACCGAGGCCGACTGGCAGCACTGGCGACCGGGGGAGCTGCTGCCTTACTTCTATCTGGCGCTGGAGCTGTTCGGGCCGCAACGGTTGATGTTCGGTTCAGACTGGCCGGTCTGCCAGCTCGCCGGCCGTTACAGCGATGTCCACCAGTTGTTCGAAACCGCCATCAGTAGGCTTTCTGTCGATGAGCAACATGCGCTGCGCGGCGGCACCGCCATTCGCCTTTATGGCCTGCAAGGAAACTGCCCATGAATCTGCACCTGCACGACAAAATCATCATCGTCACCGGCGGCGGCTCGGGGATTGGCGCAGCCATCTCGCTGGGGCTGGCCGAAGAAGGCGCGATCCCGCTGATCTTCGCCAATCAACCGCTGCCCGCCGAACTCGCGGCAGAACTGGACAGACGCCAGCCGCAAACCCTGTTCGTCCAGGTCGAGCTGCGCGATGAGGCCGAATGTGCGGCGGCGGTGAGCCAGGTGCTGGAACGCTTTGGTCACATCGACGGGCTGGTCAACAACGCCGGTGTCAATGACAACGTCGGGCTGGAGGCCGGTCGCAGCGCGTTCATCGAGTCGCTGGAGAAGAACCTCATTCACTACTACGTCATGGCGCATTTGTGCGTTGACGCGCTGAAGGCCAGCAAGGGCGCCATCGTCAACATCGGCTCGAAAACCGCCCTCACCGGCCAGGGCGGCACCAGCGGTTATACCGCCTCGAAAGGCGCGCAACTGTCCCTGACACGGGAATGGGCGGCGTCGTTGCTGAGCGATGGCGTGAGGGTGAACGCGGTGATCCCGGCCGAAGTGATGACGCCGCTGTACGAGCGCTGGATTGCCAGCTTTGACGACCCTGACGGGAAGCTGGCGAAGATCGTCGAGAAAATCCCCTTGGGCCAGCGCATGACCACGCCGACCGAGATCGCCGACAGCGTGCTGTTTCTGCTGTCCCCGCGAGCGTCACACACCACCGGGCAATGGCTGGTGGTGGACGGCGGCTATACGCACCTTGACCGGGCACTGACATGAGCGCGCTGACATGAATACTGGGCTGGTTGCGCAGCGTTTTTGTCTGGCCCTGGACCTTGCCGATGACGAGGCGTTGATTGCCGAGTATGAGCAGTTGCATCGGCGCATCTGGCCGGAAATCGCCGAGCATCTTCGCGGCCAGGGTGTGCTGGACATGCAGATCTGGCGACTGGGCACGCGGCTGTTCATGATCATGGACACAGCGCCGGGCTTCAGTACCGACGCGATGGAGCAGGCGTCGGCGGCCCATCCCAAAGTGCAGGAATGGGAAGCGCTGATGTGGCGGTTTCAGACGCCGACGCCGTGGACCGAGCCGGGGAATAAATGGCAGCCCATGGCGCAGATTTTCAGTCTGGATGAGCAATTGAAAAGACTTCATGAGCCCTGACACCCCTCTGCGCCGGCTGCTGAATGGGTCTCTGGTGGGAGCGAGCTTGCTCGCGAAAGCTGAGTTTCAAACGCTGGAAAACTCGTGGATGTACCGGCCTCTTCGTGAGCAACCTCACTTCCACAGGCACGCTTGAACAACAACAAAAAAGGAGAGCGTTATGTTGACCAAACACAGCAAAGTACAGACTGGGGTGTATCGGCACGCTGAGCCGTCGGTGCGGATGGCGTTGATGCTGGTGACCAGCCTGTTTTTTCTCTGGGGCCTGTCGTATGGCCTGCTTGATGTGCTGAACAAGCATTTTCAGGAAACCCTGCACGTCAGCAAGGCCCAGTCCGGACTGTTACAGGCCGCGTACTTCGGCGCGTATTTCATCATCGCCCTGCCCGCCGGCTTTTTGATGGACCGCTTCGGCTACAAGGCCGGGATCCTGCTGGGTCTGTGCCTGTACGCTGCGGGCGCGTTGCTGTTCATGCCGGCGGCCAATGCGGCGAGCTTCCCGTTCTTCCTGTTCGCGCTGTTCGTCATCGCCCTGGGCCTGGGTTGTCTGGAGACGGCGGCCAATCCCTATGCGACGGTGCTGGGCGATGCGAAAGGTGCTGAACGTCGGCTCAATCTGGCGCAATCGTTCAACGGCCTTGGCCAGTTCGTCGGGCCGCTGCTGGGTGGCGCGCTGTTCTTCGGCGGCAGCAACGCCGGCAGTGACAACAGTTCGCTGCAAACCACCTACGTGGTCATCGCGGTCATCGTCCTGCTGGTGGCGGCGCTGTTCGCCCGCACGCCGATGCCCGATCTGCGCGAACAGGAATCGAGCATCCAGCGTCAGGACAGCAAAACCCTCTGGCAGCACCGCGAATTCGTCGGTGGCGTGGTCACGCAGTTCTTCTACGTGGCGGCGCAAGTCGGCGTCGGCGCGTTCTTCATCAACTACGTCACCGAGCACTGGGCGAGCATGACCAGCCAGAGTGCCGCATACCTGCTGTCGGTGGCGATGATCTGCTTCATGTGCGGACGTTTCTTCAGCACCTGGCTGATGGGGCGTATCCCGGCGCAAAGGCTGCTGATGGTCTACGCGTGGATCAACGTCGCGCTGTGCGCGGTGGTGGTCAGCGGCGTGGAAAGCGTGTCCGTGGTGGCGCTGGTGGCGGTGTTCTTCTTCATGTCGATCATGTTCCCGACCATCTTCGCCATGGGCGTGAAAAACCTCGGCCCCCACACCAAACGCGGCAGCTCCTTCCTGATCATGGCCATCGTGGGCGGCGCGCTGATGCCGTATTTCATGGGGCTGGTGGCGGACCACTTCTCCACGGCGCTGGCGTACCTGCTGCCGCTGGGGTGTTTTGTGGTGGTGGCGTTTTATGGGCGTAGCGGGTTACGCGGGCGGGAGGCGTGATCTCGGTTTTGTGGTGTGAGGACTGACGCCTTCCCGGCTGAAGCCGGTCCTACACATCCGCGTTCCAGCCAGTGATGATCGTGCCCACGCTCTGCGTGGGTATGCATCCCGCGACGCTCCGCGTCGCTTCGCGCAAAAAGCCGGAATGTGCGTTGTTTCATCGACGCAGAGCGTCGGGCTCTGCATTACCACGCGGAGCGTAGGAACGATCAGAAATCGCGGTTTCACCCAGTGCCATTGGCTGCACGCGATGCCTTTGTGGGACCGGCTTTAGCCGGGAAGAGGCCAGTGGTATCACCCTCATGCTTACAGTGTGACGCCTGGTGCTTTCCCGGCTGAAGCCGGTCCTACTGTCAGGTTTCAGCCAGCCCCAATCGGTGTGCGCGGTCAGTCAGGACAGCGGGCAGTTGCTGCAGTAATCGAGGCCTTTAACTCGATAGCGAATGCAGCACACACGGCGTTGTCGGTTGGGTTCGTCGTGGCCGTCGGCCTTGAGATAACGCACCGGCTGGCAAAGCGGGTTGCGGCGTCCGTCTGGCAGGTAGTGGGCGTTGAGCAACTGGTGACCATGGCTGAGATCGGCATGGGGCATTGCGTTTGCCAGCACGCCCAACAGCCACTCGAAATAGTTGCCGGCGTTGCTCCACAGGACCTTGGGGGACAGGCGGACGTGGCCGGCCAAGGCTTGAATGAACGGCCTGAGGTTATGGTCGAGCAACTCATCGAAACGCTCGAAAGCATCGGCCGGACCGGGCGTCCAGCGCTGTCCCGCGTCAGGCAGCTTGAAGGCGACAGGCAGGCAATCATCGTCGAGAATCAGCTGCAGATGATCGAGGTGCAGCGGCAGGCGCTGGTCGAGAATCAGCGAAGCCGCCACCACCGGCGGAATCAGCTTCACGAAGTAGAACTTGCTCCAGATCGACGCCAGCCCGCGCGGGTCGCTCTCGGGATAGGCAGTACCGAATCGCGTCAGGACATCGTTCAGGTAATCGCCGCCGAGAAAGGTGCGTAAAGGCACGCCGACGCGGGGGTCGTCCGGCAGCACGAGGACGTCGCGATAGTGCTCGAAGTCAGCGATAAACAGCGGCGTCAGCGCAGGAATCATGGGGCGATTCGCTGTGCTGGCCGCCTGTTCATCGTGAAGCGGTCAATGGGACTGCTGCCGCGCCAACACCCACAACCCCTGCTCCAGCGCGGGAAACAGGCTGTTGTTGAAGTTGTTCCAGCGCAGTTCGAGGATGGTGTCGTCGGGCGCGATCGGCGTGTCGAGCACGTCGAACACCACTTCACCGGAATCGATACCGGTGTCGACGTAATGGAACGACGCGCCGGTCATGTTCACCACCGGCGTGTCGACCATCTCCCGCGTGGTCCAGTCGACCACTTTCTTGCCCCGGGCGCCGTACAGCGCGTCGAGGGTGGCATAGGCTCCGCGCCGTTCGTACGGTGACTCCAGCCGCGTGATGCCCGGGTGCACGTTGAAGATGCGGCGATGGAAATCAGCGCCTTCGCGCACCAGTTCGTCGAGGATCACCAGCAACCCGTCGAGGACCACGACGTCGGCGCCCAGCGCGTGCAGTCGCTCGCCGAGACGTCGCTCGAAATCCGACTTGCCGGCCGGCCGCGCGCTGTCGTCGAGGGGCAAGGCGCGATAGCTCGACGGCACGTTTTCCAGCAGGTCATCGACCTTGCGCCCCTGCACCGTCAGGCCCGCCGGGTAGAACCAGTGGGCGCCCTGCCCCGGCTTGAACCCGTAGTCCTTGATGCTCTCGCGGTCCCGCGCGGACTCAGGATTCTCGTCGTAGATGATCGCTTCCAGCGAGTAGTGATCGCCGAGGGCGGTGTCGTTGAGCGCCTTGACCAGGTACTCCAGTGGCGAGGTCATGTAACGCTGCTCGCCGTGGTAATCGACGTATTGACCGGCCTTGTCCGCCGCGGCGTTACGCAACGACCAGACGTAAACAAGCTTGGTTTTCTGCATGAATATCGGACTCAGGAAAGGGTGTGCAGGGTGTTGCCGCTGACGCCTTCGGCCATGGCGACCACGACTTTGCGTTCGCCGCTGAACGGCTTGCGCGAGTGCGCCGTGAGCATGTTGTCGAGCATCAGCACGTCGCCGGTCTGCCAGGGGAAGACCACTTCGCATTCGCTCAGCACGCCACGAATTTCCGCCAGGGCGTCGGCCTCCAGCGGGCTGCCGTCGCCGTAGTAGACGTTGCGCGGCAGGCCTTCTTCGCCGACGGTGTCGAGGAGGATCTCCTGCATCTCTTCGTCGAGGTTCGACAGGTGGAACAGGTGCGCCTGGTTGAACCAGACCCAGTCTTTGGTGCGCGGATGCTGGGCGACGCCTTGCACCAACTGCCGGGTGCGCAGGTCGCCGTCCTCGTTCCAGTCGCACTGGATGCCCCGGGGGCGGCAGTAGTCTTCGACGTCGCTGTGGCGCTCGGTGTTGAAGACCTGTTGCCAGGTTAGGTCGAGACCGTTGCCGTAGTTGCGCACGTACATCAGGCGCTTTTCTTCAAAGCGTTTGCGCAGCGCCGGACTGATGCGCTGGAACACCCGGCGGCTGTCGGCAATCGGCGTCTCGCCTCCGCTGACCGCGGCTTTGGCGCAGTAGAAGAAGATGCGCATGGGCCATTCGGTGGTGTAGGCCTGTTCGTTGTGCAGGGGGATCGAGCGGTGGGCCGGGTATTCGGTGGAGGTGTAGACGCCTTTGCCATCGACCTGGCTGCGCGGGGTGGAACCGAATTCGTAGTTGAGCAGCGGGTGGCCGAAGGAGGCGGCGAACTGCTGGAAGCCTTCGACGCCTTCGGGGGTGAAGCCGCTGAAGAGGATGGCGCCGTCGCGCTCAAGCGAGTGGTCAACGACGCTGCGCAGGGCGTCGATTTCGGCGGCCAGGGAGACGCCGGTCTGGCCGGGCTGGACGCGCAGGGGGAAGCCGGCTTCAAGGCGCAGGCGTTCGGGGGTGAGCATGCGCATGTTCATGGGCGGGACGCTCCTGATGTGGCTGAAGGGGGTGGGTTCAGGCCATGGCCTGGCGCAGGCTGAGGGGGCGCATGTCGGTCCAGACGTTTTCGATGTGGTTGAGGCAGGTCTGTTTGTCGCCTTCGACGCCGACGCTTTTCCAGCCGTCCGGGATGGCTTTGTAGTCGGGCCAGATGGAGTACTGTTCTTCGTGGTTGATGACGACCCGGAACTGTGTGTTTTCGCTGTCGAAGCTCATGTGTTATCCCTCGTGGTGTTGGAACGGCGCAGGTAAGCGCGCCTTACCTGAAAGACGAACGAGGGGGCGGGATGGTTAGTGGTTTTTTGCGAAAAACTTGAAAGCAGATCAAGGGCGTCTGCCTGGGGGAAGACTGGTTCGCCTTCGGCGAGTTACTTGGAAAAGCACCCCAAGTAACCAAGGGTGCTTGCTCCTGGTTGGGCCCCTCGTACCTCGGGGTTCCTTCACTCCGACGACGCTCCGTGGGCCCGCGCCGAACGGACATCCATGTCCTGACGGCGCTCTCGCCGCATCCATGCGGCTCGACCCACTGCGCGTCGTCTGCGTTCAGCCTGCACCCAAGTCGCGTTTGGCGGTGACTGGGCTACCGCGTAGAAGATCAACAGCGAGAGCAAAAGCAAAAGCAGATCAAGGGCTTCCCGGCTGAAGCCGGTCCTACTAACAGACCGCGCGCACCCGTAAAGGCTGTGTGAAAACTCCGGGCCTGAATGCACTGCTCAAAAAACGTACTGAAAAATGCGTTCCTACGCGAAATCTGGGTCTGCATACCACGCGGACATTTGCAAAATTCGCGTGAGAGCGCGCAGTTCATTTTTGGCGGAGGGTTTTCACACAGCCTGCGTAGGACCGGCTTTAGCCGGGAAGCCGTTGCCGTTGCCGTCGTGATCGTTCCCACGCTCCGCGTGGTAATGCCGCCTAGGACGCTCCGCGTCCCTTCTTAGGTGGGGTGACGCGGAGCGTCACAGGATGCATACCCACGCGGAGCGTGGGCACGATCGATAAAGGGAGGGGGTGCTATCAGCAAAATTGTTGGGGACTGGGCTGGCCTCTTCCCGGCTGAAGCCGGTCCTACAAAGGGATCGCAGGCGTCCAGTGGAATTGGCGGTGCCTCGACTGTAGGACCGGCTTTAGCCGGGAAGCCGTTGCCGTTGCCGTTGCTTTTGATCTTCATACACATGAAGCTCAGACGACACCCATCGCGACTTGGGTGCAGGCTGAACGGAGGTCTCGCGCAGTGGGCCGAGCCGCATGGATGCGGCGAGAGCTGCCCCCCGCCATGGATGGCGGATGGCAGCGGGCCCACGGAGCGGGACCGGAGTGAAGGAACCCCGAGGAACGAGGGGCCTAGCCAGGAGCAAGCACCCTTGGTTACTTGGGGTGCTTTTCCAAGTAACTCGCCGAAGGCGAAACGTCTGCCCCTAGGCAGACGCTTTTGATCCTGGCGCAATAAGCCGCACCGCGCACCTCGGGGACAGATTAATTTACGATGAAGCACTGTAAATAAATCGGTCCCCTAACGGCGGTCCCCTAACGGATTACCAGCGGAACGCCACAGTCCCCAGGACCGTACGCTCTTCGCCCCAATAACACCGACCCGCGTTATTGCAGCCGCTCACATACTCCTTGTCGAACAGATTCTTCGCATTCACATCCACCGACCAATGCTTATCGATGTCATACCCCACCAACGCATCCACCAGCGTCACATCGCCCGTCTTCAACTTCCCGTACAACGTCGGCCTGGTATACGCGAACGTATTGTCGAAATAACGCACCCCGCCACCCACACGGAAACCGCTCATCGGACCATCCAGGAAGCGATACGTCGCCCACGTACTCGCCTGATTACGCGGTATGCCGGTCAACTGATGATCCTCGTACAACGACCCCGGACTGTCCTTCGTCACCCGCGCATCGGTGTAGGTGTACGACGCCGTCAGGCTCAGGTTCTTGGTCACATCACTGTTGACCTCCAGCTCCACGCCCTTCGACTCGCTCTTGCCGATCTGACGGCTGTATCCGTTCGAACCGGAAATCACATCGTGGGTCTTGGTCAGGTCAAACACCGCCGCGCTGAACGTCGTGTTCCAGCCAGCCGGCTCGTACTTCAGGCCCACCTCGTACTGCTCGCTGAGGATCGGGTCCAGCAACTCGCCGTTCGGTTGCGACGACTGCTGCACCGGCGTGAAGGCCGTCGAGTAACTCACGTACGGCGAAATCCCGTTCTCGAACTGGTACATCAAGCCGGTCTGCCAGCTGAAACGATGGTCCCAGCCGTCCAGGTCTGCGGCGCCACTGGCGGTTCCGGCACGGTTGCGGTACTGGCTGTTGACGAAGTCCTGGCGACCGCCCAACAGATAGATCCAGTTGTTGTACTTGCTCTGCAGCTGGCCGTAAACGCCGTACATCTGCTGGTCCAGCTGCGAGTTCTGCGCTGTAACGAGCATCCGTGGAGTGCCCGACGGAAACACCGGACTAAAGGCGTTGTAGGTACCGCCGTTACCGATCGCCCAGTCTTGGTTGTAAGAGGTGCGGTCGTAGCTCGCGCCCAGCAGCACGGTGTTTTCCAGTGCGCCGGAGGTGAAGTGGCCTTCGAACTGGTTGTCCAGCGAGTAGGTGATCGACTTGTTGTCGCGATCGTAGGCTTGGCTGCTCAGCGTGCTACCGAAGCCAGAATTACTAAGATCACCTGGCCAGGTCTCATGACGGTCCAGACGCGATTCCATGAAGCGCGAGTTCTGGCGGAACTGCCAGGTGTCGTTGAGCTGGTGCTTGAACTCGTAACCCAGGGTCCAGGTTTCGCGCTCGAAGTCGTCCCAGTTCGGGTTGCCGTTGAACTGGTCCTTGCCGATCTTGCCGTTGACGTTGTTCAGCAAGGTGCCCGCTGCGGGGTAGCCGAGCAGCAGCTTGGTGCGGTCGCGCTGGTAGGACGAGAGCAGGGTCAGCGCGGTGTCTTCGTCGAAGTTGAAGGTCATCGACGGCGCGATGTAGATGCGGTCGTCCGGTACCGAATCCACCTGGGTGTCGGCGTTGCGGCCGAGCATGACCACGCGGCCGAGGATGCGGTTGTCGTCGGTCAGCGGACCGGACACGTCGAGGGACAGCTGGCGGCGGTTGTTGCTGCCGTAGGTGAATTTGGCTTCGCCCTGGGGCGTTTCGGTCGGGCGTTTGCTGACCAGGTTGACCAGCCCGCCCGGCGCGTTTTCACCGTAGAGGATCGAGCTCGGGCCGCGGAACACTTCAGTGCGTTCCAGGCCATAGGGTTCGGTGGTGGTGTCGTAACGGTTGCCTTGCAGACGCAGGCCGTCCTTGAGCAGGCCGTAACCGTAGTCGGTGGCGTTGTAGCCGCGAATGGAGAACAGGTCGCCCGCAAGGCCGTCGCCGACGGCGAATGGCGGGGCGAAGATGCCGGGGACGTAACCGAGGATGTCGGTCAGGGATTGCGAGCCCTGATCCTGAATGCGCTGGCGTGTGACCACCGACACCGAGCGCGGGGTTTCCGACAGCGGTGTGCTGGTCTTGGTGCCGGCCGTGCTGTTTTTCACCTGATAGCCTACGGTTTGCTCCCCTTCGGGTGCTTCACCGGTGACCACCGAATTCTGCAGCTCGATGGTGGCGCCCTGCTCGGCCTTGGCCGGGGCATCCGCCGCCCAGGCCGCGCCGTGGCAGCCGACCGTTGCGACCAGTGCGGCCAAGGCATTGACCTTGAATTGACCCTTGTTATTGCTCGCCATCCGAACTCCCCCTCCCTTTGATATCACACGGGGCAAGGCCCCAAAATTGACCACATATGTCAAAAAAGCGTGAAAATGTAACAAAGAACGTTTCTCATTACCATTCTTATCGTAAAAAAAGGGCGAAGGGCCACTGCTGGTCCTACGCCCTGGTTCAACGCTGTTACAACAAGGGTTTAACGCTGTTTGACGGCCGCTGAAACGGCGGCGGCGAAGATGTCGGCGATCTGGTCGATCTGCGCGGCGGTGACGATCAGCGGCGGCAAGAAGCGGATGACCGACGAGTGCCGCCCGCCCACTTCGATGATCAGGCCGCGTTGCAAGCACTCACGCTGAACATTCGAGGCCAGCGCGCCGCTGTGGGGGAAGTGACCGAGGGCGTCGGGGCGGCCGTCGAGATCGACCATTTCCACCCCGAGCATCAAGCCCATGCCGCGTACATCGCCCATCTGCGGGAAGTCCTTCTGCAACGAGCGCAGTTGGCCGGTCAGGCGCTCGCCCATGGCGGCGGCGTGCAGGTCCAGTTGCTGTTCGCGGACGATGCGCAGGGTGGTGGAGCCGGCCACCATCGCCAGTTGATTGCCACGGAAGGTGCCGGCGTGGGAGCCCGGTTTCCACACGTCCAGGGACTTGTTGTAGACGACCACCGCCATCGGCTGGCTGCCGCCGATGGCTTTCGACAGCACCAGCACGTCCGGCACGATACCCGCGTGTTCGAAGGCAAACGGCTTGCCGGTGCGGCCGACGCCACACTGGATTTCGTCGAGAATCAGCGGCACGCCAGCGTCGCGGGTGATGCGGCGGATTTCCCGCAGCCAGTTGGCCGAGGTCGGCACCACGCCGCCCTCCCCCTGCAGGGTTTCCAGAATCATCCCGGCCGGCGGCAGGACGCCGCTTTCCGGGTCGGTCAGCTGGTTCTCGATGTAGTGCAGGCCGATGCGCTCGCCGGCCTCGCCACCGACGCCGAACGGGCAGCGGTAGTCGTAGGGAAACGGCAGGAACTGCGCGCCGCCGGACATGCCGTCCAGATAAGTCTTCGGCCCTAGATTGCCCATCAGCGCAAGCGCGCCCTGGGTCATGCCGTGATAGGCGCCGTGGTAAGCCATGAGATTGCTGCGCCCGGTGGCGGTGCGCACCAGTTTCAGCGCCGCTTCCACCGCATCGGTGCCGGCCGGCCCGCAAAACTGAATGCGCGCGTCCTTGGCGAACTCCGCCGGCAGCAGGGCGAACAGCTCGTTGATGAAGTCGTCCTTGGCTTCGGTCATCAGGTCCAGGGTGTGCAGCGGACGCTGGCCGTCGAGGGTGGCGCGCATCGCCTGGATCACCTCGGGGTGGTTATGCCCCAGCGCCAGGGTGCCGGCGCCGGCCAGGCAATCAATGAACCAGCGCCCTTCGCTGTCCTGCACGTGAATGCCCTGGGCGCGCTTGAGTTCCAGGGGGATGCGCCGCGGGTAGCTGCGCGCATTGGATTCCACGGCGGCCTGCCGCTCCAGTCGCGGGGTTGGCGCAAAGCGGTAGTCGGCGTTGGCCACGGCGGCGTCCGGGCTGCTCGGCAGCGCCTCGCTGTGGCGGGCGGCAATCGGCGTCACGTTGTGTTGGCTATGCATGTTCGTGCTCCTGGGAATCGTAGGAATGAGGGCGTTCGTTGACCTGCGCGAGGGCCTCGGCAAGCTGAGTGATGAACGGCTGATCACGGACGATCGAAAGGTGGTCGGCGTCGATCCAGGCCGAAACCTGCAAGCGAACACCCATGCCCTGCTCCAGAAGAGCCGGTGCGTTATCGTTATTTTCCGGCGAGCGCTCGGCCCACCAGGCGTAGACCGGCACGCTGAGGGCGTGGATCTGGCGGCATTGATTGGCCAACTGGCGCATGTGCCGCTCGACGCCGAGCAACTGTTGCCAGTGCGCGTCAGCTTCAAGGCCCTCGTCATCAGCGTCGAGAACCGGGGTTTCCGGCACGGCAGGACGCGGCTGGCCGGCGCCCGGTACGTAGCCGTCGATCAGGCCGACGAACTCGACGCGCTTGCCGAGTCGGGTCAGCAGTCGCGCCATTTCCAGGACCATGGTCCCGCCCATGGACCAGCCGATCAGCCGGTACATGCCGGACGGCTGCTGTTCGAGCAGCGCCTTGACGTAGTCCCGGGCCATTTGCTCGATAGAACTGTCGCGCCACTGACCGTCCAGCACCTGACGGTTCTGAATGCCCCACACGTCCCACTGCGCAGACAAGCGCCGGGCCAGTGCGTAGTAACCCACCACCGTGCCGCTGACCGGGTGCACGCAGAACACCGGCGGCTTGTCACTGGCGCCGCTGCTCAGGCGGATCAGCGGATTCGGCGCGCCGTCGCGGCTGACCGACAGGCTTTGCGGTGCAGTCGATTGCGGCGCGGCCGGTTGCGCCGACGGCAGGCTTTCCAGCAACGCCACCAGCCCGTCGCGATAGGCGGTTTGCAGGCGTTCGATGGTCTGGCGCTGATAGCGCTGAGCGCTGAAACGGAAAGTCAGCCCCAGTTGCCCGGCGAACACCTGACCGTTGATTTCTAGCTCGCGGTTCAGCGGCGTGGACGGGTCCACCAGCGCGCCAGCCGACACCTTCGACGGCGAGAAGCGGCCATCGCCCAGGTCCTGATCGAACTGACCGAGGTAGTTGAACACCACCTTGGGTTCCGCCAGCGCGGCCAATGACTGACGCGCCGAATCGTTGCCCAGATAGCGCAGCAGGCCGAAGCCGACGCCCTTGTCCGGCAGGCCACGCAGGCTTTCGCGCACGCTGGCGAGGGTCTGGCGGATGTCGTTCGCAGCACGCACCCGCAGCGGGAACAGACTGGTGAACCAGCCCACTGTGCGGCCCACATCCAGGCCGTCGGCGAGGGCTTCGCGGCCATGGCCTTCCAGCGCGATGAGGGTGTCGGGCTGGCCACTCCAGTCCTTGAGCGCTTCGGCGAGCACGGCCAGCAGGATTTCATCGGTGCGCGCCGCCAGTGCCGCCGGGGCTTCGCGCAGCAGACGACGGGTCAGCCCGGCGTCCAGCAGCAGTTCGCACTGTTCGAGGTCCTGTTGCGTCGCGCGGCCTTCCGGGTGGTCCACCGGCCACACCGGCTCGGTGCTGCCGACCTGCTCCCGCCACTGGCCCACTTCGGTTTGACGCTCAGGCGCTTGTGCCGCATCGACCAGATGCCGCGCCCAGCGTTGGAAGCTGCTGGATTTCGGCCCCAGATCGACCGAGCTGCCCGAAGCGACCTGGGCGTAAGCCCGCGCCAGATCCTCCAGCAGCACCCGCCACGACACACCGTCGACCACCAGGTGATGAGCGACCAGCAGCAGTTTTTGCCCTTCAGGCATCTGCGCCAGCACCACGCGCAACAGCGGACCGTCATGCAGGTCAAGGCTGCGCTGGGCCCGTTCGCACAGCGCAGTCATGGCGCGCTCGTCGGCCACGTCACCCAGCCAGAGGCTGTCGGCGGCAGGTGTGGCGCGATACTGCTGCTGCCAGCGACCGTCGGCGTGCTGATGGAAACTCAGGTTCAGCCCGTCGTGATGACTCAGCAGCGCGGCCAACGCCTTGCGCAGCAACGGCGCCTCCAGCGGGCGCTGCACGTCCAGCAACAGCGCCTGATTGAAGTGCGCGCGGTTGCTCATCGGTTGCTCGAAGAAATGCGCCTGAATCGGCGTCAACGGCAGCTCGCCGGTGGGCACGTTTTCAATCAACGGCGCTGCGCCGGCCTCGATGACCGTGAGGCGCAGGGCCAGATCCTTAAGCCGCGGATGGCTGAACACGTCTTTGGGCAGCAGCTTGAAACCGACCTGACGCAGACGGGTGATGACCGCCAACGACTGGATCGAATCGCCGCCCAGCTCGAAGAAGCTGTCCTGACGGCTGATGGTTTCGACGCCCAGCAATTGTTGCCAGACCCTTGCCAGCTCGACTTCGCGCTCACCTTCCGGCGCTTCGACGGCCTGACTGCCGAGCTGCGGATCAGGCAGCGCGTTGCGATCGAGCTTGCCGTTGGGCAACTGCGGCAGACGTTCCATGACCACAATGTGCGCCGGCACCATGTATTCCGGCAGGGTGGTTTTCAGCTGGTCCTTGAGGCTGTCTTCAGACAGTTCATTGCCGCCGACATAGCCGAGCAACTGCTTGCCGTTGCCTTTGTCGCGCACGATCACCAGCGCTTCACGCACGCCCTCGCAGGCCTTGAGCGCCGCTTCGATTTCACCGGCCTCGATGCGGAAGCCACGGATCTTGATCTGGTGGTCGATACGGCCGAGGTATTCCAGCAGCCCTTTGCTGTTGAGGCGCACGCGGTCGCCACTGCGGTAGATGCGTTCGCCAGCCCTGAACGGGTGCGGCAGGAAGCGTTCAGCCGTTGCGCCCGGACGGTCCAGATAACCCCGCGCCACCGCGCCCCCCAGGTACAACTCCCCAGCGATCCCTTGAGGAAGCGGGTTCAAATCCGCGTCCATCACGTAGCCCTGACGATCCCCCACCAGATCACCAATCGGCGCGTAGGCCGTGGTGAAATCAGCGGTCTCGGCAGACGCCAGCCACAAGGTCGGTGTGACCACGGTTTCCGTCGGGCCGTAGCCGTTGATGATCCACAGCGGTTGCAGATTGCGAATGACGTCGTGGAGCATTTCGCGGCTGAAGGCTTCACCGGCGAAGCAGTAGGTCTTCACCCCAGGGCCCTTGCCCTGCACGCCGGCCCAGTCGGACAGCTGACGCAGGTAGCTCGGCGGGAACGAAGCCACGGTGATGCCTTCGCGGATCAGGGTGTCGTAGGTCTGCTCGACGCTCCACAGCTCTTGATCGCGCAGTACAACGCGAGCGCCGTAACACAGCGGCATCATCCAGCCTTCGTGGGCGCCGTCGAAGCTGATCGACAGGAAGTGGAATTTGCGATCTTCCGGGGTAAAGCGGTAGCGCTCGCCGATGGTCTGAATGTGCATCGAGATGTCGGCGTGGGCGATGGCCGCGCCCTTTGGCTTGCCGGTCGAACCCGAGGTGTAGATCAGGTAGGCCAGTTGCTGCGGATGAATCACCACATCCGGCGCCGTCACCGGTTCGGACGAGCAATCCAGCTCATCGATATTTAACAGCGGCACATCACCGACCGGTACACGACCCAGCGCAGCGTCGTGGCTGATCAGCAGCTTCACGCCGCCGTCTTCCAGCATGTAACGCAGGCGCTCTGTCGGGTAATCCGGGTCGAGCGGGATGTACGCGCCCCCGGACTTGAGCACCGCATAAAACGCCAGCCACAAATCAATCCCCCGCTCCATGGCAATCGCCACGCGCACTTCGGTGCCGATGCCCCGGGCGCGCAGCGCATGAGCCAGTTGATTCGCGCGACGGTCAAACTCGGCGAAGGTCAGGCGCTGCTCGCCATGGACCAGCGCGATGGCGTCGGGCCGAATGCGCGCGTGGTCGGCGATCAGCGCGTGAATCGGCCGATCCACGTAAGGCGAAAACGGCGGCGTGTTCCACTGATCCAGCGCGGCCAGGTCCGTCTCGCCGAGCAACGGCAGGTCGCCGATGGCGGCGTCGGGCTGGGCGCAAATCGCCCGCAGCAGCGTGACCAGTTGCTCGAACAAACGCGCCACGGTCGACGCATCGAACAGGTCGGTGGCGTAATCGAGGTAGCCACTGATCGTGCCGTCGCGGTGCTCGAAGGTGCCCAGCACCAGATCGAACTGCGCGCCCTTGATGTCCCACGGGCGGGCTTCGCAGCTCAGGCCGTCGAATTGCAGCAGCGACATATCCGGCTGTTGCTGATGGTTGTAACTGACCTGGAACAGCGGGTTGACGCTCAGGCTGCGCGCCGGTTGCAGCGCTTCCACCAGTTGCTCGAACGGCAGGTCCTGATGGGCATGGGCGCCGAGCAGGTTGTCCTTGACCTGGGCGAGCAGCGCGGTGAAGGGCTGGTCGCCGCTGAGCTGGGCACGCAGCACCAGGGTGTTGACGAAGAAGCCGATCAGGCCCTGGGTCTGCACCTCGGCGCGTCCGGCCACCGGCACGCCGATGCGCAGGTCGCGCTGGCCGCTGAGGCGATACAGCAGCGTGTCGAACGAGGCCAGGAACAGCATGAACAGCGTGGCGTCGTGGGTTTTTGCGGTCTGGCGCAGCGTGTCGGCCAGGTCTTGCGGCAGCACGAAGGCATGGCGCCCGCCTTTGCCGTCGCGTTCGGCCGGACGCGAACGGTCCGCCGGCAGTTCCAGAACCGGCTGCTCGTCACCCAAGGCTTCACGCCACCAGTTCAACTGGCGCTCGCGCTCAGCGCCCCTCAGGTGTTCGCGCTGCCAAGCGGCGTAGTCAGCGTATTGCACGCTGAGCTCTGTAAGCTGCAGCTCAGCCAGTTGCACGTCGCTGCCCTGGGCAAACCGACGATAGAGCGCGGCGAAGTCGTCGAGCATGACCTGCACCGACCAGCCGTCGGAGATGATGTGGTGCATGCACAGCAGCAGGCGCCACTGATCGTCCGCCACCCGCGCCAGGGCCACCCGCCACGGCGCACGCTCGGCGTCGAGGTCGAACGGCTGGTTCATGAACGCCTCGGCCAGCGCGTCGAAGGCGGCTTCCGGCGCCGCGTTGTCGCGCAGATCGTGACGGGCGATGTGCACGCTGCTGACTGGCAGAATCCGTTGCTGCGGCACCGCCTCCCGGTGTTGAGCCGGGGATGGACGGAAGCAAGTGCGCAGGGTTTCGTGACGGGCCGCCAGGGCATCGAAGGTCTGCTGCAGGGCATCAAGTTTCAGCGCGCCGCTGAGGTTGAGCACGCACGGCAGGTTGTACGCGACGCTTTCGGGCTCCAGTTGCGCGAGGAACCACAGGCGCTGCTGGGCAAAGGACTGCGGCGCGAACTCGCGGTCGGCACGGGGCTGCAGAACCGGCATCGCCGTCGCAACGGCCTGTGTGTTCAGGTAGTGAGCGAGGTCAGCCAGCACCGGCGACTCGAACAGCGCACGCAGGGGCAGCTCAAGTTTCAGGTCGCGGCGGATCTGGGCCACCAGTTGAATGCCGAGCAGCGAATGCCCGCCGAGGGCGAAGAAGTTGTCCTGACGACCGATCTGCGCGACGCCGAGCAGGTTCTGCCACAGCTCGGCCAGCTGGGTTTCGACCCCGGCCAGTGGCGGTTCGAAGGCCCGTTGCTGGATGTGTGGGTCGGGCAATGCCTTGCGGTCTAGCTTGCCGTTGGCCGACAGCGGCAGGCTGTCCAGCGTGACGAAGTGGGCCGGGACCATGTAGTCCGGCAGGCGTTGTTTCAGTTGAGTGCGCAGGTGTTCTTCGTCGAAATCGTCGGCGACCAGATAGCCCACCAGCTGCATCCCAGTGCTGAGTTCACGGGCGATAACCACCGCTTCGTTGACGGCGGGGTGATCCAGCAGCGCCGCTTCGATCTCGCCGATTTCCACGCGCAAGCCGCGCAGTTTGATCTGGTGATCGAGACGCCCGAGGTATTCCACCACGCCGTCGGCACGCCAGCGGGCCAGGTCACCGGTGCGATACAGCCGCTCGCCGCTGCCGAACGGGCTGGCAACGAAGCGCTCGGCAGTGAGGGCCGGACGCAGGTGATAACCACGCGCCAGGCCGGCGCCGCCGATGTACAGCTCACCGGGTACGCCGACGGGTTGCGGGTTGAGGCGGCTGTCGAGGATGTGGATCTGCAGATTGGCGATGGGGGCGCCGATGGGCACGGAAACGCCCGGCTCATCAGCGCAAGTCCAGTGAGTCACGTCGATGGCCGCTTCGGTCGGGCCATACAGATTGAACAAGCCAGCATTTGGCAGGCGCTCAAGGGTTTCCCGCGCCAGATCGGCAGGCAAGGCTTCGCCACTGCAGACGATGCGTTTCAGCGAAGCACAGCCGGTGAGATCGTCCTGAGCCATGAAGGCCCCAAGCATCGACGGGACGAAGTGCAGCGTGGTGATGCGCTGTTGTTCGATCAGCGATTTCAACAGCAGCGGATCGCGATGATCCCCCGGTTGAGCGACCACCAGACGGGCACCCACCATCAACGGCCAGAAGAACTCCCAGACCGACACATCGAAACTGAACGGCGTTTTTTGCAGTACCGCGTCCGAGGCGTCGAGAACATAGGCCTCTTGCATCCAGGCCAAACGGTTGAACAGCGCGGCGTGAGTGTTGCCCGCGCCCTTGGGTTTGCCGGTCGAACCGGAGGTGTAAATCATGTAGGCCAGTTGTTCGGGGTGCAGCTCTACAACTGGCGCTGTGACCGGATAATCCGCCAGTGCCAGGTGATCGAGGTTCACCACTCGCAGGCCTTCCACAACCGGGAGGTCATTGATCACGGCATCGTGGCTCAGCAGCAACCCGATCCCGGCGTCTTCGAGCATGTAGCGCAGACGGTCCGCCGGGTACTCCGGATCGAGCGGCACATACGCCCCGCCCGCCTTAAGCACGGCATACAGCGCAACCACCATCTCCACCGAACGCAACGCCGCCACGCCCACCAGCGATTCCCGGTCGACGCCCTGCTCGCGAAGGTAATGGGCCAACTGATTGGCCCGCTGATCCAGCTCGCGATAACTCAGCGTCTCATCGCCGAAGCGCACCGCTTCCCGGTCGGGATGTACCTGCGCCAGCCGCTCAAAATGCCGATGCACAAACGGCTCGGTATCAGACCACTCCCGCGCCGTGTCATTGACCACCGCCAACCGCGCACGGTCTTCAGCATCCAGCCACTCGAACTCGCCAATCGCCGCGTCCGGCTGCTCGATCAACTCGGCAAACAGCTGTTCAAAGCGCCCATGCAAACGCTCGATGCTGCCGTGATCAAACAGATCGGTCGCGTAGTTCCACGACCCACCCAGCCCGCCATCGGCGTCTTCGTGGGTGTTCAGCGCTAGGTCGAACTGGCTGCTGCCATCGTCCAGCGGCAGCACGTCGGCGCGCAGGCCCGGCAGCCCGGCGAGTGATTCGAAGTTCTGCTGCTGATGGTCGTAGGCCACCTGGAACAGCGGGTTGTGGCTCAGGCTGCGCGCAGGTTGCAGCGCTTCGACCAATTGCTCGAACGGCAGGTCCTGATGGGCCTGGGCGCCGAGGGTTCGTGTCTTGGCCTGCTCAAGCACCTGACGATAGCTCAGCTCGGCAGACACCTCGGCGCGCAGCACCTGGGTGCTGACGAAAAAGCCGATCAGCCCTTCGACTTCCAGCCGCGAACGACCGGCAATCGGCACGCCGATGCGCAGGTCGTTCTGCCCGCTCAGGCGGTGCAGCAACACTTGGTACGCCGACAGGATCGCCATGAACGGCGTGACGCCCTGCTGTTTCGCGAACCCGCGCACGCGCTGACTGAACGCGGTATCGAAGGCGAACAGCACCCGGTCACCGCGATAACTCTGCTGGGGCGGGCGGGGCCGGTCGGTCGGCAGTTCCAGCACCGGGTGCTCGTCACCCAGTTGCTCGCGCCAGTGGTTCAGTTGCCGCTCGCCCTCGCCCGCCGCCAGCCATTCGCGCTGCCAGGCGGCAAAGTCGGCGTATTGCACCGGCAATGGCGCGAGTTGCGGCGCGCGGTTTTCCACGGCCGCGCGGTACAGCTCGCAGAATTCCTGCAGCAGCACGCGCACTGACCAGCCGTCCGAGATCATGTGGTGCAGGCACAGCAGCAGACGCTGCTCATCAGGCGCGACACGCACCAGCGCCAGCCGCCAGACCGGGCTGCGCGACAGGTCAAACGGGCGCTTGACGAAGGCCTGGGCCAGGGCGTTGAAAGCGGTGTCGAGATTCGGCTCGGCAGTGATGTCTATCCGCTCAATCTGCACAGACTGGGCAGGCTCGATCTGTTGCATCGGCACGCCATCCACCGCCAGGAACCGTGTGCGCAGTACTTCATGGCGTGCGGTCAGGCCGTCGAAGGCCGCCTGCAACGCGGCCTCGTTCAGTTCGCCGCACAAGCGCACGGCGCCCGGCAGGTTGTAGGCATGGCCGCCGGGTTGCAGCTGATCGAGGAACCACAGGCGCTGCTGGGAAAAGGACTGCACGGCAAGGGCCTGCCGGCGTGGGGTCAGCTCGAGCTGAGGCGAGTCGGAGCCTGTCAGCCCGGTGATGCGCTGGGCGAAATCACTGAGGCGCGGCGCGTCGAACAGCGCCCGCAACGGCACGCTCAGTTGATGCTCATGGCGCAGCCGGGAGATCAGCTGCATCGCCAGCAGCGAGTGGCCGCCAAGCTCGAAGAAGTGATCGTTGCGGCCGACGGCGTCGATGCCCAGCAGTGGCTGCCACAGCGCCGCCAATTGCTGTTCAAGGAGCGTTTGCGGCGCCTGATAATCGCTGGAAATCACCTGCGGGTCAGGCAGCGCGTTGCGGTCCAGTTTGCCATTGGGCAACTGCGGCAGGCGCTCCATGACCACGATGTGCGCCGGCACCATGTATTCCGGCAGGGTGTTTTTCAGCTGCTGCTTGAGGCTGTCCTCCGCCAGACCGTTGCCGCCGACATAACCCAGCAGGACCTTTCCGTTCGCGCTGTCACGGACAACGACCAGGGCCTCACGCACGCCGTCACAGGCTTTCAGCGCCGCTTCGATCTCGCCGGCCTCGATGCGGAAGCCACGGATTTTGATCTGATGGTCGATACGGCCGAGGTATTCCAGCAGCCCCTTGCTGTTCAGGCGCACGCGGTCGCCACTGCGATAGAGGCGCTCACCGGCCTTGAAAGGATGCGGCAAGAAGCGCTCGGCGGTGGCGCCGGGACGGTCCAGATAACCCCGCGCCACGGCGCCACCCAGATAAAGCTCACCGGCGATGCCCTGGGGCAGCGGGTTCAAATCTGCGTCCATCACATAGCCCTGACGATCCCCCACCAGATCACCAATCGGCGCGTAGGCCGTGGTGAAATCAGCGGTCTCGGCAGACGCCAGCCACAGCGTCGGCGTAACCACGGTCTCCGTTGGGCCATAGCCGTTGATGATCCACAGCGGTTGCAGATTGCGGATCACGTCGTGGAGCATTTCGCGGCTGAAAGCTTCGCCGGCGAAGCAGTAAGTCTTCACGCCAGGGCCTTTGCCCTGCACGCCGGCCCAGTCGGACAGCTGACGCAGGTAGCTCGGCGGGAACGAGGCCACGGTAATGCCTTCGCGGATCAGCGTGTCGTAGGTCTGCTCGACGCTCCACAATTCCTGATCGCGCAAGACCACGCGAGCGCCGTAACACAGCGGCATCATCCAGCCTTCATGGGCGCCGTCGAAGCTGATCGAGAGGAAGTGAAACTTGCGATCCTCCGGCGTGAAGCGGTACCGCTCGCCGATGGTCTGGATGTGCATCGAGATGTCGGCGTGGGCAATGGCCGCGCCTTTCGGCTTGCCGGTCGAGCCCGAGGTGTAGATCAGGTACGCCAGTTGCTGCGGATGAATCGCCACATCGGGTGCCGTCACCGGTTCGGACGAGCAATCCAGTTCGTCGAGATTGAGCAACGGCACATCGCCCACCGGCACGCGATCCAGCGCGGCATCGTGGCTGATCAACAGCTTCACGCCACCGTCCTCCAGCATGTAACGCAGGCGCTCGGTCGGGTAATCCGGGTCGAGCGGAATGTACGCCCCTCCGGATTTCAAAACGGCATAAAACGCCAGCCACAGATCAATCCCCCGCTCCATGGCAATCGCCACGCGCACTTCGGTGCCGATGCCCCGGGCGCGCAAGGCGTGAGCCAGTTGGTTGGCGCGGCGGTCGAACTCGGCGAAGGTCAGGCGCTGTTCGCCATGGACCAGCGCGATGGCGTCAGGGCGAATACGCGCGTGGTCGGCAATCAGCTCGTGAATCGGCCGATCCACATACGGCGAAAACGGCGGCGTGTTCCACGCGTGCATCTGCTGGATGTCGCCTTCGGTGAGCATCGACAGCTCGCCGATGCGCGCCTCGGGGAAGCGGCAGAGGCCGTCCAATAGCGCCTGGAAATGCCCGCACAGACGCGTGATCTGTTCGGCGCTGAACACGTTGCTGTGGTAGTTGACGTGAACATGGGCGTGCTCGCCTGCCACCACCGCCAGGCTCAATGGGTAGTGGGTCTTGTCGCTGAGTTCGACGGAACCCAGGTTGACGCCGTTGGCCTGCTTGTCCCGCAGCACCGCGTCCACCGGGTAGTTTTCGAACACCAGCAGGCTGTCGAACAGGTCACGACCGGCATGGCCCGCGTAGCGCTGGGCCTCGAACAGCGGGGTGTGCTCGTGCTCGCGCAGCTCCAAGTTGTGGGCTTGCAGGTCATTGAGCCAGTCGCCGACCTTCTGCTGCGCTTGCGGCGCCTGCACCAGCGGCAGGGTGTTGATGAACAGCCCGAGCATGCGTTCGATGCCCGGCACTTGCGCGGAACGACCGGACACGGTGGCGCCGAACGCCACCCGTTGCTGGCCGGTGTAGCGCTGCAACAGCAACACCCACACCGCCTGAATCAGCGTGTTGACGGTCACGCGCTGGCGGCGGGCGGCGCTGTTCAGCAGTTCGCTGTTCAGATCCATGGACGTGACCCGCACCTGGTTCGGCAACGGCTCGCCCGTGCTGGAGGTCGGTGCGGTCAGCGCTGCTGCCATCATCGTGGGCTGATCGAAACCGGCCAGATGGCTCTGCCAGAAGGCCTTGCTGCGCTCGGCATCCCGGCTCAGCAGCCATTCGACGTAGTCGCCGTAATGCCCGGCGGGCTGCGGGGTGGCGTCGGACATCGCCGCCTGAATCACTTCGCCAAGCACCGCGGCGCTGCTCCAGCCGTCCAGCAAAATGTGGTGGAAGGTCCAGACCAGTTTCCACAGCGTCTCGCTTTGGCGAACCAGCAGCACGCGCATCAGCGGCGCGGCGTGCAGGTCGAACGGGGTTTCGCGCTCGTTCGCCAGTACGTCGGCCAGTGCCTGATCGCTGCCGCCCGGTTCCAGCTTATGCAGATCCAGTTCGCGAACCACTAACGCCGCATCGCGACGAATCAGTTGCACCGGCTGTTCGCTGCCGGAGACGCGCAGGAAGGCCGCACGCAGGATCGGATGACGCTGCACCGCCGCCGCCCACGCCGATTTAAAACGGGCCACCGGCAAGTTTTCGATGTCCAGAGCCACCTGGTTGATGTACAGATCGCGGGCGCTGTCGGGATCGACGACCTCGCTGCCGCTCAGCTCGGTGTGGAACAGCAGGCCTTGCTGCATCGGCGTCAGCGGGTACAGCTGTTCGATGTCCCATGCGGCGACCGGCAGTGCGTCGAGTTGTGCCTGAGTCAGAGCGAGTGCCGGGAAGTCCGACGGGGTGACCGCAGCGTGGCGGCGGCAGTGTTCGATCACCTCGTTCAGCGCTTCGCCGTAGGCGTCTAGCAAGCGTTGGATCGACGCCGATTCATGGCGCTCGCTGCTGAAACTGCAGGTCAGGCTGAACTGGCCGTCACGGATTTGCGCATCGATAGACAGCTCGCCATTGAGCGGCGCATCGGCGGCGCGCTGGGCACCGCTGCCCTCCACGGCCAGGCTGAAAAGCCCGCTGCTGTTTTGCAGCCGCCCCATGTAATTGAACAGCACGCAGCCGTCCAGCGCCGGCAAGGCTTCGCCGCGCAAATGGCGCAGCAGGCCATAACCCAGGCCGCCGTTGGGCACGGCGCGCAGGGTTTCCTTGGTGTGTTTGAGTGCCGCATCGAGGTCGTCGTCGGCGTGCAGGCTGACCGGGTACAGGCTGGTGAACCAGCCGACGGTGCGCGCCGGGTCAACGCCGTCGAACAGGTCTTCGCGGCCGTGGCCTTCCAGGGCGATCATCGCCTGGGACTCGCCGCTCCAGCGCTTCATCGCGCGGACCAGCGCGGTCAGCAGCAGGTCGTTGATCTGCGTGCGATAGGCCGCCGGCGCCTCGCTGATCAGCTTTTCGGTGCGAGCAGCGTCCAGTTGCAAATGCAGCTGGCGCACGTTGTTTTGTCGCGCCTCTCCCTTCGGATTGGCGCAGGGCAACGCAGGTGCTGACGGCAGATTGCGCCAGTATTCGGCTTCGGCCAGCACGGCGTCGCTGTAGGCAAGATCGAGCAGGCGGTTGGCCCAGCGCTGGAACGACGCGGTCTTGTCGCCGAGGTCGATGGTGAGGCCGGCTTGCGCCTGGGTGTAGGCGTTTTGCAGATCCTCCAGGAGGATGCGCCACGACACGCCATCCACCACCAAATGATGCACCACCAGCAACAGACGCTCGCCGCCTTCGGCCAAGGTGAAATGCACGGCGCGCAGCAACGGGCCGTCCCTCAGATCGAGGCTGGCCTGGGCTTCGGCGCAGGTTGTGGTCAGCTCGTTCAGGCTGGTTGTACGCTGCCAGATCAGGCCATCGGCGGTATTTTCGTCCGCGGAGTGCTCTGCCCGATAGCGTTGCTGCCACTGGCCGTTGTCTTGCTGCACAAAGCGCATGCGCAGGGCGTCGTGATGGTTGAGCACGGCGTGAAGGGCTTGGGTCAGCGCCGGGAGGTCCAGCGCTTCGCTCGGGTTCAACAACAGCGACTGGTTCCAGTGGCTGCGGTTGCGCATTGGCTGCTGGAAAAACCAGTGCTGGATCGGCGTCAGCGGGATGTCGCGGTTCAGCTCGATGCGCTCGACCGCAGGCGCATCCTGACTGACCACCTGGGCGACCTGGGCCAGTTCGGCGATGGTCTGGCGTTCGAACATCTGCCGGGGCGACAGCACGATGCCGGCCTTGCGGGCGCGGGAGATGATTTGCAGGCTGAGGATCGAGTCGCCACCGAGGGCAAAGAAGTTGTCCTGGCGACCGATTTGCGCGACGCCGAGCAGGTATTGCCACAACGCCGCCAGCTGGGTTTCGACCCCGGCCAGTGGCGCTTCGAAGGCCCGTTGCTGGATGTGTGGGTCGGGCAGCGCCTTGCGGTCGAGCTTGCCGTTGGCCGACAGCGGCAGGCTGTCCAGCGTGACGAAGTGGGCCGGGACCATGTAATCCGGCAGGCGTTGCTTCAGCTGGCTGCGCAGGTGTTCTTCGTCGAAGTCCTCGGCCACCAGATAGGCCACCAGTTGCATCCCAGTGCTGAGTTCACGGGCGATAACCACCGCTTCGTTGACGGCGGGGTGATCCAGCAGCGCCGCTTCGATCTCGCCGATTTCCACGCGCAAGCCGCGCAGTTTGATCTGGTGATCGAGACGCCCGAGGTATTCCACCACGCCGTCGGCACGCCAGCGGGCCAGGTCACCGGTGCGATACAGCCGCTCGCCGCTGCCGAACGGGCTGGCAACGAAGCGCTCGGCAGTGAGGGCCGGACGCAGGTGATAACCACGCGCCAGGCCGGCGCCGCCGATGTACAGCTCGCCGGGCACGCCGACGGGTTGCGGGTTGAGGCGGCTGTCGAGGATGTGGATCTGCAGGTTGGCGATGGGGGCGCCGATGGGCACGGAAACGCCCGGCTCATCAGCGCAAGTCCAGTGAGTCACGTCGATGGCCGCTTCGGTCGGGCCGTAAAGATTGAAAAGGCCAGCGTTTGGCAGGCGCTGCAGGGTTTCCCGCGCCAGATCGGCAGGCAAGGCTTCGCCGCTGCAGACGATGCGTTTCAGGGACGCACAGCCGGTGAGATCGTCCTGGGCCATGAAGGCGCCGAGCATCGACGGGACGAAGTGCAGCGTGGTGATGTGCTGCTGTTGGATCAACGCTTTCAACAGCAGCGGATCGCGATGATCACCCGGCTGAGCGACCACCAGACGCGCACCCACCATCAACGGCCAGAAGAACTCCCAGACCGACACGTCGAAACTGAACGGCGTTTTTTGCAATACCGCGTCTGATGCGTCGAGTGCGTAAGCCTCTTGCATCCAGGCCAGACGGTTGAACAGTGCGGCATGGGTATTGCCGGCGCCCTTGGGTTTCCCCGTCGAACCGGAGGTGTAAATCATGTAGGCCAGCTGCTCGGGGTGCAGCTCTACAACTGGCGCTGTGACGGGATAATCCGCCAATCCCAGATGATCCAGATTCAGCACCCGCAGGCCTTCCACGACCGGCAAATCAGCGATCACCCCATCGTGGCTCAGCAGCAACCCGATCCCGGCGTCTTCCAGCATGTAGCGCAGACGATCTGCCGGGTACTCAGGGTCCAGTGGCACATACGCAGCACCCGCTTTGAGCACCGCATACAGCGCAACCACCATCTCAACCGATCGCAACGCCGCCACGCCCACCAGCGACTCCCGGCGGACGCCCTGCTCCCGAAGGTAATGGGCCAGTTGATTCGCCCGCTCATTCAGCGCCTGATAACTCAACACTTCATCGCCAAAGCGCAAGGCTTCGCGCTCAGGGTGCAACTGCGCCAGACGCTCAAAATGCCGATGCACAAACGGCTCGGAATCCCAATCCCGCGCCGTGTTATTGACCACCGTAAACTGCGCGCGGTCCTCGGCATCCAGCAATTCAAAATCGCCAATCGCAATGTCCGGCCGCTCCAGCAACTCGGCAAACAGCTGCTCAAAACGCCCATGCAGCCGCTCGATGCTGCCGTGATCAAACAGATCCGTGGCGTAATTCCAGTTCCCCGACAGTTCCCCCGCCGCGTTTTCCCAGGTGTGCAGGGCCAGGTCGAACTGCGCGCTGCCGTTGTCGAGCGGCATCAGCGTGGCGTTGAGGCCGGGCATCAGTTGCAGCGCTTCGTCCTGGCGCTGCTGGTGGTTGTACAGCACCTGAAACAGCGGGTTGTGGCTGAGGCTGCGTTCAGGGGCCAGGGCGTCCACCAGTTGCTCGAACGGCAGGTCCTGATGGGCTTGTGCGCCCTGGGAGGCCAGACGAACGCTGTCGATAACCTGGTTGAAACTGGCGTCGGCCTGGACCTCGCCGCGCAGGATCTGAGTGTTGACGAAGAAGCCGATCAGTCCCTCGGTTTCGGCGCGCTGACGGCCGGCAATGGGCACGCCGATGCGCAAATCGGTCTGCCCGCTGAGGCGCTGCAACAGCACTTGGTAGCCCGCGAGCAGCACGGTGAACAAGGTCACGCCGCACTGGCGGGCCAGTTCACGCATGCGGCCGGACAGCGCCGCGTCGAAGCTGAACGGCAGGCGCGCGCCGCGGAAACTCTGGCGCGCCGGACGTGGACGGTCCGCCGGCAGTTCCAGCACCGGCGGCTCGTCGCCCAGTTGTTGCTGCCAGTAGGCGAGTTGCCGATCACCCTCGCCCGCGTCCAGGCAGGCACGCTGCCACAGGGCGACGTCGGCGTAGCTCAGAGGCAGTGGTGGCAGTGAGGCAGTATCGTTTTGAAGGGCAGCGCGATAGGCCTCAACGAAATCCAGCAGCAGCACTTGAATCGACCAACCGTCGGCGATGATGTGGTGCAGACAGACCAGCAGCACGTGATCGTCTGCGGCACGCTCGATCAACGCCACGCGCCACAGCGGGCCCTGGGCCAGGTCGAACGGGCGTCGGGCGAAGGCGTCAGCCAGTGCCTGCATTTCGGCTTCGTCAGCTGCGTGCAGACGTTCGAATGGCAGCCCTTGAGCACCGCAAATTACCTGCTCCGGCGTACCGTCCTCAGCCGTAGCGAACACCGTGCGCAGGCTGGCATGACGCTCGGCCACGCGTTCGAACGCCGTTCCCACAGCCCCGACATTCAGCTCGCCCTTCAGGCGCAAGGCACCCGGCAGGTGATACGTGCTGTTGCCCGGTTCCAGTTGCTCCAGAAACCACAAACGCTGCTGGGAAAACGACGCCGGACTGCGCTCGCCCGCCACACCCGGTGGCACCGGCAGCGACGACGCATCCAGGCCCTGCTCGCGCAGCTTGTTCAAAAACACCCGACGCTGAGCGCTGCCAAGGCTGAGGAAACGCGTGGCCAGGGCCAGCAGCTTGCTCTGTGAAGTCATGCTCGGTTGCGACATCAGTTGCTTTCCTCCAGCTCATTCATTAACTCGTCCAGGGCATCGAGCCGGTCGAGTGTCAGGGTCTGCCCCTGCAAGGTGTCGATCAGCGCCGCCTGGGCGGCGACGGTGGTGGCTTCGAAGGCCTGGGCCAGCGGGATGCTCACCCCGAGGCGCTCGCGAATGCGCGACAGCAGCCGCGTCGCCAGCAACGAATGGCCGCCGAGTTCAAAGAAGTTGTCATGACGACCGACCTGCTCAACCTTCAGCAGGCTCTGCCAGAGTTCGGCGAGGACCTCCTCACGCTCGCCCTGTGGCCCTTCGAACACGCGCTCTTCCAGGCTCGGCGCCGGCAGTGCCTTGCGGTCGAGCTTGCCGTTGGCGTTGCGCGGCATCTGTGCCAGCACGACGACGTGGGCCGGCACCATGAACGCCGGCAAGGTCTGCGCCAGCGCGCTTTTCAGCACGTCGCTGGACAATGCCTGCTGCGCCTCGGCGACCACATAGGCCACCAGTTGCGGGCCGTGGGGCGTCGGTTGCGCGCTGACCACGGCGTCGTGCACCGAGGGTTGCGCCAACAGCAGGTTTTCGATTTCGCCCAGCTCGATGCGCTGGCCGCGGATCTTCACCTGGAAGTCCGCACGGCCGACGTATTCCAGCGCGCCGTCGGCGTTCCAGCGGGCCAGGTCGCCGCTGCGATACAGCCGCGCACCGGCTTCGCCGAACGGATCGGGCAGGAAGCGCTCGGCGGTCAGCCCTGGCCGCGCGGCATAGCCACGGCCGACGCCAACGCCGCCGATGTACAGCTCGCCCACCACACCGGGCGCCGCCAGTTGCAGGTTGGAATCCAGCACGTACAGGCAGTTGTTGTCGGTGGGCCGGCCAATCGGCATGTTGGCGTTGAGGGCCGGCGCGGCGGTCACGGTGTGCAAAGCGACATCGTCGGCGCACTCGGCCGGGCCGTAGGCGTTGACCAGCGGCACCTCGGGGTAGCGGGCAAACCAGCGCGCGGCGAGGTCGGTGGTCAGCGCTTCGCCGGTCGGCAGCAGCCAGCGCAAGGCATCGAGTCGCTGGGGCGCGACCGCGAGCATGGCGTCGATCACCGCCGGCACGCATTCCAGCACGCTGACCTGATTGGCCGCGACTTCTTCCAGCAGCCGTTGCGGGTCCTGCACCACGGCGTCCGGCAGAATCTCCACGCGTCCGCCGAACAGCGGCGCCGTGAGGAATTGCCACACGGAAATGTCGAAGCCGGTGGCGGCGGTCTGGGCAATGACATCGCCCTCGCCCAGTCGCAGATACGGCAGCTTGGACATCTGGTTGTTGAGCATGCCGCGCTGATTGATCATCACCCCTTTCGGCTCGCCGGTGGAACCGGAGGTGTAGATGACGTAGGCGAGTTGCTCGGCCGTTGCGTAGCGGCCCGGGTTCTCGTCGGCGGACTGATCGGCGCCCGCCAGCACGTCCTCAAGCACCCGCACACGGGGCTTGCGTTCAGCCAGCGCGACAATCGCCTCGACCTGAGGCAGACACTCCCGCGGCGTCAGCAATACCAGCGCGGCGCTGCTGACCAGCATGCGCGCGCTGCGCCCGGCCGGGTGACGATCATCCAGCGCCAGATAGGCCGCACCGGCCTTGAACGCGCCGACGATCATGCTCAACAACGGCAGACCGCGGGGTGCGAACAGCGCCACCACGTCGTCGCCCTGTACGCCCGCTGCGATGAGGCCGTGACCGATGCGGTTGGCCTGACGATTGAGTTCGCGGTAGCTCAGGCGTTGACCCTGACAACGGGCCACTTCCTGGGCCGGATGGGCCAGCACCCGCGCCTCGAAACGCTCCAGGTAGCTGATGTCGTACCAGTGTTTTTGCACCGGGCCGAGCCCTTGGGCCAGCAGCTGCTCGCGCTCCGTTTGCTCAAGGATCTGCAACTGGCTCAGGGTCTGCTGCGGGTTGTCGATCAACTGGGTCAGCAAGCGGCGGAAATGGCTGACCAGCGTGCCCATCTCGGCGTCGTTGAAGTGCCGGCTGTCGTAGGTCAACTGCAGTTGCAGGGATTCACCCGGCAGCAGCACCACGGTCAACGGGTAGTTGGTGTGAGTACGGTTGGCCAGCGGGTTGATGCGGTATTCGTTCACGGCCTGCTGCACCTCGGCGCCCAACGGAACGTTCTCGAAAACAAACAGGCTGTCGAACAGCGGCTGGCCGCGGGGGGTGTCGGCGAGCAGCTGAATGTCGGCCAGGGACAGGTGTTCGTGCTGGCGCATATCGGCGTTCTGCCCCTGCAAGGCGTTGAGCAGGTCCAGCGCCGAGGCGCCCATGCCCGGCCGGCGGATGCGCAGCGGCAAGGTGTTGATGAACAGCCCCAGCGCGCCTTCGATGCCTTCCAGCTCGGTCGGACGACCGGCCACGGTGACGCCGAACAGCACTTCGTCGCGGTCGGCATGGCGCATCAACAGCAAGGCCCACGCGGCCTGCACGAAGGTGTTCGCCGTCAGGCGATGCTGACGGGCTTGTTCGGCCAGTTTCGTCGTCTGCTCGACACCCAGGGCCAAGGTCACGTCGCGCATTTGCGAATCACCCTGAGGACTGTGGCGGTACGGCAGTGGCGTGACGTCGGTGAAGCCCGCCAATGCGTTGCGCCAGTAATCACGGCTGACGGCTTCGTCCTGCTCGGCGAGCCACGCGAGGAAGTCGCGGTACGGCCGCGCCGGCGGCAGGCTGACCTGACGGCCTTCGAGAAACGCGCGGTAATGGGCGAAGAATTCAGTGAGCATCAGGCCCCGGCACCAGGCGTCGATCAGCGCGTGGTGGTGGCTCTGGACGATGCGGAAATCCGCCTCGCCGAACTTGATCAGGCGCAGGCGCAGCAACGGCGCCCGGGCGAAATCGAAGCCCTGCTCGCGCTCGCTTTTCAGCAGCTCATCCAGCTCGGCCTCGGCGGCGTCGCGGGACAGATGGCTGAGGTCGATCAGTTGCACCGGCGACGGCACGCGGCGCATCACAATCTGACGCTGCACGCCGCTTTCCAGCCCATGAAACGCCGTGCGCAACGCCGGGTGGCGCTGCACCACTTGCTGCCAGGCGAATTTGAACGCGTTGAAATCCACATGGGCGCCGACGTCGTACTGATCCTGCATCAGGTAGATGCCGTTGCCCTGCTCCAGCAGGCTGTGCAGCAAAATGCCCTGCTGCATGGGCGCCAGCGGCAGGATGTCTTCGATCTCCCGCGCGGGGATGCCCAGCCCGTCGAGTTGCGTTTGATTCAACGCCGCCAGGGGGAAGTCCGAAGGCGTCAGGCCGGCATTGGTTTCATCGCTGCAATGTTCGATCAGCTGCAGCAGCTGCGCTTCATACAGCGCCACCAGTTGCCCGATGCTGTCGCGGCTGAAGCGTTCGCGGCTGAAGGTCCAATCGAGCTGCAACTGGCCGTCGCGCACCTGACCGTCCACCGCCAACGCATTGGCCAGCGGCCCTTGGGGGTCGCGGAGGTTGCCCGGCGTGCGGCTCGACAATGCGAACAGTGCGCCCTCGCTGTCATCGAAGCGGCCGAGGTAGTTGAAGGTCACGCCCTGGCCGATCAGCTCCGGCAAATCTGCCCTGGCGATGTACTTCAGTATTCCGTAGCCGAGGCCTTTTTCCGGTACCGCGCGCACGGCTTCCTTGACCGCCTTGAGGGTGGCGACCGCGTCATCCGCAGCGTCCAGCGCCAGTGGGTACAGGCTGGTGAACCAGCCGACGCTGCGGCTCAGGTCCAGGGTGCCGGTGGCGTCTTCGCGGCCATGGCCTTCGAGGCTGATGACCTGGCGACGACGGCCGCTCCACTGCCACAGCGCCTGGGACAATGCCGCCAGCAGCAGGTCGTCGATGCGGGTGCGGTACGCCGCCGGGGCTTCGCTGAGCAGGCGACGGGTGTTGGCCACGTCGATTTTCAGCTGCAGGGTTTCGCTGTCGCCGAGAAGGCTCTCTACCGAAGCATCGCCGGGCAGAGTGGCATCGGCGGCGTTCAGCCCTTGCCAGTGCGGCAGTTGTTGTTGCAGCTCAGCGCTGCCCGCCAGGGTGTTCACCGACTGCGACCAGGCCTGGAAGCTGGCGGTTTTGTCGGCCAGGGCCACATTTTTGCCGGCGGCCAGTTGGCTGTACGCCAGTTGCAGATCTTCCAGCAGCACCCGCCACGACACGCCGTCCACGGCCAGGTGATGGATGGCCAGCAGCAACCGCGCTTCACCCGACGGCAGGCGCGCATGCACTACCCGCAGCAGCGGACCGGTGTCGATGTTCAGGCTGCGCTGGGCTTCGTCGTTGAGCGAATCGAGGTCGTCTTCGCGGCTCAGTTCGCAGGTCCACAGCACGCGCTCGGCACTTTCGCTGTCGCGGTAACGCTGCTGCCACTGGCCTGCATCGTTCTGATGGAAGCTCAGGCGCAGGCTGTCGTGGTGGGCCAGCACAGCGGCGAGGGCCTGCTGCAACAGCGCGGTGTCCAGCGCCTGGGGCACGTCGAGCAACAGCGACTGGTTCCAGTGCTGACGCTGGGCGATGGGCAGGCTGAAGAAGCGCGCCTGAATCGGCGTCAGGGCAAACTCGCGGGGCGCAACGGCCGCCGTGACGGGCGCAGCGGCAGGCTTGGCTTCGGCCACCGTGGCGACCTGGGCGAGTTCGGCGATGGTCTGTTTTTCGAACAGCTGCTTGGGCGTCAGGCGAATGTCCTGACGCCGCGCACGGGCAATGATCTGCAGGCTGAGAATCGAGTCGCCGCCGAGGGTGAAGAAGTTGTCGTGACGGCCCACCGCTTCGACGTTCAACGCCGCTTGCCAGAGCGCGGCGAGTGCGGCTTCGACCCCTTCGTGAGGCGCTTCGAAATCTTCCGATGTTGTGGTCGGCGACGGCAGCGCGCTGGCGTCGAGCTTGCCGTTGGCGGTCAGCGGGAAGGCGTCGAGGGTCAGGATATGGCTCGGCACCATGTAGTCCGGCAGGCTGTGGGCCAGCTGTGTGCGCAGCGCCTCGCCGTCCACCGTTGCACCACTCGCCACCAGCGCATAAGCGATCAATTGACCGCGATCATCGACGCGCACATGGGCGTCACGCAGGCCGTCCAGCTGGCGCAGGCGCTGGGCGATTTCGCCCAGGGCCACGCGGTAACCACGCACTTTGATCTGATCGTCGGCACGGCCGAGGAACTGAATCTGCCCGTTGACCAGCAAGCGCGCGCGGTCGCCACTGCGGTAGAGCCGCGCGCCGCTGCCCCTCGGGTCCGGAATAAACGCCGCAGCGGTCATCGCCGGGCGCTGGTGATACCCGCGCGCCAGGCCCGGCCCGCCGATGTACAGCTCGCCGACGTCGCCCTGCACCACCGGTTGCAGATGGTCGTTGAGAATCAGCGCCACGGCATTGGGCAGCGGACGGCCGACGGGCACGCTGTCGCCCAATGCTGCTCCAAGAGCCTCATTGCTCAGCACGCCCACGGTGGTTTCGGTCGGCCCATAGTGATTGATGACCCGGCAGCCGGGCTTCAAGCGGTTGACCTGGGCCGCCAGCTCCCACGGCAGCGTATCGCCACCAAGAATCAGCGCGTGTTCCGGCAGCACATCGGCGGCATTCGTCGCCTGCAACAGGCCGTTCAAATGGGTCGGCACGATCTTCAGCACGCCCACCCTGTGCTCGGCCATGTAGGCGGCGAAGCGGTCGGCGTCGTTGGTGCGGTCGGGGCTGATCAGGTGCAGCGAGCGCGCCGAGCACAGCGCGCCGAACAGCACGGTGTGGCCCAGGTCGGCGCCGACGGTGGAGACCATCGCCATGCTCGCCTCGGGCGTCAGATCAAGCCGGGCGAGCAAGCCCTGGACGTAATCGGCCAGTGCGCCGTGGCTGATCACCACCCCTTTCGGCGTGCCGCTGGTGCCGGAGGTGTAGATCAGGTACGCGGCCTGATCGGCGTGGGGTTGCAGGTTCAGCGCTTGCGCCGGCTGCGCTCGCCACGCAGCGTCGGCCGCCACGCTGATGACGTCGCCATGGAAGTCGCCCGGCGCCGCCACGTCACTGATCAACGCGCTTGCGCCACTGTCGTCCAGCACAAACGCCTGACGCTCGGCGGGCCATTTCGGGTCCATCGGCAAAAATGCGGCGCCACTCTTCATCACCGCCAGCAGGCCGACGACGAACTCCACCGAGCGTTCCAGCAGAATACCCACGCGGCTTTCCGCGCCCACCCCGGCCTGGCGCAAATGCTGCGCCAGTTGATTGGCCTGGGCGTCGACCTCGGCAAAACCGGCGCTGCGCTGTTCGTCTTGCAGGGCCAGACGATTCGGTTGTGCGCGCACGCTGGCGTCCCACAGGCTCAGGACATCGGTGGCCGGGAACGTCACGGATTCGGCAGCGATGCAGGAAGGTTCGGCACCGATCTGCAAATCAGCCAGACGCACCTGCGGTTGCGCCACCACTTGCGCGCAGATCCGCAGCAGGTCACCGGCGAGACCGGCGATACGCGGTTCGTTGAACAGGTCGCACGCATAGGTGAACACCGCCTGAATGCCGTCGGCGTCATCGGTGATGTCCAGGCCTAAATCGAAGTGCGCCGAGTAGTCGTCGAGCTGGCTGACGTCCATGCGCACGCCGGCCATTTCAACGTTCTGCGGCAGCGGGAACTGCTGGGTGAATTTCACCTGGCACAGTGGGTTGTGGCTGAGGTTGCGCGACACGCCGAGGGCTTCGACCAGTTGCTCGAATGGCAGATCCTGATGGTGTTGCGCACCCAGCGCGGTGTGGCGCACGGCGTCGATCAGCGTGCTGAACGACTGCTGCGGCGACACCTCGCTGCGCAGCACCAGCGTGTTGACGAACAGCCCGATCAGGCCTTCGGATTCGGTGCAAGTCCGCCCCGCCACCGGCACGCCGACGCGCAGGTCGGTCTGGCTGCTGTAGCGCTGCAACAGGGTTTTGTAGGCGGCGAGCATGACCATGAACAGCGTCGCGCCGTGACGGCTGGCGAGGTCGCGCAGGCCCTGGCTCAAGTCGCGGTCGAGGGCGAGGGCGTAACGGGCGCCGCGATGACTTTGTTGCACCGGACGCGGACGGTTGGCCGGCAGATTCAAGACGGTCTGGGCGTCACCCAGCTGCTCACGCCAGTAGGCCAGTTGGCGCTGCCCTTCCCCACCCGCCAGGCGTGCGCGCTGCCACGCGGCGAAGTCGGCGTATTGAACCGGCAGAGGCGGCAACGCCGGTTGTGCCCCCTTTGCATGGGCGCTGTACAGCGCAGCGAATTCCTTGAGCATGACCTGCACCGACCAGCCGTCGGCGATGATGTGGTGCAACACCAGCACCAATTGCTGCCGGTCTGGCGCCAACCGCACATTGAGCACCCGCCACAGCGGACCTTTTTGCAAGTCCATTGGCTGCTCGACGGCCGCTCTGGCCAGTTCGCTCAAGGCGGCTGCCGGGTCGGTGTCCTCGCTCAGGTAATGGCGTTCGATCAGCACCGGGCCTGGCGCGTGGATGCGCTGCACCAGCTTTTCGTTGGCGTCGATGGCGAAGGTGGTGCGCAGGCTTTCGTGGCGGGCGGCCAGGTCGTCAAGGCTGCGTTGCAGCGCGGCATCATCCAGCGCGCCGTTGAGACTCAGCTGACCGCACAGGTGATAGGCGCTGCTGTCCGGCTCCAGTTGCGCGAGGAACCACAGGCGCTGCTGGGCAAAAGACTGCTCGGGATCGGTGTCACGGGAAATGCGCGGCACGCCCGCAGAGGCTTCGGCACTGCGGCCATGGGTGGAGAGGTGCGCGGCGACGTGGGCGTTGAAGGCGCCAAGGGTCGGATGTTCGAACAGGTGGGCGGGCTCAAGTTTCAGGCCCAACTCGCTGTTCAGACGGGACAGCACTTGCACCACGCCCACCGAATCACCGCCACGGGCAAAGAAGTGATCGGCAGCGATCAGGTCGCTTTTGCCGAGGACTTCCTGCCACGCGGCCCGCACTTCCGACAGCAAAGGCGAAGCCTCAACCGAGACGTCCGCGCTGTCAGCATCGAGCAAACGCCCGTCCTGCCAGATCGCGAAGCTGTCGAGGCTGCCGTTCTGCCAACCACTGCGGCAGGCGGAACGCTGCAGCTTGCCACTGGTGGTGCGCGGCAGTGCGCCCGGCTCCAGCAGCACGATGACCTTTGGCGCCACCAGAAACAGCTCGGACACGGCGTCGCGCACGGCATCGCAGATCATCGGCGGCTTCATCAGGCGGCGCACGTTGCGGCTGATCTCCAGGGCCAGGCCGACGCCTTCGACGCCCTGCTCGTCCGTGACCGGAAACGCCGCGATGCGCCCGCGACGCAGCAGCTCGACGCTCTTCTCCAGCGCCTGCTCGATGTCCTGGGGGTAGAGGTTCTGGCCGTTGAGGATGATCAAATCCTTCAAGCGACCGGTGATGAACAGCTCGTTGTCGCGGGCGATACCCAGATCGCCGCTGCGCAACCAGCGCTGGCCGTCTTCCTCGACGAAGGTCTGCGCGGTGGCTTCGGCGTTCTGCCAGTAGCCCTGGGCGACACTCGGCCCGGTAATCCAGATTTCGCCGACGTGACCCGGCGCGAGGCGCTGCAGCGTGGCCGGATCAACAATACGCAGGTCATGATCGGGCCGGCACCAACCGCATCCCGGCAGACGACTTTTCGCGTTCTGGTTGGCGAACACCGCCTCTGCGGCCTCCCCGGCGGCCAGTTGGCTGCCGTCGAAATGCTTGATGCCAAACGGCCTGTCGCGCTCGGCGGCGCTCACATACAGGGTCGCTTCGGCCAGCCCGTAGCTCGGCGTCAGGGCGCGGCGGTTGAAACCGGCAGGCTCAAAATGTTCGCTGAAGGCATCCAGGGTGGCGATGCGGATCGGCTCGGAGCCGGAAAACGCCAGGCTCCAGCGATCCAGCACCAGGCCTTTCACGGCGGCGGGCTTGATGCGCTCGACGCACAGGCGATAGGCGAAATCCGGGCCACCGGAGAAGGTCCCGCCGTACTGACTCATTGCTTCCAGCCAGCGCGCCGGCCGGCCGAGGAAGTAGTTAGGCGACATCATTGTCAGGGTGCCGCCGTAGTACAGCGGCAACAGCAGGCCGCACATCAGCCCCATGTCGTGGTAAAGCGGCAGCCAGCTGACCCAGCTTTCCGATGCGGGGTCCGAAATGAAGTGCCGGGCCATGGCGATTTCGTTGGCCATGAGATTGTCGTGGGAGACCATCACGCCTTTCGGTGCGCTGGTGGAGCCCGAGGTGTATTGCAGGAAGGCCAGCGAGGCGGTGTCGATCAGCGGCGCCTGAAACCCTGCGTGGCCGTCGGCGATTTCTTCCACTGCAGCGAAACGCCCGCCAGCGGGCATAAAGGGTTGCAACAGGTGTTGGAACTTGTCCAGGTCTTCCCGGCGCCCGAGGACCATCTGCGGTGCGGCGTCGTGAAGGATGCCGGTGAGACGGTCGAGGTGGGTCTGGCGGTTGTACTCCGGAGCGAAGGCCGGCACCGCGATGACCCGAGCGTACAAACAGCCGAGAAATGCCGCCGCGTAATCGGCGCCGGTCGGCAGGATCAGCACGCATCGCTCGCCGCCCTGCACGCCGAGGTGCTGCTGAAGGCAGGCGGCAATCGAACGCGCCCTGGCATCCAGCTGGGCGTAGGTAGTCAGCAGCGGCGCCTGGTCCTCGTGGACGATGTGTCGAAGGGCAATCCGGTCCGGCTGGGTCTGCGCATAAAAGCCCACCAGTTCGGGAAAATGCGCGGCCTGATCTCGTATGGATTTCATTCTTTCACCTGTTTGTATCGGCAAGGCTCAACCCGCAGGCCGCGCAACGGCGGCCCACAACGTTGTGAGAAAAGAGTGGGTGGCCGCTGACGACCACCGTTGTGACGGGCTTTGTTTGAAGGCCCGGGCTCAGCGCGCGAGTTTCAGGGCCACGCGGGGCTCGGCCTGGGCCTGCAACGACCCATGGGCAGAGCGCGCCGAACACGGTTGCTGCTGATCGCCGAAGATCGATTCGACGACCTCCTGGGAACGGATCGCCAGCACCGACAACAGCGTGTCGCTCAAGCCGTGGCTGTCTTCGCAGCAACCCTGCAGGAAGATGCCCGCTTCGCTGCCGGGGGTCAGGGGCAAACGGTAGTGCCGGTCGACGTTGGCGCCCTCGATGTATTGCTGAATGCCCGAGAGCAGCTCCAGGTGATAGTCGCGGCGGTAGCCGGTGGCGAGCACGACAACGTCGAAGGACTCGCTGTGCATCTGGTCATGGGGCGCATCGCGCAGGAACAGCTCAATGCCGTCGGCGGCCACTTCGGCGTGGACCACTTCACGGTTGGTGAGCATGCGGTGACGCTCTTCGCCGCGCACCTTTTGCTGGTACATGCGCTGGAAAATCGTCTCGATCAGGTCGGTATCGACCACCGAATAGTTGGTGTTGCGGAATTCGTCGAACAGCGCGACGCGACGCTCCTGGCTGTGGTTGAAAATGGTGTCGGTGAATGACGGGTTGAAGATCTGATTGACGAAGGGGCTGTCATCGGAGGGCTTCAGCGCGCTGCCGCGAATCACCAGGGTGGCCTCGACATTGTCGAAACGCGAGGCCAGGTCTTCGAAGATTTCCGCCGCGCTCTGACCGCCGCCGACCACCGCCACGCGCACCGGGCCGGGGCGATTGGCGAGGAGTTTTTCGATGCCGCCGCGGTAGCCGGCAGAGTGCAGCACGCGGGCATCTTCCAGACCGTCGAAGGCCACTGGCGCCTGGGGAATGCCGCCGATGCCGAACACCAGATTGCGCGCGCGACGGCGGGAGATTTCGCCGTGCTCATCGCGGGACAACACGTCCATGGCGACGAAGCGGCCGTCTTCGAAATGCGGCTCGACCGACATCACTTCGGCACCGTAATGGGCCTGTTCGTTGAAGTGCGAGGCGGCCCAGGTCAGGTAATCGGTGTATTCCTCGCGGGTCGGGAAGAAGGTCTTCAGGTTGATGAAGTCCTGCAGGCGGCCGCGCTCGTTGAGGTAGTTGACGAAGGTGAAACGGCTGGCCGGATTGCGCAGGGTCACCAAGTCCTTGAGAAAGGAAATCTGCATGGTGGAACCGTCGATCAGCATGCCTTCGTGCCAGTTGAACGCCGGCTTTTTCTCGAGGAAACACACGTGGGGCGCCAGACCGCTGCGCTGGGCATGCTCCTGGGTGGCAATGGCCAAAGCCAGGTTCGACGGGCCGAAACCGATGCCGATGAAGTCGTAGACGAGTTCCATGCTTCCCTCTCGTAAGGCGCGATGCGCGATCGACTCCGGCAAGCCGCGCGACAAAATCGCTGGCGCCGGATGGCAGTTCACGCGCATCAAAAATTTTTAAGACTGATTCTCATTAACATGACGACTGAGGCTGACGGCTGTTTAGTCGCAGTCGCCGAAAATTCTTACAGCGCCTCTACTGTCTTCATCTGGTAGGCAGCGCCAATCTCTTCCACCGCGTCGCGGCTGGCGTTTTCCCGGCGATCACCCTGCAGTTCGCTGAGCTGCCCGGACTCCATCTTCACCAGGCGGTCGGCCAGGTCGAAATACTGGTCGTCGTGGCTGATGGCGAACACCGTCACGCCGGCTTTTTTGAACATCGGCAGCAGCTCGCGGTAGAAGAAGCGGCGGAACAGCGGGTCCTGATCGGCGGCCCATTCGTCCAGCAGCAGGATGTCGCGCTTCTCCAGCAGCGCCAGCATCAGCGCCAGGCGCTTGCGCTGCCCCTGGGAAAAACGCGTGTCGAGCAAGTGCCCGTCGGCGAGCTGCACCTTGTGCTTCATGTGCAGTTTTTCCAGCCAGTGGTCGACGTCAGCGACATCGGCGTTTTGCCCGTCGGCGCCGAGCAATTGAGCAAACAGGTGGAAGTCGGTGAACACGCTGGCGAACAGCTGACGGTAGGCCAGCCAGTCGTCCGAACCGATGACTTGGCCGTCGATCAGGATCGCCCCCGCCGACGGTCGATACAGGCCGCTGAGCAAGCGTGCCAGGCTGGACTTGCCGCTGCCGTTGCCACCCATGAGGAACACCGTTTCGCCCCGGCGCAGGGTCAGGTTGACCGGGCCGACATCGAAACCGGGCTCGTCGCCCTGGGGCGCGTAGTGGTATTCAACGTCACGCAGTTCGAGGGTCTGCCAGTGGCCGGCGATGTGGCTCGGGGCGACGGCAAAGCTTTCGTGGTGCTCGGCCAGGGCCAGGGACTCGACTTTATCCAGCGCCACGCGCCCGGAGATCTGCGCCGGAATCGCTGCCACCGCCAGCACCAGCGGCGTGCGCATGAACAGCACGGTCAGCGCGTAGGTCGCCGCCACTTCCGTCGGCGCCCAGCCCAGGCCGTTGGCCAGGTAAAACGCCAGGCCAATGGTGCCGAGGACCATGATGTTGGCCCAGTTGCTGGCCAGGCCGTGATAACGATCGGCCAGGGTGAAATGCTCGCGGTAGCGCTGGGCGGCGACGTCGAAGGTTTCCTCGTACAGCCGGCGCGCGCGGTCGCGGTTGAGGGTCAGCTCCTTGCGCCCGTCGATCACCCCTTGATAGCTCTGATAGAGCTTGTCTTCGGACTCACGCAGCGCGCGAATGTGGGCGTTGAGTTTGCCCACCAGCAACCAGCCCACCCCCAACGTGAACGCCATCCAGCACAGGGTGGTGATGAACAGAGACGGCGACAGCCAGGCCAGGTAACTGAACGACGCGACGCTGAGCACCGTGCCGTAGATCAGGTCCGGCAGCTGAACGAAGGCCATGGTCACGGCGCGAATGTCGCTGGACAGGCTGGCGAAAATCTTCGCCCCGCCGATGGATTCGATGCGCTCGATGTTGGTGTCCAGCAGGCGCTTTACCATCACCCGGCGCAGGCCGTAGACGAACCGGTGACCCAGCGCGGTCAGCGACAACGACGCCCCGGACGCCAGCGCCAGCAGCACGGCGAGCATCAGGCCGAACTGCCACAGCGCGGTGCCGAGGCCTTCGTGGCTGCTGATCATGCGTTGGTTGACGAAGGCAATCACGCCAACGCTCAACAACCCGCTGCTGACGCTCAGCAGCAGCACCATCGCAAGCGGCCAGCGGTATTGCTGGAAGACCAGACGAACTAATTTCATGGATGACTCCGGGCAGTGAAAACGGGGGACATGGCGCGGCGGTGCCTAGAGCTCGCCGAGCCGCGCGCGGCAGTGAGACAGGGTGTCGCGCAGGAGGAAATTGACCATGGTCGGCGAGGTGCCGATGACCTTGGCCACGTCGCGCTGGGTGTAGCCTTGGATCTGGCTGAGGTCGAAGACGATGCGCATGCGCTTGGGCAGTTCGTTGAGCGCCCCGACCAGCTGATCCAGTGACTCGCGACCGGCCAGCACACGTTCGGGGGACACCTCGAAACGTATCTGCTCTTCATGCTCGGCTTCGGCGCCGTGGTTGCGTTCAAGACGCTGGCGGCGAAGACGGTCGATGGACAGATTGCGCACGACGCGAAACATGTAGCGCGCCGGTTCCGCAGACGCCAAGTCGCTCTCGAGCATCTTCACGAACGCGTCCTGGACTACGTCCTCGGCGCGGGCGCGACAGCCAAGGAATTTTGCCGCCAGGCGCATCAGCGCCTCGCGGTGGGTGTTGTAGGTGCCCATCAGCGCCTCGAGGCGCGGGTCTCTCGCGCCACGGGTGGCGCCAACACAGGGTGAGCCGACCCGGGTGGGGTGGCTCATTGCAGGGCGAAAATCCATCTTGTTCGACATCCCTGGTAACAAAGGAACGCGAAGGATAACGCAAACGATTCTCATTGCAACGTAAGAAAGTTTACCGATTGGTGAAACTTTCTCGCCGCACCCTGAGTCGTTTCGGCCCTGCAATCCTTATTTCATCAGGCGCAGCTCCAGGTATTGCAGGAGCATGATGGTCTTGCCGTCATTGATTTCGCCGCTTTCCACCATGGCGACGGCCCGCTCGAAGTTCAGCTCCAGGACCTCGATATCCTCGCCCTCCTCTTCCAGTCCGCCGCCGTCGCTGACTCGATCGTCGGCCTGGTATTCGCCGATGAAAAAGTGAATGCACTCGGTCACTGAACCGGGGCTCATGAAGGCATCGAAGATTTTCTTCACCGAGCGCACGACGTAGCCGGTTTCTTCCTCGGCTTCCAGACGAATGCGTTCTTCGGGGCTGGCGTTGTCCAGCAATCCTGCTGCGGCTTCGATCAGATAACCGCTGTGACCGTTGACGAAGGCCGGCATGCGGAACTGGCGGGTCAGCACGACGGTGCGGCGTTCGAGGTTGTACAACAGAATCGTCGCGCCATTGCCCCGGTCGTACACCTCGCGGGTCTGCGACTGCCAACTGCCGTCGCGGCGTTGCAGCTCGAAGCTGTATTTCTTGAGCACGTACCAGTTGTCAGAGAGGAGTTGTTCATCGGTGATGCGGATGGGGGTGGAAGGCATGGTGGTCCTTATGGGTAGGGAGTGGTTGGATTTGGCTCATTGAGTTGGCGCAGCTGCAGGGATTTAAGCAACGACACGGAATTGTGAAAGTGACACGGATTTTGTGGGGGCGAGCTTGCTCGCGAAGAGGCCGAGGCATCCGTTACATCTCTGGCGCCTGAAATGACGTCTTCGCGAGCAAGCTCACTCCCACGTTGCCTGCATGTGCCACTTCATCTGCGTTCCTGGCAAAACCCCGAACTATTGTTTCCATCGATTGCCAACATAGTCACGAACGCCGTTCAGTTTGCCTGTGCAAATCCGGATGATGGCGACACTGATTAACCAGACAAGGATTTGCCCGCAATGTCCATCAACATGACCATTCTGTTGGCCCTCATCGTTTCGTTTTCCATCGCCCTGGTTGGCGTGGTGCATATCTGACACTGGCTGCAGATACGCATTAGGCGCCGAAGCCCGGTCCGGCACACCAGATCGGGCCATCGATCGTCACTTTTTACTCGTGAAACGCCGCTACCGTCTCCTTGCTGCCGACAAAAAAACTGTCGGCGACGATGCGCAGTGGCTGCAGATCCAGGTCGCTCTTGCCCCCGTCGATCAGGCGCGCGAAGTGCCCGTACATCGCCGGGTACTCGCCCTCCTCCGATACGGCCTGGGTCACGCCGTCGATGCTGACCTGCGCGCCGCCCGCGTCCAGACGCATCACGCCCTCGTCGCACTGCAGCTCGATTCTCCACTGCTCGTTGACGCTGTGATCGAAATCCAGTTCGGCAATCACCCGCACGTCCTCACCGGAACGCATCTGCAACGACGCTGCAATCGGCGACTGGCAGTTGCTCGGCACGCTGAGGTTCGCCGATTCGACGAACAGCGCGCGGGGCAGCAGTTCGGTGACGATCGACAACGCGTTGATCCCCGGATCGAACACGCCCAGCCCGCCCGCCTGCCAGATCCACGCCTGGCCCGGGTGCCATTTGCGCACCTGCTCTTTCCAGTCGATCCGCACCTGCTTGAGGGTCTTGCCTTCAAGCCATTGCGCCGCGTTGCCCACGCCCGGGGCAAAACGTGAATGCCAGGCGAATAGCCCGCTGACGCCCGCTGCGTTGACCTCGTCGATCAGGGCAAGGGCTTCACCGAGGGTCGAGCACGGCGGTTTTTCCACCAGCACGTGTTTGCCGGCTTTCAGCGCCTGTTCAACCAGCGCAAAACGCCCTTGGGGCGGCGTGCAAAAGGCGATGGCGTCCACCGCCGGGCCTTGGGCGAGCAACTCAGCCAGCGAGCTGAAATTGGGCACGCCCGGACAGTGCTGACCCAGCGTCGCCACAGCCACCAGCTCAAAGCGGTCACTGCCGTGGATCGCCGGCACATGCTGGTCCTGGGCGATCTTGCCGTAACCCACCAGCCCTAAACGAATCGGATGCATCGATGACTCCTGTGATGTTGTCGTTGTTATGACAGACGCGCCCCAAACGAGACGCGCTAAAGCAATTCAATGAAGCGGTGCTGCCTCGCCCTGCTGGTATTCGCGAGGGGTGCAGCCGAACTCCCGGCGGAACACGGTGTGCAGGTATTGCGCGGACTTGAAGCCGCAGTTTTGCGCGATGTCGGCGATGGCCGAGTCACCGTGTTTCAGCCCTGAAGCGGCGGCGGTCAGTTTGAAGCTCAGAATCTCGTCATGCACGCTGCAGCCGCGTTCCTTGCGAAAGTGTGATTCCAGGGAAGAACGGGAAATGCCGACGTAGCCCGCGACCTGGGCGGTCTTGATGCCCTGGCACGCGTACTGGCGAATGAAATGCAGCGCCTGCATGACGTACGGATTGCCCAGCGGCTGATGCAGGCTGGAGGCCTGAACGTTGATGGCCTCGGGTGGCACCAGAATCTGGCGAGCGGTCGAGGGCATGCCGTGGAGCATCTGGTGCAGCAACTGCGCCGCCGTGCGCCCCATCAGCTGGGTGCCTTGCGTCACCGAACTGAGCGGCACCCGCGTGAGGGTGCGGGTCAGCGGGTCGTTGTCGATGCCGATCAGCGCCACCTGCTCGGGCACCGCAATGCCCGCCGTCAGACACGCCTGCAGCAACTGCCGGGCGCGGGCGTCGCTGACGGCGATGATGCCGATGGGTTTGGGCAGGCTTTGCAGCCAGGTGATCTGCTGTTCGACGGCGCTGTCCCACAACGGTGCGCTGGTGCTCAGACCGCGATAGACCTCGCCGCGTAACCCGTCGCGCTGCAACAGCCGGCGAAAGGCTTTCTCACGCTCCTGGGCCCAGCGATTGCTCTGGGCTTCCGGCAGGCTGAAACAGGCGAAGCGCGTCAGACCCGCCTCGATCAGGTGCTCGTAGGCCAGCTTGATCAGGGCGAAGTTGTCGGTGGCCACGTAGGGAATGTGCTTCGGGTAGGCCCGCTCGTCCTCGTAGGAACCGCCCACGGCCACCACCGGCAAGGTGCTGCCGGCCAGCGCCTCGCCGATCAGCGGATCGTCGAAGTCGGCAATGATGCCGTCGCCGTGCCAGCGCTCGATGCCCTTCAAGCGGCAAAGAAAATCCTCCTCCAGAAACAGATCCCACGAGGCGCGGGTGCTGCTCAGGTAATTGCCGATGCCGGTGATGATGCCGCGGTCGTAGATCTTGCCGCCGTTGAACAACAGCGCGATGCGGTGAGCGGGCGGGACGGTTTTCATTATTGTTCCCCGGGCCTGTGAAGCGAGTCGGCACAGACTAGGCCTGCGCCGGGGGAATCTCAATACTCAAAATCGAACACCGAGTTGGTGATTTTCGCAATCGGCGCGGACGGGGCCGTTGCTAGTATCGGCACACAGGCAATAATACATCGCCCGTCAACGCTGGCAAGAATAATAAGGAAACCCCGATGCCCTGCTTCCCCGATGTCGACACCATTCGCTACGAAGGCCCCGGCAGCGAGTCGCCCCTCGCCTTCCGCCATTACGACGCCAACAAGATCATCCTCGGCAAGCCCATGCGCGAACACCTGCGCATGGCCGCCTGCTACTGGCACACCTTCGTCTGGCCCGGCGCGGATATGTTCGGCGTCGGCACCTTCAAGCGGCCATGGGTCAAACCGGGGGACGCCATGGAGCTGGCGCGCTTGAAGGCCGATGCAGCATTCGAATTCTTCTCCAAGCTGGGCATCGACTACTACAGTTTCCACGACACCGACGTCGCCCCCGAAGGCGCCAGTCTGAAAGAGTACAGCCGCAACTTCGCGCAGATGGTCGACGAACTCGAACGCCATCAGGAACAGAGCGGCATTCAGCTGCTGTGGGGCACCGCCAATTGCTTCAGCAACCCGCGCTTTGCGGCCGGCGCTGCGAGTAATCCGGACCCGGAAGTGTTCGCCTTTGCCGCCGCTCAGGTGTTCAGCGCGATGAACGCCACCCATCGGCTCAAGGGCTCGAACTACGTGCTGTGGGGTGGCCGCGAGGGTTACGAGACGCTGCTCAATACCGACCTTGCGCGCGAGCGCGAGCAACTGGGCCGCTTCATGGCCATGGTGGTCGAGCACAAACACAAGATCGGTTTTACCGGCGACCTGCTGATCGAGCCCAAACCCCAGGAGCCGACCAAGCACCAGTACGATTACGACACGGCCACGGTGTTCGGCTTTCTGCAACAGTTCGGCCTGGAGAAAGAGATCAAGGTCAATATCGAGGCCAACCACGCCACCCTCGCCGGCCACAGTTTTCACCATGAAATCGCCACGGCGGCGTCCCTCGGCATCTTCGGCAGCATCGACGCCAACCGCGGTGATCCGCAGAACGGCTGGGACACCGATCAGTTCCCCAACAGCGTCGAAGAGCTGACCCTGGCCACCTACGAAATCCTCAAGGCCGGCGGTTTCAAGAACGGCGGCTACAATTTCGATTCGAAAGTGCGCCGGCAGAGCCTGGACGAAATCGATCTGTTCTACGGCCACGTCGCGGCCATGGACGTCCTCGCGCTGTCGCTGGAACGGGCTGCTGCGATGATTCAGGACGATAAGCTGCAAGCGTTCAAGGACCAGCGCTACGCCGGCTGGGACCAACCGTTCGGGCGCGCCGTGCTGTCGGGGGATTTCAGCCTGGATTCTCTGGCGCAGCACGCCATGGACAACGAACTCAACCCGCAGGCCGTGAGCGGCCGCCAGGAAATGCTCGAAGGCGTGGTGAACCGGTTTATCTATCCCTGACAGCAGGCGCCCGCGATTCCCATGCAGGACCGGCGAGGTCATCACCAAATCCGCTGGATGGACGCGATGCTTTTCGTAGGACCGGCTTTAGCCGGGAAGAGGCCAATGCGTGCAACATTCATCTTGCGGTGTGACGCCAACAGCTTCCCGGCTAAAGCCGGTCCTACTAAGGGAATTGCGTTGGTTACATTCTCACGACAATTCCCTGCTCGCGGCGCGCGGCCAGTATCTACAGTTCCACCGGCAAACCCATACATGCTCGAAAAGTGTCTTTAAACAAAAATAACAGGACGCAATCCCATGAAGAGTTTCAAGACCACCCTGCTCGCCAGTGCTCTGGCCCTGCTCAGCCTGCCCGTCATGGCCGATTCGGCCCATCCGAAAATCGGCTTTTCCATCGATGACCTGCGCCTCGAACGCTGGGCCCGGGACCGCGATTACTTCGTCGCGGCAGCGGAGAAAATGGACGCCAAGGTCTACGTCCAGTCCGCCGATGCCAACGAAGGCAAACAGATCTCCCAGATCGAAAACCTGATCTCCCGCGGCGTCGACGTCATTGTCATCGTGCCGTTCAACGCCACCGTGCTGACCAACGCCGTCGCTGAAGCCAAGAAGGCCGGCATCAAAGTGGTGTCCTACGACCGGCTGATCCTCAACGCCGACATCGACGCCTATATCTCCTTCGATAACGAAAAAGTCGGCGAAATGCAGGCGGCGGGCGTGCTCAAAGCAGCCCCGAAAGGCAACTACTTCCTGCTCGGCGGGGCACCCACCGACAACAATGCCAAGGTCCTGCGCGAAGGCCAGATGAAAGTGCTGCAGCCAGCCATCGACAAGGGCGACATCAAGATTGTCGGCCAGCAGTGGGTCAAGGAATGGAACCCGACCGAAGCCCTGAGCATCGTCGAAAACGCCCTGACCAAAAACAACAACAAGATCGACGGCATCGTCGCCTCAAACGACGCCACCGCCGGCGGCGCGATTCAGGCTCTCGCTGCGCAGAAGCTGGCCGGCAAGGTGCCCATCTCCGGGCAAGACGCCGACCTGGCAGCGGTCAAGCGCGTGATCGACGGCACCCAGACCATGACCGTCTACAAACCGCTGAAACTGATCGCCTCGGAAGCGGCAAAACTGTCCGTGCAACTGGCGCGCAATGAAAAGCCTACGTACAGCTCGCAGTACGACAACGGCACGAAGAAGGTCGACACCATCCTCCTGACCCCGACGCCGCTGACCAAGGACAACATCGATCTGCTGGAGAAGGACGGGTTTTACACCAAGGATCAGATCGCCGGGAAGTGATCACTTTTTGCAGATTGCCATAGCTGCAGTGTGACCCCTGCACCGACACCTGTAGGAGCGTGGCTTGTCCCGCGAGCGGCGGGGAACCCGTCGTAAAACCTGACACTGTGGTTTGCCTGACACAACGCGTCTGCTGAATTTACGACTGATTCGAAGCCGGTCGCGGGACACGCCGCGCTCCTGCACAAGAACTCCGGCCTGTCCTGGAATACCGCGCCATGTCCGACTATCTGCTGCAAATGAACGGCATCGTCAAATCCTTCGGCGGCGTCAAGGCGCTCAATGGCATCGACATCAAGGTGCGGGCCGGCGAATGCGTCGGCCTGTGCGGCGAGAACGGCGCCGGCAAATCGACCCTGATGAAAGTCCTCTCGGCGGTCTATCCCCACGGCACCTGGGAGGGTGAAATCCTCTGGGACGGCCAGCCGCTGAAGGCGCAATCCATCAGCGAAACCGAGGCCGCCGGGATCGTCATCATTCACCAGGAACTCACCCTCGTCCCCGACCTGTCGGTGGCGGAAAACATCTTCATGGGCCATGAACTGACCCTGCCGGGCGGGCGGATGAATTACCCGGCTATGATTCACCGCGCCGAAGCCCTGATGCGCGAACTGAAAGTGCCGGACATGAACGTCGCCCTGCCGGTCTCGCAATACGGCGGCGGCTATCAGCAACTCGTGGAGATCGCCAAGGCGCTGAACAAGCAGGCGCGACTGCTGATCCTCGACGAACCCTCTTCAGCCCTGACCCGCTCGGAAATCGACGTCCTGCTCGACATCATTCGCGAGCTCAAAGCCAAGGGCGTCGCCTGCGTCTACATTTCCCACAAGCTCGATGAAGTCGCTGCCGTCTGCGACACCATCTCGGTGATCCGCGACGGCAAACACATCGCGACCACGGCCATGGCCGACATGGACATTCCCAGCATCATCACGCAGATGGTCGGCCGCGAGATGAGCAATCTCTACCCCACCGAACCCCACAGCGTCGGTGAGGTGATTTTCGAGGCGCGCCACGTCACCTGCTACGACGTCGACAACCCGAAGCGCAAACGCGTGGACGACATCTCCTTCGTGCTCAGGCGCGGAGAAATCCTCGGCATCGCCGGGCTGGTCGGGGCCGGCCGCACCGAACTGGTCTCGGCACTGTTCGGCGCTTACCCGGGACGCTACATCGGCGAAGTGTGGCTGGACGGTAAAGCCATCGACACGCGCACACCGCTCAAATCCATCCGCGCGGGGCTGTGCATGGTCCCCGAGGACCGCAAACGCCAAGGCATCATTCCCGACCTTGGCGTCGGTCAGAACATCACCCTCGCCGTGCTCGACAGCTTCGCCCACCTGACGCGAATCGACGCCGAAGCCGAGCTGGGCAGCATCGACAAGGAAATCGCGCGCATGCACCTGAAGACCGCGAGCCCGTTCCTGCCGATCACCAGCCTGTCCGGCGGCAATCAGCAAAAAGCCGTGCTGGCGAAGATGCTGCTGACGAAGCCGCGGGTGCTGATACTCGACGAGCCCACTCGCGGTGTGGACGTTGGCGCCAAGTACGAGATCTACAAACTGATGGGTGCGCTGGCGGCCAGCGGCGTGTCGATCATCATGGTGTCGTCGGAGCTGGCCGAAGTGCTCGGCGTCTCCGACCGGGTGCTGGTGATCGGCGACGGCCAGCTGCGCGGGGACTTCATCAACGAAGGGCTGACCCAGGAACAGGTGCTCGCGGCCGCACTCAGTCAGTCCGGCGACACTGCGCACAACAAAAACAATAACGACCGGCCCGGTGCTGTGGGAGACGCGCGTCAATGAATCAACTCAAGCAACTGTTCACCCGCTACAAAATGCTCGCGCTGGTGATCGCCATCGCGGTCATCTGGCTGTTCTTCAGTTGGGAAACCGACGGGGGCTTTCTGACGCCGCGCAATCTGTCCAATCTGCTGCGGCAGATGTCGATCACCGGGATTCTGGCCTGCGGCATGGTGCTTGTAATCATCAGCGGTGAGATCGATCTGTCGGTGGGGTCGTTGCTCGGCCTGCTCGGCGGCGTGGCGGCGATTCTCGACGTGGTCTACCACCTGCCGCTGCCGCTGAACCTGTGCATCGTCGCCGGCTGCGGGCTGTTGATCGGTCTGGCCAACGGCTGCATGACCGCGTACCTGCGCATCCCGTCATTCATCGTCGGCCTGGGCGGCATGCTCGCGTTTCGCGGGATTCTGCTGGGAATCACCGGCGGGACCACCATTGCGCCGGTGTCGCCGGAGCTGGTCTACATCGGCCAGGGGTATCTGCCGCCGCTGGTGGGGATCGTGCTTGGCGTGCTGCTCTTCGCGCTGACGCTGTTCCTGACCTGGCGTCAGCGCAGCAACCGCGCTTTGCACGGGCTCGCGGCCCATTCACTGGTTCGGGATGTGGTGCGGGTCGTGGCGATTGGCGCCGTCCTGGCAGGCTTCGTCTACACGCTGAACAGCTACGACGGGATTCCGGTGCCGGTCCTGCTGCTGTTGGTCCTGCTCGGCGTGTTCAGCTACATCACCCCAGACCGTGTTCGGCCGGCGCATCTACTCGGTGGGCAGCAACATGGAAGCCACGCGGCTTTCCGGCATCAATGTGCAGGCGGTGAAATTGTGGATCTTCGGCATCATGGGCGTCATGTGCGCCCTCGCCGGCCTGGTCAACACCGCGCGCCTGGCTGCGGGTTCGCCGTCGGCGGGCAACATGGGTGAACTCGACGCCATCGCCGCCTGCTTCATCGGCGGCACCTCCATGCGCGGCGGCTCGGGCACCGTCTACGGCGCCCTGCTCGGCGCCCTCGTCATCACCAGCCTCGACAACGGCATGTCCATGCTCGACGTCGACAGCTACTGGCAGATGATCGTCAAGGGCAGCATTCTGGTGCTGGCGGTGTGGGTGGATGTGAGCACGCGGGCGGGACGGCGATGATTGTCAATGGGCTTGAGCCACGGCATTTTCAGCGCCTGTAATAGAGCCTTCGCGAGCAAGCTCCCACAGAATGGTGGTCAGGCTAGGGATTTTCGGTTGTTGCAAAACCTGTGGGAGTGAGCTTGCTCACGAAGGCGCCGGAACAACCGCCACATTTTCAGCGCCTGAAATACAGCCTTCGCGAGCAAGGTGGAGCGCCACCCCGGTCGCTCCCACACAAGGATTCCGCTTCAAGCCAATATGCGCGCCCGGCGCTGGAAGCAGTAGGCCACTCACCGCCCCTCCAGCAACTCCCCCGCCCGATCCAGCAACCCCAGCGGATCGTCCGTCTTGTGAATGTCCACCGAGAGCATCTGCCGAAATTTGCGCGCGCCGGGGAAGCCGGTGCCCAGGCCCAGCACGTGGCGGGTGATGTGGTGCATGGAGCCGCCGTCGCGTAGGTGCGCTTCCACATAGGGGCGCATCAGCGCCAGGGCTTCGGCGCGGGTGATCTGCGGGGCGTCGCTGCCGAACAGTTCGCGGTCCACGCCGGCCAGCAGGTAGGGATTGTGATACGCCTCGCGGCCAAGCATCACGCCGTCGAAGGTGTTCAGGTGCGCCTGGCACTGCTCCAGAGTCTTGATGCCGCCGTTGAGGATGATCTCCAGTTCGGGGAAGTCCTGCTTCAACTGCGCGGCGATGTCATAACGCAGCGGCGGAATGTCACGGTTTTCCTTGGGCGACAGGCCCTCGAGAATGGCGATACGTGCATGCACAGTGAAGCTCGTGCAGCCGGCGTCGCGAACGGTGCCAACGAACTCGCACAGCTGCTCGTAACTGTCGCGGCCGTTGATGCCGATGCGGTGCTTGACGGTCACCGGAATCGTCACGGCGTCGCGCATGGCCTTGACGCAATCGGCCACCAACTGCGGATGCCCCATCAAAACCGCGCCGATCATGTTGTTCTGCACGCGATCGCTCGGGCAACCGACGTTGAGGTTGACCTCATCGTACCCCGCGGCCTGCGCCAGACGCGCGCTGGCAGCAAGGTCGGCCGGGTTGCTGCCACCTAATTGCAAGGCCAGCGGATGCTCCGTTTCGTCATGGCGCAAAAAGCGCTCGGTATCGCCGTGCAGCAACGCGCCGGTGGTCACCATTTCGGTGTACAGCAGCGCATTTTTCGACAGCAGACGCAGGAAGAAACGGCAGTGACGGTCCGTCCAGTCCATCATCGGGGCCACGGAAAAACGCCGTGAGGGCTCGGACGGAAGGCGGTCGGTACGGGGTTCTGTGATAGGCAACATGGGCGCAATTAGCAGGTCGGGCGAAGGAGGACGCGCATTCTAACAGCTCGCCCGCCAGGCTGAAGCCGATCCGGCTGAAAAGACACCCTCTGCAGAACCGGTTCCATCCTGACATTAATGGCCCAAGTGTTCAGAACTTATAACAACTTAATCGATACCGCACAGTCCTACACTTAGCGACCCTCCTAAACATTAGCACGCTAACAACCGCCTTTTAAAACACGCTTTTTACACGCCCATAGACGCTGGCGTTATTAACGCCATCGCCCGATGGATTCTTTGACGCCATTAATTCGCAACCTGGTTAATCCATGACTCTTTAAACAGGGTTATTTAAATAAGAAAGGAAGTTGACGCCAACAAAATAAATGAACTTTATTTTAACTCACCACTGGCAAAGTATTTTTATTGAGATATAACAAGTAACAACCTGCACACACGAACGTACAAACATGACAACCCTTAAGTTCATCGGCCTCTGGCTGCTGCCTCTGTGCGCCGCCACCACGGCGTTTGCTCAGCCCAGCGTGAATACTTCCGCGACGGTTGAACAACACCGGACGCTTAACCATCGTGACGTCGGCGGTATTGTGATCGGGCAGACCATGACGCTGGCAGGCCGAACGTTTTATGACAGTTTCGCAAACACCTGGCGTGAGAAAGATCAAGCGGAAACATTCACCGTCACTATTACCGAGCGGCCCACGGCGCGTTTAGGCAGCCAGGTATTCGTGGATTACGGCAATCGCCGGTTATTTCAAATGTTCCTGCCACCCAATCGAACGCTTATTCCGGCCATTGCCGCCGACGCGGCCGGTCAGGTGTATCAGGGCATCCTTGATTATCAATTGGCACAATTCTTTGGCGACCCGGACATGGGACGAGACGAGCTATGAAAGCACTCACTATTAACCGCAGTTTGGTGGTTGTTGCCAGCCTCGCCTTGATGGCCGGCATGGGGTCAGGCGTCCAGGCCAGCGAACTGGCGTATGTCCCGAACAACCCGTCATTTGGCGGCAATCCGTTGAACGGCCCGGTGCTGCTCAATCAGGCGCAGGCGCAAAACCATTACGTCGAAAAGTCTTCATCGTCCGGCGCCTACGCCGGGCAGACCGCGCTGACCCAGTTCAACAGCATGTTGCAGAGCGCCATCCTCAGCCGGGTGTCGTCGGCGGTCACGTCCAGCATCGTCGGTACCAACGGCCAACTGGTGCCGGGCACCGTCGAAACCACTGACTTCCGCATCGCAATCACCAACCTGCAAGGCGGCCTGCTGCAGATCGTCACCACCGACAAGAACACCGGCCAGACCACCCAGTTTCAAGTGAATCAACCGTAACACCCGTCGCACCCGCTACCCCGCAACACCCCACTACCCAACTGAATAAGGAAGATCACCATGCAAGCACGCAAATCCTTACTGTCTCTGGCCATCCTGTTTGCTGTCTCCGGTGCGGCCATGGCCGACTCCAGCACCGTCAACACCACCCAGGCAGGTTCTGACAACGGACTGAACGTCGAGCAACGCGGCGCCACCCAGTCCACTGTCACCGTTAATCAGAACGGCGGCCGTAACACCGCAGGCGCTATCAACCAGACGGCCACTTACAGCAACCTGACGATCAATCAGACCGGCTACTACAACCTCAGCAGCGCCAAACAGGCCGGGAACAACAATACCGGCTCCATCACTCAGAACGGCGGCGGCCCTCAGCCGCAGATCGCCAGCCTGGATCAGTCCGGCGGCTACAGCAAAGCCAGCATTGATCAACAGAGCAACCACAGCACCAGCGCCTCCATCACCCAGGGCGGCGGTAACAACAACACCGCCAGCACTTCGCAGATCGGCAATAGCACGCGCGTCGGCACGACTGTCTCCCAAGCCGGCAGCTACAACCTGGCGACTGTTTCGCAAGAGAGAAATAACAACACCGTCACCAGCAGCGTCACCCAGGCGGGCAACAGCAATACCGGGATTGTTTCGCAACAGCATAACGCCCAGCAGGTGTCCGCCACTCTGCAACAGAACGGCAACTACAACGTCGGCTCGATCCAGCAGAACGACACCCTCGTCACCACAGCCAAGGCTCAACAGCGCGGCGATTTCAACACGCTTTCCGTTTCGCAGAACGGCTCTCTGCTGAACGCCGACGTCCAGCAGAACGGCAACAACAACTACGCGTCCAGCACCCAGACCGGCCTTAACAACGAAGATACGCTGCTGCAGACCGGCAACAACAACCGCGCGGCTGTGAGCCAGACCGGCACCGGCACTTACCTCTCCACCAACGCCGTTCGCCTGACTCAGTCCGGCAACAACATGGTCGCCAACGTCAGCCAGACCGGCGGCAGCGGCAACGTGGCAACGATCTACCAACACTAAGATGGTGTACCCCGCCAGGTTCTGGCGGGGTTTTCTTGCGGGAAGAAAAAGAATGCGCGTCCGCCCCCTCATGTTGATCGTCACCGCCGTCATGCTGATTGCCGGCTGCACCACGTCCCGCCCTGCCGCGACCATTTCCCCGGCCACGCTGTCGCCTGCGACCCAGAGCCTGCGTGACCTGACTCACCTGCCGCCGCCCGCTGGCCCCATCAGCGTTGCGGTGTACGGCCTGCGCGACCAGACCGGGCAATACAAACCGTCCCCCGACAGCTCGTTTTCCACCTCGGTGACCCAGGGCGCCGCGTCGCTGCTGATCAGCGCCCTGCGGGACTCACGCTGGTTCAAGCCGGTGGAACGCGAAAACCTTCAGGACCTGCTGACCGAGCGCAAAATCATCCGCGCCCTGGAGCAGCCCCAGGACCAGGCCCAGGTGCAACTGCCTGCGCTGCGACCCGCGAACATGATCATCGAAGGCGCCATCGTCGCCTACGAAAGCAATGTGCGCACCGGCGGCATCGGCGTTCGCTATCTGGGTGTCGGGCCCTCGGAGCTTTACCGTCAGGATCAGGTGACCGTTAACCTGAGGGCGGTGGACATCCGCACCGGTGACATCATCCAGAGCATCACCACCACCAAGACCATATTCTCGATCCAGGTCGATTTCGGCATCTTCCGTTTCGTCTCCCTCAAGCACCTGCTGGAGGTGGAGACCGGCGTGTCACGCAACGAGCCCGTGCAGCAATGCGTGCGCGAAGCCATCGAGACGGCGCTGATCCACATGATTGCCCAAGGTGCGCGGGACGGTAGCTGGAACCTGAAAAATCCCACTGACCTGAACAAACCGCTGCTGCAGAGTTACCTGCAGAGCTACGACGAACAGATGACCACCTTGCCGCTGGCTGACGCGGACAAGGACATCGTTGCCACAGGAGAGAAAAATGGAACGCAACGCTAAAGGATTCGGCTGGGTCGCAGCGGCACTGCTGCTCACCGGCACGCTCGCCCAGGCGCAGGATCTGGTGCGCGAAGCACGCTACGCGGACATCACCGTCGGCAACAGCGTCGCCACCATCTTGCAGATCGGCGCCTATAACACTGCGCGCGTCGATCAAAGCGGGGCCCGACAGAATCAGGCCGTGAGCCAGACCGGCAGTCGCAACCAGGCGGTGGTCAACCAGAGCGGCGTCAACAACGCGCTCACCGCCCAGCAGTACGGCACAGCGAACACCGCGCAGGTCAGCCAGTCGGGCAACAACAACCAGACCGGCGTGATGCAGAACGGCACCGACAACGCCGCGAGCGTGGTGCAGACCGGCGCCTACAATCAGGCCTTCGTCGGGCAGTACGGTCAGGCCAACCAGGCCAGCGTTACCCAGGCCGGATCGGGCGGCGCCGTCTCCATCAAGCAGTTCGGCGACAACATGAACGCCAGCGCGACCCAACGGTGACCTTGATGATGGATTTCACGCAGCTGGTGGTGACGGTTGACGCCCAGCGCAGCGGCTCGACGGTGGTGATCCGCCCGCACCTCGAGAATCCTGCCCCGCTGACGCTGCAATACCGAATGACCGTCAGGCAGAACAGCGCCCAAGGCACCTCGGCCATCAACCAGCAGGGCGATCTGCAGAACGGCGTCGCGGCAAACAGCGTGAGCCTGACGCTGCCGGCTGATGCCACGTGTCAGGTCCATCTGGAGGTCTTCGACCGCACCACGCTGATCAAATCGGTGGACAGCGACTGCGGCGACACGCCCGCCCGCTGATTCAGACGGTGCGGGTTCAGAAGCACAAGCCGCTTCAGAGCCCTCTCCCTCGCTCGGCCCCCGACCGTCAGCGGATAAGATGCCGGGCGCCGGGAACATCCCGGGCGGTCAGGGCTCCAACCAGTCTGGATCGAGTATCCGCCCTCCTCGGGAACCGACAGACCATGACCCCGCGCTGCCCTTTTAAAAAGCTCGCACCGCCCGGATCATGGCTGACGCGCAAGCACGGCGTTTGCGCAAACGCAGGCGTCTAAACCGGCGTGTCTGTCGCGGTTTACGCCCTTGAGTGACCGGCGGCGCTCGGGTAATGTCAGCACAACCACAGGACAGAGCACGCTCATGACTTCCAAGCTGGAACAACTCAAGCAATTCACCACCGTCGTTGCCGACACCGGCGACTTCGCTGCCATCGAAAAACTCAAACCCGTCGACGCCACCACCAACCCTTCCCTCTTGCTCAAGGCCGCTTCCAGCGACAGCAACAGCGATCGGTTGAAAGAGGCGTTCACCGGCAGCAACAACGACATCAACGTCGCCAGCGACCGTTTCGCCGTCGCCATTGGCCGCGAGATCCTGAAAGTGGTCCCGGGCCGCGTCTCCACCGAAGTGGACGCACGCCTGTCGTTCGACACCCAGGCCTGCATCGAACGCGCCGACCGCATCGTCGGTCTGTACGAAGATTTCGGCATCGGTCGCGACCGCATCCTGATCAAGCTGGCGTCAACCTGGGAAGGCATCAAGGCCGCTGAAGTGCTGGAAAAGAAAGGCATCCAGTGCAACCTGACCCTGCTGTTCTCCTTCGCCCAGGCCCAGGCCTGTGCCGACGCCGGCGTGTTCCTGATCTCGCCATTCGTAGGTCGCATCTACGACTGGTACAAAAAAGCCGAAGGCAAAGACTACGTCGGTGCAGAAGACCCGGGCGTGCAGTCGGTGACCCGCATCTACAACTACTACAAGGCCAATGACTACAAGACCGTGGTCATGGGCGCCAGCTTCCGCAACCTCAGCCAGATCGAAGAACTGGCCGGCTGCGACCGTCTGACCATCAGCCCTGACCTGCTGCAGAAACTGGCAGAAGACAACGGCACGCTGGCGCAGAAACTCAAGCCGGGCAATGGTGGCGAGCCGCGCGTAACCCTCAACGAAAGCCAGTTCCGCTGGGCTTCCAACGAAGACGCCATGGCCACCGAGAAACTGGCCGAAGGCATCCGTCAGTTCGCCCGTGACCAAGTGGCACTGGAAAAAATGCTGTCGGCCAAAGCGTAAAGCGTCAGGCATGTAAAAAGGGCGGCACCCTCACAGGTGCCGCCCTTTTTTAATGCCTCGGTTCAGGACCGAGGCGTGTTACTGGTGTTCGAGTGCGTTGACCAGATCGCGAAAGGCTTCGCGGTTCGAATCGTTCAAGCCCATCAGGATCTTGTGGGCCTCCAGCACCTTCGCCTTGACCACGTCTTCGCACTGATCCTGGCTGGGCAGATCGCTCAGCGCTTCAGGACGCGGAATCGGCCGACCGACGATGTTGAACACCTGATCGAAGCCCATCGACTGCAACAGGCGCGTGATGTCTTCGTGGGTGGTGACGACCGTCGGCAACAACCCGGCTTTCTGGCGCGAGAGGATCGACAGCTTGGCCAGCAGACCGAGGGTCGTGCTGTCGATGCTGCGGGTTTCGGTCAGATCGATGACCACCGTCGAGAAGTTCATCGAGGTGAAGATCCGTTCAATTGTCGCATCCAACGCCGAGCACAGTGTCAGACGCACTTCACCTACAAACTTGAGGACGAATGTGCCGTCTTGCTCGGCGAACTGGATTCTACCGGTACTCATTAAAGGTTCCTGCTCAACACTAACAAGGCGATATCATCCGGCATCTCCCCTAGCGTGGCCAATCCAAACGTTTGGCGCAGACCATCCAGGCTGCCCCCCGCCGCCTTGACCAGTTCGGGCAAGTTGGCTTCTTTCTCTTTGAGTGTATCACCTGGCAGAAGGTCCAGAATGCCGTCGGACAGCAGCGTCAGACTAAAGGACTCCGGCAGATCGATGACGTGATCGGTGTAAGTCGCTTCGTTGAACAGCCCGACGGGCAGACCACGGCCTTCAAGGTAATGGGTGTCGCCCGGGGTGTAGAACACCGGCAGCGGCAAATGCCCGCCGACGCTGTAGGTCAACTGCCCGGTGTCTTCGTCGATCACGCCGCCCACCATCGTCACGTGCTTGCCCAGCTTGCAGCTGATCAGCCCGCGATTGATATGGCCCAGCACGTCTGACGGTTTGAATTCCGGCAAACTGCCGCCGCGCTTTGATTCGAACAGCAGACGCGTGGTCATGAATTTCAACAGCACGGTGATGAACGCAGACGACGCGCCATGGCCGGACACGTCCGCCAGGTAGAACGCAACACGGCGCTCATCGACCCGGAAATAGTCAACGAAATCACCCGACAGGTACAGCGACGGGATGATCTCATGTTCGAATTCGAACGCATCGATGGCCCAAGGGCTGGTGGGCAGCATGTTCATCTGCACCTGACGCCCCGCGTCCTGGTCTTCCTGCAGCAAATGCAGGCTGGCCTCGAGCTCGCGGTTAGCGGTCTCCAGCTTCTGACGGTATTCCTGGTTTTCATGGAGCAGGCGTGCGCGATCCAGCGCGCGTCGGACCGAGTGCTCAAGCACTGCGAGGTCTTCGAGGGGTTTGATCAGGTAGTCGGCCGCGCCAAGGCGCAGGGCTTCGACGGCATCGCTCATCACGCCTGCGCCGGACACCACGATGACCGGGGTTTCCGGCGCAAGGCTGGTGACCTGACGAATCAGCTCGAGACCGCCCACCTGCGGCATGCGCAGATCGCAGATCAGCAGATCGGGCTTTTCCTGCTCGAAGGTCTGGAGACCCTGCAGGCCATTACCGGCTTGCAGAACGCTGAAACCGCTGTCTTCCAAATAGGCCGCGAGACTCGCGCGCACTACTTCGTCGTCATCGATGATCAGCAGCGTGGCACTGGTTTTTTGCATGTGGGCAAACGGCGCCAGATTAGGTTGGCGTAGGCGGCTGGTTGCAGTCAGCCCGCGTACTGGATTCGCTTCTAGCCTCTCTGGCTCAGGTAGCGGACTTTTGGTCAAACGCTTCACATGACAGAGCTGCCCTTCAAGGCGCAGACGGTACTCCCATCCGCCTGGCGTTTCAAGCGTGGCCCGGCTGCCGAGCGGCGTCTTTACATCGCAAATCACCCGGAGTTATAAGAACCGTTAAATCAGCAATCAAAACAAAGGATGTGCCATGGGTCAGCTCGATCGCGATTACGAAGAAAAACGGGATTACATTCGCATGCGGGTCGATGCGGACATCAGTCTGATCTACGCCGGCCAGATTATCCCGGCGGTGTGCGTGGATTTATCCAGCTCCGGCATGCAGATACAGGCGCCGCGCTCGTTTCAGGTGGGTGACAAGATCAGCGTGAGCATCGATTCCGAGCATGCCGCGCTCAAGGGCCTGGAGGCCGACACCGAGGTGGTGTGGATTGCCGACATCGACGGCGGCGATCAGAGGCTGGGCCTGACGATCTTGAAGATCAAGTGACGGCAGCCCGGAACTCCGTCACATTTTCGAAAAATAGCGAAAATAAAAAGGCGACCCTAAGGTCGCCTTTTTTTGCATCGTTTTACGGACCGGCTGAATCAGAAGTCGTCGACGACCTTGCCGTCTTTGACCTTGAACTCACGGTTCTGCAGGTAAGCGTTGCGGATGAAGATGTACTTGTCGCCATTGATCAGCTTTTCAGCCGACAGCAGGCTGGCGCGGGTATCGACCAGACTCACGCCCAGCGCGGTGTTGCGCGTCGGCACGTGATCAATGTACCGCCAAGGCTGGGTGTAGGTGTCAGGGTATTTGGCGAATGCGTCACGCACGGTGCTGGGACCGAACAGCGGCAGCATCACGAACGGACCGCTGGCAACACCCCAGTGACCGAGGGTCTGACCGAAGTCTTCGTCGTTGCGCTGCAGGCCCATCTTGGTGCCGACGTCGAAGAAGCCGAGCAGACCGAACGTGGTGTTGAAGATCAGGCGCGCGGTGTCGACGCCAGCGGCCTCAGGCTTGGCCTGGAGCACGTCGTTGGCAAAGTTGGTCACTTCGCCGACGTTCTTGAACATGTTGTGAATGCCGTCTTCGAGGAACTGCGGCGTGATGAACTCATAGCCCTGGGCGATGGGTTTCAGCGCGTAGGTGTCGACGGTGTCGTTGAAACGGAAAATCGCACGGTTGACGCCTTCCCACGGATCTTCGTCTGCCGCGTTTGCAGCCATCGGCGCCACGGCCAGGCTGGCCCAGACGCACGTTCGAACCAGACGATTAATAAAGCCAGCACCGTTCTCGGGCATAGCTGAGACTCCCAGTCAAAGTAATGAAGCGGGCGCTACGCCCCAAACCAAAGGCGAGAGTATAAAGCCTTCTGTGACTATTTACGTCGCTGAAATGGTCAGGGTTTTGTAGGGCAATAAACATCCCGAGTCACTGTCATCGTTTAGTCATCGATTTGTCATGGCAATCCCTTAGCGTCTACGGCTTTGAGAGGGAATGCCATGCTCGCCCCGGTTGCCGTCGCTGTTCCGCCGTTCACCGCTGTGTTGTTCGGACTCAGCGGATGCCTCGTCGACTTCGGCGCCCAGACACGCACGCTGCTTGCCGCCGATGGCAAGTCCCTCGCCTCCCATGACGTCCAATCCTTTGCAGCGCCGGCGCCCGGTGCAATCAACGCACTGAAGTACCTCAAGCAGCACGGCATTCCCTGCGCCTGGATCGATGAGTACCCCTCCCCGGTTACCGATCAACTGGCTGCGCCACTGAGCAACCTGATTTTGCCCACGCCCCCGCCAACCCACCGCTGGCCAGCACCTGATGCGTGTTGGCAGGCGCTGATGATCCTTGGCGTCATGCAACTGGACGGCTGCGTGCTGGTCAGCGGTGATCCGCGTCTGCTCATGGCCGGAATCAACGCAGGGCTGTGGACGGTCGGGCTCGCGTCCTGCGGGCCGCTGTGCGGTTTGTCACCCGAGCAATGGGAAGCGCTGAGCGACCTGGATCGCGAGCGCCGTCGCGGCCGCGCCACCCTTGAGCTGTATGCCGCCGGCGCGCATTCGGTCATCGATCACTTGGGGGAATTGGAGTCCTGCCTGGCGGATATCACGCTGCGCCGGCAGAAGTCGGAAAAGCCTTGAGCTGACAGCGGTCATGCACGGCGGCCGGGAGTGGATTAGTCTAGAGCGGTAAGGACCTTTGCCTTCGCATTGCGGTCCATCGTGAGACCCATCACATTAAGGAAGACCCCATGTCCGTCAGTGACTTGCAACTACAACTCAACACGTTGCGCGAGCAGCTTGAGCAAAATCCGCAGCTGACGCTGGAAGAGCGCGGGAACCTGACTGAGGTCATGGAGCAGATCCAGGCGCAGATCGAACTCGAAACAGTCTCCCAGGACCCGAGCATTGCCGATGGCGTCAACCTGGCGGTCGAGCGGTTTGAAGTCGATCACCCGACCATCGCCGGCACGCTGCGCAATGTGTTGGTAACCCTGGGCAGCATGGGGATCTGAATCATCCCGTCCCTCTTCATGTGGGAATGACGGGGATGGCGTTCCACCCCGGTCACTCCCACAGTGCGTTAACGTGCAGAAAGTGGTCGAGAAGTTACTGCCGCGCGAGACGCCCGTTCTCCAGCGTCAGTGTTTCCGTGCTGCGGTACGGATTGATGTCCAGCCCGCCGCGGCGCACGTAACGCGCATACACCGTCAGCTTCTCTGGCTTCAGCAAGCGCTTCAGGTCCATAAAGATGCGTTCCACACACTGCTCGTGGAAATCCGAATGCTGGCGGAAGCTGACGATGTACGCCAGAAAACTTGCGTGATCCAGCGCCGCGCCACGGTACTCCACCGCGACGCTGCCCCAGTCCGGCTGGCTCGTCACCGGGCAGTTGGATTTGAGCAGATGGCTGTGCAGCGCGTCGTCCACCACTCGCGACTCATCGCAGCGCAGCAGCTCGGGTTGAGGCCGGTCGTAGCTTGAAATGCTCACGTCCAGGTCATCGACACACACACCCGGCACCGCGACGATACCCTCGGCCTCGATGTCCTTCAGACTGCGAACGCGGACGCCAACCGGCTTGCCTGCGGCCGCCGAGAGGTCTTTCTCCAACGTGGCGATCAGCTCGGCTTCAGACGCGAACGCAGTCTGGTTGAGCGAGTTCAGGTACAGCTTGAACGACTTGGATTCGATGATATTGGCCGAGTCCGCCGGAATGCTGAACTCACCGATGGCCACCACCGGCTTGCCCGACGGCAGCAGCCAGGACAGCTCATAACAATTCCAGAAATCGACACCCTGATAAGGCAGCGTCTCGGCGGTCAGGCCCAGCTCCGCCCATTTGGCAGCGCGCGGGATCGGGAACAGCAGAGACGGGGTGTACGTGGCGATGTATTCGCTGGACTTGCCCAGCGGCGAGTGTTCGGCTGCGGGATGCATGGCGGGACCTGAACCTGAATAAAGCGGCTGTAAAAACCAAGGCCGCGAAGTTTATCGGGTTCGGCCCGGGTTTTCAGCGTTTACTGACTGATCGCCAACTTACCGACCGTGCCCCCTGGCCATGCCCGGGAATATTGCACGCGGACGCCAGACCCGTGGCGTCATTGCTCTTCGCCGCGGGTCAGCCCCTGATCCCTCTCCTACTCGTAGCGCAGGGCGTGGGCCGGCTGAATCTGCGCGGCGCGATAGGCCGGGTAGATCGTCGCCAGAAAGCTGAGGATGAAGCCGGCACTGCAGATCAGCGCCACATCGCTGCCTTCGAGCTTCGACGGAAGGTTGCTGATGAAGTACACGTCCGAGGTAAAGATGTGCTGGCCTGTCACCCGCTCGACCCAGCCGACGATCTGACTGACGTTGATCGCCGCGATCACGCCCAGCACGCCGCCGATGACGGTGCCGACGATGCCGATGACGGTGCCCTGCACCATGAAGATGGCCATGATCTGCCCGGGAGTGGCTCCAATGGTGCGCAGAATCGCGATGTCGGCGCCCTTGTCGTTCACGACCATGATCAGCGTGGCGATGATGTTGAAGGCCGCCACGGCAACGATCATCAGCAGCAACAGGCCGATCATGGTCTTTTCCATCTTCATGGCGCTGAACAGGCTGCCCTGACTGTGGGTCCAGTCATCCGCTTTGTAGTCCGCTCCGAGTCCGGCGGCAATGGCCGTGGACACTTGGGGCGCGGCGTACAGATCGGTCAGCGCCAGGCGCACGCCCTGCACCTGATTGGGCTGCCAGCGCTGGATCACCGCAGCATCCGCGACGTTCACCAGCGCCATGGAACCGTCCAGTTCAGCGCCGACCTTGAACACGCCCACCACCGTCAAACGCTGCAAACGCGGGGTGATGCCACCTGGGGCGCTGCTGATTTCCGGAACGATCAGCGTCAGTTTGTCGCCGACGTTCAGGCGAAAGCGCCGGGCGGTGATTTCGCCGATCACCACACCAAACTCGCCCGCCTTCAAGTCCTGCAACCGGCCCTGCACGATGTGCTGGGTCACGATGGAGACCTTGGATTCCAGCGCCGGATCGACGCCGTTGATTTGAATCGGCTGCATCGACCCCTTGTACGACAGCATGCCGTCCATTTCAGTGAACGGCACGGCGGCGGTGACTTGCGGATCCTTGAGCGATGCCTTGGCAGCCGGCTGCCAATCGTCCAGCGGCTTCACTCCGGAGATCACCGCATGGGGAACCATGCCGAGGATCCGCGAGCTCATTTCCTGCTGGAAACCGTTCATCACGGACAGCACCACGATCATCGCCAGCACGCCCAGCGCCAGCCCGATCATCGAGGTCATGGAAATGAACGAGATGAAGTGGTTGCGACGCTTGGCCCGCGTGTAGCGCGTACCGATAAAGATGGATAACGGTCTGAACATTCGTGGAGCACCGTAACTAAGCAGCTGAAAGTAAAAAGCCGATGCCCGAAAGGCACCGGTTGTGCGGGTCAGGCTTCGACCAGACGGCCTTCTTCAAGACGCCACACGCGGTCCATCTGCCGGGCCAGCGTCATGTCGTGGGTCACCACCAGAAACGCTGTGCGCGACGACGTGCTGAGTTCCAGCATCAGGTCCTGAATCCCTTGGGCGGTATGCGAATCAAGGTTGCCGGTGGGCTCGTCGAGCATGACCAGACCCGGCTGGTTGACCAGCGCGCGGGCAATTGCCACCCGCTGGCGTTCGCCACCCGACAACTCCGATGGCTTGTGCGCCAGTCGATGTTTGAGCCCTACCCGCTCCAGCAGGGCGGTTGCGCGCTGACGCGCTTCCGGAATCGGCGTCTTGCCGATCAGCAGCGGCATGCAGACGTTTTCCAGCGCAGTGAACTCGGCCAGCAAGTGGTGGAACTGATAGACGAAGCCAAGGGCGCGATTGCGCAGCAGGCCGCGGGCTTTCTCGTTCAGCGCCGACAGCTCTTCGCCCGCCAGCCAGACGCTGCCTTCGGTCGGCGTGTCGAGGCCGCCGAGCAAGTTGAGCAAGGTACTTTTGCCCGACCCCGAACTGCCGACGATCGCCACGCGTTCGCCCGGGTGCAACTCCAGTTGCAGTCCCGACAGGACGACCACGGATTCCGGACCTTCCTCGTAGGACTTGCCCAGGTTGCGGCAGCTCAGTACAGCTTTATCACTCATGCCCGACTCACTCATAACGTAGCGCCTCCGCCGGCTGGGTGCGCGCAGCACGCCAAGCCGGATACAGGGTGGCGAGGAAACTCAGGACCAGCGCCGCGCCGCATACCAGCAGCACGTCCTGGGCCATCAATTGCGAAGGCAGATAGTCGATGAAGTAGACATCCGCATTGAGAAACTTGTGACCGATCAGGCCTTCCAGCGCCGAGATCGCCGAACTGACGTTGAGCGCCGCAAGAATGCCGACACCGGCGCCGATCAATGTTCCGACCACGCCGATAACCGTGCCCTGGACCATGAAGATCGCCATGATCTGGCCCGGGGTGGTACCCAGGGTGCGCAAAATGGCGATGTCGCCGCGCTTGTCGTTCACCACCATGACCAGCGTAGAAATGATGTTGAACGCCGCCACCGCCACGATCAGCAACAGCAGCAGGCCGATAATGGATTTCTCCATGCCGATCGCCTGATACAGGTTGCCGTGGGTGCGGGTCCAGTCACGGGAGTAATACTGATGCTCGCCGAGATTCTGGGCGATGTCGTACGCCGTACGCGGCGCCTTGAACAGGTCGGTGAACTTCAGGCGCAAGCCCTGCACCTGATCCGGCTTCCAGCGGTGCAGCCGCGCCAGATCCTGCAGGTTGGTAACGCCCAGGTAGCCGTCCAGCTCGCCGGCGCCGACATGAAAGATGCCGACCACGGTGAAGCGCTTCATGCGCGGGAACATGCCCGCCGGGGTCACGGTGACTTCGGGTGACACGAAGGTGACTTTGTCGCCCATGCCGACACCGAGCTTGGTCGCGGCCTTGTCGCCGATCACCACGCCGAAGCCGCCCGCGACCAGATCGTCGAGGCTGCCCTGCTTCATGAAGCCGTCGATGATCGACACCTTGCGCTCCTGCGCCGGGTCGATGGCGTTGAGCAGGATCTTCTGCACGTTGCCGTTGTTGGTCAGCAGGCCTTGCATCTGGGTAAACGGCGCAACGGCTTCGACCTGTTTATTCTGTTTGACGCGGGCGGCCAGGGCCTGCCAGTCATTGATGGGCTCGCCGGACTCGATGGTTGCGTGGGGCACCATGCCCAGCACGCGGGTGCGCATCTCGTGGTCGAAGCCGTTCATGACCGAGAGCACGACGATCATCACCACCACGCCCAGGGCGAGGCCGATCATCGACGTCAGGGAAATGAAAGAGACAAAATGATTACGACGTTTGGCACGGGTGTAGCGCGTACCGATAAATACAAAAAGAGGTCTGAACATTTAGGGGCTTGTTCGAAGGAATGGGAACGTCCTTGTGGCGGGCCTGGGCCAGCGGCTTTACACTCGAATCACCGCCGAATCATGCTCGAAAAGCCGAGCCATGATTTTGAGCAATCACTCTGACAATCGCCGCTACCATGGGTTCGCCATGCCGACACTAGATGAAGAAGAACGCCGCGAATACTACCGTATCGAGGACAGCGTCGCACTGGAAATTAACCGCATCGCCGGCCCAGAGACGGGAGATGAACCTGGCCATCACGACACTTCCACGCTGTTCGATCTGCTGAGCGAATTGCACGTCGCCGAGTTCGAATCCCAGCACCTGCTGCGTCAGCTGGATGATCGCGACCGCACCACCAACAGCTTCCTTCGGGCCATGAGCAAACGCATCGACCTGCTCGGTCAAGTGGTTGCGCACACCGCATTGGGCAAGCTGGGCGCCCCCCAGCGCGTGATCATGTCCGAGGGCGGTCTGCAATTCGTGACCCCTCAACCCTTCCCGCCCGGCACCTTGCTGTCGGTGAAAATGGTGCTGATGCCCCAGGCTTCGGGGATGATGCTGCGCGCCCGGGTGACACATTGCGATGCGTTGGCCATCGGCGATTTTGACGTCGGCAGCGAGTGGATCGACCTCACCGATGCCCAGCGCCAATTGCTTGCCCGACACATCCTGCAACGACAAGCCGCGCAGCGACGCCTGGCCCGTGAGCAAAGTGACCCAGACGTCAAGCCCAACTGATTCCAGCTCGACTTATTCCAGCGCTATGCGTACCAAGGAGTGATTGTGACCATTATTTACGGCCACCGCGGCGCCAAGGGCGAAGCACCGGAAAACACCCTCACCAGCTTTCAGGAATGCCTCAAACACGGCGTCAAACGCTGCGAACTGGACCTGCATCTGTCCCGCGACGGCGAGCTGATGGTGATCCATGACCCGACGCTCAAGCGCACCACCGACCGGCGCGGCAAGGTCGTCGAACACGATGCCGCCGATCTGGTCACCTACGACGCGCGCAAGGGCGGACCGGGCTGGGTGCAGCCCTGCCCCATTCCTCGTCTGGAAGAACTGTTCGAACAGTGTCCCTTCGACCACTGGCAGCTTGAAGTCAAAAGCGCGTCACGCACCCGCGCGGCGACGACCGTGCTGGCCATCCGCGAAATGGCTCAGCGCCACGGGTTGCTGGACAAAGTAACCATCACGTCGAGTTCTCGGGAAGTGCTGCGCGCGGCCCTGGAGCTGACGCCGGACATCTCACGCGGGCTGGTGGCGGAGTACGCCTGGCTCGACCCACTGAAAGTGGCTCAGGGGTATGGCTGCGAAATTCTCGCGCTGAACTGGACGCTGTGCACGCCAGAGCGCCTGAAGAAAGCACAGAATCAGGGCCTGCACGTGTCTGTCTGGACAGTCAATGAGCCCGCGCTCATGCGCAGGCTCGCTGACTTCGGCGTTGACAGCCTGATTACAGACTTTCCCGGTTTGGCCAGCGCCACCCTTGGGAAGTACTGAAATCGGTCTCCCCGGCCGGCTCAGGCCACCGGCCGGAGCCGCTCAAAAAAGCCGGTTAAGGCCGTCGTACGCCGCTACCCGATAAGCCTCGGCCATGGTCGGGTAGTTGAACGTGGTGTTGACGAAGTACTTGAGGGTGTTCGCCTCGCCCGGCTGATTCATGATCGCCTGACCGATGTGCACAATCTCCGATGCCTGGTCGCCAAAGCAGTGCACGCCCAGGATCTGCAGGGTTTCCCGGTGGAACAGGATTTTCAACATGCCGACCGGCTCGTGGGAAATCTGCGCGCGGGCCATGCTCTTGAAAAACGCCTTGCCCACTTCGTACGGCACTTTTGCGATGGTGAGGTCGTGTTCGTTCTGACCGATGGAGCTGATCTCGGGAATGGTGTAGATCCCGGTCGGCACATCGTTGACGAAGCGCCACGCGCCGTTGTCGACCGCGCTGCCCGACGCCGAACGACCCTGGTCATAAGCTGCGCTGGCCAGACTAGGCCAGCCAATCACGTCGCCGGCGCCATAAATGTTCGGCTGGCTGGTGCGGTAGGCTTCGTCGACATCGATCTGTCCACGACCGTTGGCCTTGATGCCGACGTTCTCCAGACCCAGCTTGTCGGTGTTGCCGGTACGGCCGTTACACCACAGCAAAGCGTCGGCCTTGACCTTCTTGCCGGACTTGAGGTGCAGGATCACGCCGTTGTCCAGCCCTTCAACGCGCTCGTATTCTTCGTTGTGGCGAACCATCACGTTGTTGTTGCTGAAGTGATAGCTCAGGCCCCGCGAGATTTCCGAGTCGAGGAAGCTAAGCAACTGGTCACGGTTGTCGATCAGTTCGATCTCGACGCCGAGACCGCTGAAAATCGACGCGTATTCGCAGCCGATGACCCCTGCGCCGTAGATGATCAGTTTGCGTGGTGTGTGACCGAGGCTGAGGATGGTGTCGCTGTCGTAGATGCGCTTGTGGGAAAAGTCGATATCGGCCGGGCGATAAGGCCGCGAGCCGGTGGCGATGATGATCTGATTGGCGACCAGTTTTTCCACGATTCCGGTATTGCAGACCACGTCGATGCTGCGCTCGTCGGCAAAGCTGCCGGTGCCGAAGAACACGTCGACACGGTTGCGGGCGTAGTAACCGGTGCGCGACGCCACTTGCTTGCTGATGACCCTCTCGGCGTTCTTCAGAACGTCCGGGAAGGAAAACCAGCGTGGCTCACCGATGGCGCGGAACATCGGGTTGGTGTTGAACTGGATGATCTGTTTGACCGAGTGACGCAGGGCCTTCGACGGGATCGTGCCCAGGTGGGTGCAGTTGCCGCCGACCTGCCGGCGGCTGTCGACCATTGCCACCTTGCGCCCGGCCTTGGCAGCGTTCATCGCCGCGCCTTCACCTGCGGGGCCGGAACCCAGTACCACTACGTCGTAGTTGTAGACAGCCATGCGTACTCCTTAGAACGGGCCGAGAGCGCCACTCTGGCGTCTCTGGCTAACTCACGCCGCAGCCAGCGGCGAGAAGAATGAAAACTCGCGACGCAGTCTATACGTCCAGCGCCGCCGCGAACATTAACCCTTGGTCGCGTCGTAGGCGAATATTGTCACGCTACACACCTTTTTTGCACAGCAGACCCTCAGACCGCCCCCGTCCCGCCACCTCAGTCGCAGGACGCGGGGCGCATTAAGACGCCAGACCAAGGAACAACCGTTGGGCAACGTCTTTACCTATAGCGCTTCGGTAAACAGTCACCACCGCGCCATCGTCTTTTGCGGCCTTGACCAACGCCTTGTACCCGATGAAGCGCTGCTCCGGTATTTTCAGGTGCGCCGCTGTGAAGGCGTCATCAGCCGTCGCTTCGCTGGCGTAATGGAAATGAGCCCACCACAGCACGCGCTGATCTTTGTCTCGGATGACGTATTCCTGAAGAAAGTCATTGCGCTTGGCGCCTGACATATTCTTGCGCCCATCGAAACGGGCGATATTGACCTCTCGCTCGCGTGCCAGGTAACTGAGCCGCGCGGCCGTAGGCGGTTGATTCTTGATCATCGCGACGCGCACAGTGCGGCCCTCTTCGATCAGGCGCGCGGCCCCGGATCGCAATTGATCGATCAACGACTGCAAGGTGCTCCCGGGCTCTTCGCTCCGGGGGCTGTCGGCCAGGGGAGCCAAAAGCTTGTCAGCCAATGCACTCAGTTTCTCGGCCTTTTGCTCAAGGATGTCCTGCATGTCTTCCGGCTCGCTGATACGCGCAGACTGACGACGCACAGTGCTGATATCCGGCTCGATACGCGCCAGCCCGGCCGTCGCCTGACGCTTTAGCTCGGCCAGAGCAACCGTAGTTTCGCCACGCATCGGTTTGGCGGCGGGCACGACTTTGACCTCCACCCATTCACCGTTCTCGTGCAGATGGTAGGTGCCGATCACAGCGTCGCCCGCAGCCTGCGTCACATCGAGCACAACGCCCGGCAAATCCGACTCGCCTTCGCGCAGGCGCCCGATGAGCGTGCGCTGAGCACGAGTCTTGAACACTCGTCGGCGAGGTTGCTTGAGTCTGGGCGCATATTCGGACGGTTGCGCTGGCGGCTCGGCACTCTCTCGAATCAGCTCCGAGAGGCGGTGCTCGGCGCGATCTGAAATCCACGACAAGTCTTCGAGAAAACGACTGAAGTACTCCGGGACCATGGCGTCGGGTGCACTTTCGTGAGCATACGTCGCAATCAGCGTACCGCGCTCATACTCGCGCAGCGAACTTTCCAGCACACTGGTTTCTTCGGCAGGGGTGTAATCGTTGGGTTTTTCCAATTCTGCGTGCGAACTGAACGCGGCGTGCAGCCTTTCATCGGCACGCAGATCCTTGAGCTCTTTGGCGCCCTGTCCTAAAAGGATCTCGTCCTTGCTGAAGGTCAATTCCAAAAGCGACCACAATCGACTTACTCGCCAATTCATATGGGTGCACAGACCGCCTTGATGCAGCTCCAGAACGTTATCGCGCCAGAACCCTTCTCTCACGTCAGACCAGTGTACGCCTCGGTTTTGCAGAGCCAGAAGATCCTCAAACAGCGCTAAATACAAGTTGACGTTGGAATGCGTGACGCTGCTCTCGGAGAGGGTTTCCGACAAAGCCATTTGAGTGCGCGCCTGTTTCAGCATGTTTTCAAGCAGCATGGCTTCAAAGTATGCAATGCGCCGACACACCGCTTGCAGTTCTTTTCCAACCGTCTTGTCTGGCGCGCGGTCAGCCGGACGCAGTTCCAGATCCAACTGTTTCTTCTGCTCGACGTTGGCGCATATCTCCTTCAAGTCGGTTTCAAAGCGTGAGATGAGCTCAGCCGGCACCCGCTCGGACGATGCCTGGAACTCGACGTCCCAGTCGACGAATTTCTTGTAAAGCGCATATGTACGCTTATCCAGTAGCTCTTTCGCCTCGGTCACACGCTTGAGCGTTGCCGCGTTTTCCAGGGAAAGTTGCCGAAGGCTTCGCTTGGGGGCTCCTCCACGTAAGCGCAGCGACAAGTCCAGCGTCCATGCCTGATTGACGCGATGCAGACGAGGACCGTTTGCTGACGGGTTACCAGTGTTGACAATAGAGGCGCCCTCTTCGTCAAGCGCCACTTCGTAGACCCCGGTACTCAGGCGCACAAACCACCGTTGGTCCTGCTGAAAGAGACCTTCTGTTTCTGGCTGCGCAGACGGTGCTCCCAGCACGGGTTCAGGCGACACTTTCAGGCGCTCCAAGGCCTCAGTCTGGGCCTCGGTCAGATGATGACTGGCACTGGACCAGGAAAAATCCACCCGCTTTGCGTCGACTTTCGGCAGATCAACCTGATCCGGGATCGGCAAGTCTGCCTGATTACCCGGCCTGCCCACCGCACGTTTCAAAGACAAGGGACGTCCGGACAGCTCCAACTGATCGGTAAACCCGTGATGCAGGAGAATCATGGAGATCGTCAGCAGCAAGGTATTCCATGCCTCGACACCCTCACCCTTCGCCTTGCGACGCTCAGCCGCCAGCACCTGATCCACGCTGACCATGACCTGCACCAGCCAAAGGGCAGAGCCCACAGAGCCGGAAAGAAAAGGCATCACCGCTTCCAGCGCCAACCAGCCGCCACGCTTGATCAGCGCCCATCGGCTTTCTGCGTTGGACACCGACTCAAGGTCCGCCAGATCGGCCAAAGCCCTGGCGTTAGCGTTGAACAAAGCAGAAGAGACATCGCCCTGAACCAGGCTTACGTCCAGCTGCGCCGGTGCGGGAACCTTCAGCGGGGCGAAATCCGACCCCTGACCGAAGCGCATCAGGTGCGGCTGGGCAAAGCCGCCGTTACCGTAGCGTTGCGCCGCATGCTCGCTCATCCACGCCAGCACCTGGTCCTGCAAATCACCGTCCTGCGCAACGGCATCGCGCAGCGCCGACCAACTGGCGAATTCGGTGAGCGGCACTTTGTCAAAGGGGCGATACAGCACAAACGGCCCAATCGCCAAGTCGGCGCCGCCTATGACGAACATATTGCTCACCGAGTCTGCCGGGGCGCCTGGCTCAGCCACAAACGCCAGCGGGCGAAGCACGGCGGCGGCAGTCTGCGTCGACGGCTGTAACAGCGAGCGCACACAACGATAGCCGGCCTGCGTCAAATGCCCTTCACCACGGATCTTTTGTTCCAGCGCCTTGAGAGGCAGCTGTACGCGCAATTGATCGGCAAACAGTGCTTGGCGGGTCGCGACCTGAGCAGCGTCGGTGATGAGATAACGTCTTAACAAGGCAGGGTAGGTGCGACCAATGTCTACGCGCCTCACCAGTTGCTTCAAATAGTCAGCCGTCAGCCAGGCGGGCAGCGGGCCGCCATCGCGCAGGGACAACGTAAGCGTGTCGTTTGACAGGCTCGACAGATTATCCAGAGCGAAAGAGGCAACATCCATCTTGATATGTTCGACGCTGCCCACGGTGACGATCTGACCGCCTGAAGGCACGGCCGCCGCGGTGACTTTTGCGATGTGGACAGTGACGTCATTGAACGTCAGCGCCGTTGCTTCTGGATGATCTTCACGCATACGATCCTGAAGCGCTTTATTGGCGTACTCAAGAATCGGCGGCAGATCGTCGTCCCAGGATTTTCCCTCTGCACGGGCACTCACCACCGCCAGCGCTGCAAGGGTGCGGCTGTAATCCAGGCGATCCACCGCAGGTGCATTGCGCAACCAGTCGGGAAGTTGATCGAGGCGAGACAGGCGCGGGGCGATCTTCGCTGTCGACGCGTCACGAAGCAGCCCGGAGACATCGGTGACTTTTGCCAGATAACGTTCGATCTCGTCGAATTCGCCAAGTCCTAAGGCCAGTACATCCTGTATCTCGTGCAGCTGGCCCTCCAATACGTCCAGAGCTTGTTGTTCAAAATCTGCAGCGCCGGGCTCGGCAACCACGTCTACTTCGCTGGCGCCGCCGGCCTGCACGGCGCCTGCCTCATTCGCACTTTGCTGCGCCAGCACCTGAGCCAGGCATTTCCACGGGGTGATGCCATCTTTGCCAGGGCTGTCCCAGAATGTGACGAGAGACTGCATGAATTGTTCGACAAGGCCCAGGGATACGCTGTCGACCACAATAGCCAACTGCGTAAGGTCGATCTCCAAGGCGACCGGCATCGGGCCGGCCGGATCAGTGGTCAGGGTGTTTTGATCGGCTTCAAAGCGTAGCGTCTTACCGGTTGAAAAGCTCTGTTGCAAGTACTCCATCAGCGTTTCGGAGCTGGGCTTGCCAGCGCTGTCAGTGCGGGTGATGAGTACGACCTGTGGATCGATTTCAAGGGCTGGAAATTGCACCTGGAGCGCATCGCGCAAGGCTTGTAACGCCAGCGGCGCGAGGGTAGGACGGCGGGAAAACGTATCGATTAAGTCAAACTTCAATTTCATTAGGGTTTTAACTCGCAGATTGATGTCTGGCCCGGCCTTGCCAAGGGCTGTCGGACCGGGACATTTCAAGCGAGTTAACAGCGGATTCGTCCGGGCGATGCCATAAACAAATATTGCGCAGGAAATACATTTGCAAGGCCAGCCAAGTGTGCAGGCTAGCTTCTGATTGCTATCCGCTACTCTTACGGATTCGTTACAAATATGCGGTGTCCGAAGTCCAGGCTTGGTTCGGTAGCAGAGGACGCATAAAAATAACGAATCCTAAAAAAATCGCACGCCCAGGCATCTGCCTTTGCCCTAGCCTGAGGAATTACTCGGCCAGATGCAGAAACAACCGCTGCGCCAGTTCCTTGCCGATGGCGCTGCGATAAATGCTCACCACTTCCTTGTTGTCCTTGGCGGCCTTGAGCATCGCGCTGTAACCCATCAGCCGCTGTTCCGGGAGTTTAAGGTGCGCGGCAGTGAAGGCATCCGCCGCCGCGTGCTCAGTGGCGTAGTGAAAATGCGCCCACCACAGGAGATGGTCGTCCTTGTCGCGGATCGCATACTCCTGCACAAAATCGTTGCGACGGGCTCCCGACATGTTTTTCCTCCCCTCCACCCGGGCGATGTGCACCTCGTGCTGGCGATCCAGATAACTGATGCGACTGGCCGTCGGCGGCTGGCGCTTGATCATCTCGATACGCAGCTGGCGCCCCTGCTCGCGAAACCGCGACTGGCCCGCCTGCAAATCGTCGAGCACCGCCTGCAGCGACCGAGCGCCGTCCTCTCCCGCATCGGGGTCGTCCAGATGGATCTGCAGTTTTTCCACCAGCTCGCCAAGCTTGTCGGCCTTCTGCACCAGGATGTCTTCCATGTCCTCGGGCTCGTTGGCACGGCGTGACTGACGCACCGCGCTGGCAATCTCGGGCTCCACCCGTTCCAGCAGGGCGCGGCTTCGACGCATGAGCTCTGCCAGTGGAACGATGCTGTCGCGATTGACCGGCTTGCGTGGCTGCTCCTCAATTTCGACCCATTCCCCCTCCGCGTGCTGGTGGTACGCGCCGACCACGCGATCACCGGTGGCCGCCTTGACCTCAACGACTTCACCCAGTGAGGGCTCTTCGCCTTCACGCAGTCGGCCGATCAATGTGCGCTGCCCTCGGGTCTTGATGACTCGCTTGCGAGTCTGCCTGACCCTCGGGACATATTCCGCAGGCGTATCGGCGGGTTCCTCGCTCTCGCGTATCAGGGCCGACAGCCGATGCTCGGCCCGATCGGAAATCGCCGACAGGTCTTCGAAAAACCGGTGAAAGTGCGTGGGATTGACCACCTCGGGCTCACTCTCGAAGGTGGCCAGGGCGACGATCGAGGCCCGGTCATACTCCCTGAGCGAGCTCTCCAGCACGCCGATCTGTTCAGCGATCGTGTAATCGTGAGGCCTTTCCAGCTCCGCCTGGGAGGTGAGTGCGGCGTGCAGCGAGTCGTCGTCGAGCAGACGCTTGAACCTGACAGCTCTTTGGGTATCGAGGACGCTCTCGGCACTGAAACACAACTCCAGGGACGACCACATGCGACTGGCGCGCCAATCAATCAGGGAGAACATGCGGTTGTTGTAGAACTCCAGCGCCTCCGTACGCCAGTAGGCCTCGCCCACCTTTGGCACCTCGCGCAACCTTTGCCACAGCCCCTCTCTGATCATCGCCCAGTGCACGCCGCTCTCTTGCAGCACCAGGGACTTTTCGAACAACCCCAGATAAAGCCCCACATTCTCCGGCGAAACGGTTCTGGACACCGCGCGCATCCGGGCCAGGTCTTCTTGGGCCACGACGAGCATGTCGCTGAGCAGCACGCCCTCCAGCAAACAAATCCGCCGGGCGATGCCTTGCAGGTCCGTGGCATAGGTTTTGTCCGGGGTGCGGTCGGCAGGACGCAGCGACTGGTCGAGCTCGTTTTTGCGGTCAATGATCTCCATCACGGCACGGACGTCTGTCTCGATCAGCGCAATGACCTCGTGGTGCTGTTCGAGGGGCGTGGCATCAATGCGGTTGTCGTTCGCCACAATGCGAATGTACAGATCGTTCTGACGCTTCAGCAGCTCGGACTTCTCGGCGTTGACGCGCTTGAGCCGGGCGGCATTTTCCAGGGCCAACTGCCGGGCGCTGCGCTTGGGCCCTCCGCCACGCAGTCGCAGCCCGAGGTCCAGACGCCACACATCACCCTCGCGCATCAGCCATGGCCCGGTGCGTTCAAGGTTGTGGGGATGAACAATCTGCACGTCACCATCATCGACCTGAACCCTGAAGACGGCGTTGTCGACGTGGGCATACCAGGCGCCGTCCTGCTCATACAGACCGTGGGTGCCAGGAGCGTCCGACGGCTGCGGCAGCTCGGGCGTCGGCAGAATTTCGAACGACCGCAGCGCGAGCTTCTGCACCGTAGTCAGGCTCTGATCGGGTCGAGACCAGGTGAAGTCGAGCCGGTTTTCAAGGTTGGCCGGCATGGCAACAGGATCAGGCGCGGGGGCCGGAATGATCGGGGTCGACGCGCTTGAAGCGCTTGAAGGCGTCGACGCCGCTGTGAGCAGATCCGCCAGCGTCGGTCGCACAACCCGGGCAACGCGCTGGCGACCGGGGATGGCGGCCTCGCCCAGCGAGCTGTGCAACAGCAGCATCGCCACCGTCAGCAGCACGTTGCCCATGGATTCCCTGCGTTCGCTGGCAGTGGCATTGCCGTCTTCAGCCAGGGCCCCTTGGGTTTCGCTCATCAGTTGAACCAGCCACAGCGCGTGGCCGACCGGCCCCGACATGAAAGGCATGAGCGATTCCAGCGCCAGCCAGCCGCCACGTTTGAGCAGCGCCCAGCGGCTTTCGGCGTTGGAGGTGGACTGCCTGTCCGCCAGCTGGATCAGTGCGGACGCGTTGGCCTTGAACAGCGCAACCAGCGGATCACCGACGACTTCGTCGACCGCCAGCTGTGCAGGCGTCGGCGTCTCCAGGGGCGCGAACTCCGACCCCTGGCCGAAGCGCACGACATGGGGCTGATCAAAGCCGCCATTGGCGTAGATCTGCCGTGCGTGATCGTCCATCCACGTCAGTACGTCGTCCTGAAGTTCGCCCGGCTCGACAATCGCGGTACGCAGCGCAGCCCAGGACGTGAACTCAGTCAGCGACTGGCGGGAAAACGGCCGGTACAGCAACACCGGTCCTCGGGTCGTATCGCGATCACCGATCACGAACATGTTGGCGACCTCATCCGCCTGGGACCCCGCCGTTGCGTGGAAGGCCAGCGGACGCAGGGTCGTGTTGCGCAGCGCTGGAGGGCGCTGCTGCGGCGGCTGCACGAGGGCGATAACGTGCTGATAGGCGCTGTCGCAGAAATGCCCTTCTCCACGCATTTTCAGCTCCAGCGCCTGCAGAGGCAGTTGAGCGCGAAGCTGGGCAATATAAGCCCCCTGTCGCTTGGCGGACTCAACGGGGTCAGTCACCAACACCCGTTTCAGCAGCGCCGGATAGTGGCGCCCGATGTCCACCTGACACACGAGCAACCGCAGATAATCGCCACTGAACCAGTCCGGCGCCGGCGTGCCGTCCCTGTGCACGACGTGCAGCGCACCGGCCGGCTCGCCGGAAAGGTTTTCCAGCGCAAACTCGGCAAGGCTCATGCGTACGGGCTCGACCAGGCCTGAGGCGACCACTTGACCACCGCTGGGAATGGCAGCGGCGATCACTTTGCGGATAACCACGTCCAGATCGGCGATCAGCAGATCCGCGGCCTCCGGGTGATCGGCGAGCATTTCACGCTGCAGTTGCTGGCTGGCGTAATCCAGCAACGGCGGAAGGTCTTGGTTAAACGTGCCGGGTGCCCCCGACGGAGCGCTCGCCACGGCAATCATTCGACGGCTGAAATCCATTCGGTCGGCAACATTGGCGTTGCGCAACCAGTCCGGAAGCGTCTCGGGGCTTTGCATCCCGGGGACGGCCGGGAGCAAAAAAGGCGTGATGTCGGTGGCAGCGGCCATACGGCGATCGAGATCAGCAAAATCCTCCGCGTCGGCGGGGTCCTGCCGGGCGATCTGCTGCAGTTGTTGGGCCAGTATCGACTGCGCCAGCGCGTAGAACAGATCACCCTCAACCTCGCGCAGCGCCCAGGTCTGGGGATGGGCGACGGACTGAGGAGTATCGATGCTGGCTATCAGGTCGGTCAGCGAGCCATGCCTGACCAGGAGGCCCGGCGACTGCCAGGTAAAGAACATCTCCGTGCCGCCCCAGACACCGGTCGCCGCCAGCACGGGCAGCACTGACGCCGGTGACGAGGCGCCCACCCCCTGGGGGATGCAGGCGCGAATGACATCGTCCGGATGGGCCTGGTCCAGACTCACCATGAAATTGCGCTGGGTCTGATCGGAAAAAGAAGCGAGGGGACGCAGGAAATCCCCCTCGTTTTCGGGCAACCCCGGGGTGTCGTCCAGCGCCTTCAGATAACCCTTCTTCAACGCATCGGCGAGGCGTGACCAGAGAGTTTGCCCGTCTGCCGCCGACGCTCCCCAGAATTCCACCGTCGCTCGCTGAAACTGGTCGTTCAGGTCCAGAGCAACTGTATCGACCAGGATATTCAGTTGGTCAAGATCGATTGGCGTCGCAGTCGCGTCCCGGACGGCGGGATCGATGACAAAGGTGTTGGCGCCGGCGCGCCAGCGTGGGGTTTTCCGTGTCAGAAATGCCTGCTGAAGATTTTTGAGCAGGGTTTCCGCGCGCTGAATGCCGTCGGGTCCCGTACGGGTGATGACGGAAATCTCGGGATCGATTTCAAGGTTCGGGAATTGTTGTTGCACTGCGCAATGCAGCTGCTTGATCGCGACGTCATTCAGGGTCGGTCGCCGGGAAGCCGCAGCAATCAGGTCAAATTTCGGGCTCATTTGCCGGTTAACTCGTGCAAGGGATTGAGGATCCCTCAGGGGCCTGTCAGGCACTGAGAGAATTTGCGGGGAGTTAAACCGGGAATGAGTCCATCGATGGGATACATAAATATTGTTTTCGCGTGGGCGCAGCGGGAGGTCCGTGGTCGATGGGCGGGGCGTTCTGATTGCCAACCGCCAGCTTTACACATATCGTTACAAATCTGGGGCGCCCGAGGCCAAGCGCGGGCGCCGCAGCAGAGGACGCATAAATACAACGGATCCCCCCAGCTAGACAGCTTAAGTGAGTAATTCCAGATGGCCTCGAACACGGGCAAAGGCAAGGCGATATTTCGCGTTGTGAGCGGCAACTTCCTTGAAATGTTTGACTTCATGGTCTATGGCTTTTACGCCACGGCCATCGCCAAAACCTTCTTCCCCGCCGACAGTGAATTCGCATCGTTGATGCTGTCGCTGGCGACCTTTGGCGCCGGCTTTCTCATGCGCCCGCTGGGTGCCATTTTCCTCGGGGCCTACATCGACCATCACGGCCGGAAAAAAGGCCTGGTGATTACGCTGGCGATGATGGCCATGGGTACGGTGCTGATTGCCTGCGTGCCGGGTTACGCGACCCTGGGCGTCGCCGCACCGATCCTGGTGTTGATTGGCCGCCTGCTGCAAGGCTTCTCGGCCGGGGTTGAACTGGGCGGCGTCTCGGTTTATCTGGCGGAGATTTCCACGCCGGGCCGCAAGGGCTTCTTCGTCAGCTGGCAGTCGGCTAGCCAACAGGCCGCGGTGGTTTTCGCCGGTCTGCTGGGCGTCGGCCTGAACCACTGGCTGAGCCCGGAAGACATGGGCCAATGGGGCTGGCGCGTGCCGTTCCTGATTGGCTGCCTGATCGTTCCGGCGATCTTCGTGATCCGCCGTTCCCTCGAAGAAACCCCTGAGTTCGAAGCCCGCGCGCAACACCACCGCCCAAGCCTGGGCGAAGTGGTCAAGTCGATCGGTCAGAACTTCGGTCTGGTCATCGCCGGCATGGCGCTGGTGGTCATGACCACCGTGTCGTTCTACCTGATCACCGCCTATACCCCGACGTTCGGCAAAAACGAGCTGCACCTGTCTGATCTGGACAGCTTGCTGGTGACCGTCTGCGTCGGTATCTCGAACTTCATCTGGCTGCCGGTGATGGGTGCGCTGTCAGACCGGATCGGCCGCAAGCCCCTGCTGCTGGCGGCGACCATTCTGGCGATCATCACGGCGTACCCTGCCCTGTCCTGGCTGACCGCCAACCCGAGCTTCGGCAACCTGCTGATGGTCGAGCTGTGGCTGTCCTTCCTGTACGGCTCGTACAACGGCGCGATGGTGGTTTCCCTGACCGAAATCATGCCGGTCGAAGTACGCACCACCGGCTTCTCCCTGGCCTACAGCCTGGCGACTGCGACGTTCGGCGGTTTCACGCCGGCGGCCTGTACTTACCTGATTCACGTGCTGGACAACAAAGCCGCACCGGGCATCTGGCTGAGCGGCGCGGCGGTGCTGGGCCTGATCGCCACGCTGGTGCTGTTCCGCAAGGGTCAGACGCGGATTCAGGGTGTGACAGCGGTCGGCTGATCGCCGAGAGCTATAAGCGACAAGCGGCAAGCTTCAAGCAGCAAGTAAAAACAAAAACGCCCCGAACCAGTCGGGGCGTTTTTTTACTTCGCAGTTCAGCTTGCAGCTTGCAGCTTGCGGCTTAGCGCTTGCCGCTGCTTTCAACCTACTTCGGGAAGGCTGGCAGGTTGACCCCGGTCATTTCTTCCATCACGCGGACCACCTGGCAGCTGTAGCCGAATTCGTTGTCGTACCAGACGTACAGCACAACGCGGTTATCCATGGCGATGGTCGCTTCGGCATCCACCACACCGGCGTAACGCGAGCCGACGAAGTCGGTGGAGACCACTTCCAGGGAGTTCACGAAGTCGATCTGTTTGTGCAGATCCGAATACAGCGCAGTGTGGCGCAGGTACTCGTTCATCTCTTCGCGGGTGGTCGCAGTGCCCAGATTCAGGTTGAGGATGGCCATGGACACGTTTGGCGTTGGAACGCGGATCGCGTTGCCGGTCAGCTTGCCGGCCAGCTCGGGCAGTGCCTTCGCGGCAGCGGTGGCCGCACCGGTTTCGGTGATGACCATGTTCAGCGCGGCGCTGCGGCCACGGCGATCGCCCTTGTGGAAGTTGTCGATCAGGTTCTGGTCGTTGGTGTACGAGTGAACAGTTTCAACGTGACCGTTGACGATGCCGAACTTGTCGTTGACCGCCTTGAGCACCGGCACGATGGCGTTGGTGGTGCAGGACGCCGCCGAGATAATCTTGTCATCAGCGGTGATCTGCTGATGGTTGATGCCGTGCACGATGTTCTTCAGTTTGCCCTTGCCCGGCGCGGTCAGAACCACGCGGTCGATGCCCGGGCATTGCAGGTGCTGGCCCAGGCCCTCGGCATCGCGCCACACACCGGTGTTGTCGACCAGCAGCGCGTCCTTGATACCGTACTGGGTGTAATCCACCTCGGCCGGGTTCTTGGCGTAGATCACCTGAATCAGGTTGCCGTTGGCGCAGATGGTGTTGTTGGCCTCATCGATGGTGATGGTGCCGTCGAAAGGACCGTGGACCGAGTCGCGGCGCAGCAGGCTCGCGCGCTTGACCAGATCGTTTTCAGCGCCCTTGCGGACCACGATGGCGCGCAGACGCAGGCCGTCGCCGCCACCGGTTTTTTCGATCAGGATGCGTGCCAGCAGACGACCGATGCGACCGAAGCCGTACAGTACGACGTCAGTGCCCTTGCGCTCACCGGAATTCTGCTGACCGATGACCTCGGCCATTTCTTCGCGGATGAACTCTTCAGGGGTGCGGCCATTGGCCTCGGCCTTGTACTTCACCGCCAGCTTGCCCAGGTCCACCGAAGCGGCGCCCAGCTTGAGCTCGCTCATGGCTTTGACGAGGGGGAACGTCTCGTGTACGGACAACTCGCTGGCGTCAGCCTGGCGGTGACGCGCAAAGCGGTGTGCTTTGAGAATCGCGATGACTGAACGGTTGATCAGGCTGCGGCCATAGATCGAACTCACCACATTATTATTGCGGTAGAGCTGACCGATAAGCGGGATCATCGCCTCGGCGAGGGCTTCACGATCGATCCATTCACCAAGACACTGGTCGGGCTTCTGAGTCACGGGAACCTTCCACATGTAGGGGCTGAAAAAAGGGACTACATTATGCACAGGCCTTTGTTTATGAGCAATCCAGACTTTTCAGGACCTGGAGCACTACATAATTCCCGGCGCACAAAACTGACAGCGTCTCTGCGGATTAGTTACACTCCCCGGCTTTGCCGCAACGCCTGGAGCTTTAACTTCCGTGCCCGTTCTGCGCCTTCCGATTCTGCCTGCTGCAGCAGGCAAACAACATTGGGGTAACCTCCCCGGTGCCGCCCTGAGTCTCGCCATCGCCGAGGCTGCCAGCGCCGCGAAACGCTTCACCCTGCTGCTCACCGCAGACAGCCAGAGCGCCGAGCGACTGGAACAGGAACTGAAGTTTTTTGCCCCTGATCTCCCGGTCTTGCATTTCCCCGATTGGGAAACCCTGCCCTACGACCTGTTCTCGCCCCATCAGGACATCATCTCCCAGCGCATCGCCAGCCTGTACCGGCTGCCGGAGCTGGTGCACGGCGTGCTGGTGGTGCCGATCACCACCGCCCTGCACCGTCTGGCGCCGACCAGTTTCCTGCTCGGCAGCAGCCTGGTGCTCGACGTCGGCCAGAAGCTCGACGTCGACGCCATGCGCACCCGCCTTGAAGCCAGCGGCTATCGCTACGTCGACACGGTGTATGAGCACGGCGAGTTCACCGTCCGTGGCGCGCTGATCGACCTGTTCCCGATGGGCAGCAAACTGCCTTACCGCATCGACCTGTTCGATGACGAGATCGAAACCCTGCGCACCTTCGAGCCGGAAACCCAGCGCTCCATCGACAAGGTCGATTCGGTGCGTCTGTTGCCGGCGAAAGAATTCCCGCTGCAGAAGGAAGCCGTGACCCGCTTCAAGGCGCGCTTCCGCGAACGCTTCGACGTCGACTTCCGCCGCAGCCCGATCTTCCAGGACTTGAACAGCGGCATCACCCCCGCCGGTATCGAGTACTACATCCCGCTGTTCTTCGAAGAGACCTCCACCCTGTTCGACTACCTGCCCCAGGACACCCAGGTGTTCTCGATGCCAGGGATCGAAGCGGCGGCGGAGACGTTCTGGAAGGACGTGCGCAATCGCTACGAAGAGCGCCGTGTCGACCCGGAGCGCCCGCTGCTGCCACCGGCCGAGCTGTTCCTGCCGGTGGACGACTGTTTCGCCCGCCTGAAAAACTGGCCCCGCGTGGTCGCCAGTCAGGACGACGTCGAAAGCGGCGTTGGCCGCGAGCGTTTTCCGGCGCAGGTGCTGCCTGATCTGGCCATCGAAGCCAAAGCAAATCAACCGCTGGCGGCGCTGTCGAAATTCCTCGGCGAGTTCCCGGGACGCGTGCTGTTTACGGCCGAATCCGCCGGTCGCCGTGAAGTGTTGCTGGAGCTGCTCGAACGCCTGAAGCTGCGCCCGAAAACCCTGGACAGCTGGCAGGAGTTCGTCGACAGCAAGGAGCGTCTGGCGATCACCATCGGGCCGCTGGACGAAGGCCTGGTGCTGGAGGAGCCGGCGCTGGCGCTGGTGGCAGAAAGCCCGTTGTTCGGTCAGCGGGTCATGCAGCGTCGTCGGCGCGACAAGCGCGCCGACAGCCACGCCAGCGACGCGGTGATCAAAAACCTCGCCGAGCTGCGTGAAGGCGCGCCGGTGGTGCACATCGATCACGGTGTCGGCCGTTATCTCGGGCTGGCAACGCTGGAAGTCGAAAATCAGGTCGCCGAGTTCCTGATGCTGGCCTACGCCGAAGAGGCCAAGCTGTACGTGCCGGTGGCCAACCTGCACCTGATCGCCCGCTACACCGGCAGCGATGACGAGCTCGCGCCTTTGCACCGTCTGGGTTCGGAAGCCTGGCAGAAAGCCAAGCGCAAGGCCGCCGAACAGGTCCGCGACGTGGCCGCCGAGCTGCTCGACATCTATGCCCGCCGCGCGGCTCGCGAGGGGTATGCCTTCGCCGATCCGAAGCTGGACTACGACACCTTCAGCGCCGGCTTCCCGTTCGAAGAAACCCCGGATCAGCAGACCACCATCGAGGCCGTGCGCGCCGACATGCTCGCGCCCAAGCCCATGGACCGTCTGGTCTGCGGTGACGTCGGCTTCGGCAAGACCGAAGTGGCCATGCGCGCGGCGTTCATTGCCGTGCACGGCGGCCGCCAGGTGGCGATTCTGGTGCCCACCACCCTCCTCGCCCAGCAGCACTACAACAGTTTCCGCGACCGTTTCGCTGACTGGCCGGTGACGGTTGAAGTGATGAGCCGCTTCAAATCGGCAAAAGAGATCAACGCCGCCGTGGCCGATCTGGCCGAGGGCAAGATCGACATCGTCATCGGCACCCACAAGTTGCTCCAGGACGACGTCAAGATCAAAAACCTCGGACTGGTGATCATCGACGAAGAGCACCGCTTCGGTGTGCGTCAGAAGGAACAGCTCAAGGCCCTGCGCAGTGAGGTCGACATTCTGACCCTCACCGCCACGCCGATCCCGCGGACCCTGAACATGGCCGTGGCCGGCATGCGCGACCTGTCGATCATCGCCACGCCGCCGGCCCGTCGTCTGTCGGTGCGCACCTTCGTGATGGAGCAGAACAAGCCGACCGTGAAAGAGGCGTTGCTGCGTGAGTTGCTGCGCGGCGGTCAGGTGTACTACCTGCACAACGATGTGAAAACCATCGAGAAATGCGCCGCAGACCTGGCCGAACTGGTGCCGGAAGCGCGCATCGGCATCGGCCACGGGCAGATGCACGAGCGTGATCTCGAACAGGTGATGAGCGATTTCTACCACAAGCGCTTCAACGTGCTGATCGCCTCGACCATCATCGAGACCGGCATCGACGTGCCGAGCGCCAACACCATCATCATCGAACGTGCCGACAAATTCGGTCTGGCCCAGCTGCATCAGTTGCGCGGCCGGGTCGGGCGCAGTCACCACCAGGCCTACGCCTACCTGCTGACGCCGCCGCGCAAGCAGATCACCCCGGATGCCGAGAAGCGTCTGGAGGCGATCGCCAACACCCAGGACCTCGGCGCGGGCTTCGTGCTCGCCACCAACGACCTGGAAATCCGTGGCGCCGGCGAGCTGCTCGGCGATGGCCAGAGCGGGCAGATTCAGGCGGTGGGTTTCACCCTGTACATGGAAATGCTCGAACGCGCGGTGAAGTCGATCCGCAAGGGCGAGCAGCCGAACCTCGACCAGCCGCTCGGTGGCGGTCCCGAGGTCAATCTGCGGGTGCCGGGGCTGATTCCGGAAGCCTATTTGCCGGACGTCCATACGCGCCTGATTCTGTACAAGCGCATCGCCAACGCCGCCGATGAAGAGGGCCTCAAGGACCTGCAGGTCGAGATGATCGACCGCTTCGGTCTGTTGCCTGAGCCGACCAAGAATCTGGTGCGGCTGACGTCCCTCAAGCTGAAGGCCGAGCAACTGGGCATCAAGAAGGTCGACGCCGGGCCCCAGCGTGGACGCATCGAGTTCGCGGCCGAGACCCCGGTCGACCCGCTGACGCTGATCAAGCTGATCCAGAGCCAGCCCAAACGCTACAAGTTCGAAGGCGCCACGCTGTTCAAATTCATGGTGCCGATGGAGCGCCCCGAAGAACGCTTTGCCACGCTGGAGGCGCTGTTCGAACGCCTGACCCCACCGCCTTCCAAAAAATCGGCTTAAGGATTCACCATGGGTTTGATCCGCTCCTTCACCCTGCTGCTGGTGCTGTTTGCCCCGGCGGCCTTCGCCGATGGCGCCTATCAGGTGGAACTGATCCTGTTCCGCCAGAACGGCGAGCCGGCGGCGACCAATCAACCCGCGCCGGAAAACTGGGCCGAAGGGGCACAGCGGCTGGGCACGGACAGCCAGACGCCCACAGCGCTGGACACATTGGTGAACAAGCTGGAATCAAGCGACGGCTATAAAGTGCTGCTGCACACCGCCTGGCAACAGGACCTCAGCGCCACGCCGAGCAAGGTGGCGATCAGTGACGGTCAGGAGCAGTTCGGGCACTTCCCCATCGAGGGGACGGTGAGCCTGGGTCTGGCGCGCTTCACTGACATCGACGCGAATTTCTGGGTCAACCAGGTGGACAGTCATGGCGTGTTGGTGACCAGCGAACGCATGCGTCAGGCCACCCGGGTCAGAAACGGAGAACTTACTTACATGGACAACGGAAGCCTCGCCATGCTGATCAAGGTTTCTCCTGTCCAGCCACCCCGCTGACGCAGGCCTAGACGTGGCGTCCAACCTGGAAAAAGCCCTCGCCCTGCCGTGGGAACCCCTGTTCAAAACCCAGTCAGTCGAGCGGGGTCTGGAGTACGCGCGGCAGAAGCGCGTCATGCTCGACCACCTGAGCGGCGATGTCGTGCGCACAGTGTGCCGGGGTTCAAGCCTGGAGAACTACACCCAGACGCTGTTGTTCAAGGACCCGGAGCGCACGCGCAATTTCATCGTCGGCAAATGCACCTGCCCGGTCAGAAACAACTGCAAGCACTGTGCGGCGGCGCTGTTCTTTTTGCAGGCCCCGGAAAACAGCCCCGGGATTCTGGCAGCGGTCGATGGCGAAGCGGTTGCGCGCAGGCCGAACGTCGTCGAGCAAAAACCCAAGTTGCCCGAGCGCCTGGAAAAGAACATCAAGCCCGAGCCGCGGTTGATTCTCGCCAGCTTCGAGTACAGCGCCTACGAGCCGCGCAACGGCAAGATGCAGCGGCACATCCAGCACCGCGCCGCCCTGGCGTTTCGCTATCGCGAATCCTATGTGTCCGGCGTGCCTGCCCCGGGCCGTGGCGGCGACATCCTCTGGCATTTGCCGGACGAGACGCTGCGCATGCGCCGGCATCCGGAGCGTGAAGCCGTGTACCGCAAACAGCTCCAGGAGCTGGGCTTCCACATCGCCACCCGCCAGAGCAAGGCGCTACCGGACAGTGCTGGCGAAATGTTCGAGCTGCCGAACGACAAGGCTTGGCTGAGCTTCATTCTCGACGAGTTGCCCCGGTTGCGCGCCGAAGGCTGGCAGGTCGAGATGAGCGAGGACTTCGGCTTCGACGTGACCCCGGTGGACGACTGGTATGCCGTGGTCGATGACGAGCCGGAGCGCGACTGGTTCGATCTGGAGCTGGGGATCATCGTCAACGGCGAGCGGCTGAGCCTGCTGCCGATCCTGATCAACCTGCTGCGCACCCACCCGGAATTGATGACCGCCAGCGGTATCGCCAAGCGTCGGGACGACGAGCAGTTGTTGGTTCAGCTCAACCATTTCACTCAGCGTGGGGGCGTGCCGATTCAGGTGGCGCTGCCTTATGGCCGATTGAAACCGGTGCTGGCGACCCTCGGCGATTTCTACTGGCGCGAGGATGGCAACAACGCCATTCGCCTGAATACTGCGGACGCCGCGCGGCTCCGTCAGCTCGATGACTTGCCGCTGGTGTGGCAGGGCGGCGACCGGCTGCGGCAGTTCTCCGAACGACTGGTGAACATCAAGGACGTGCGCGGCGAGGTGCCGGAAGGCCTGAATGCGACGTTGCGGCCTTATCAGCTGGAGGGCCTGAGCTGGATGCAGGCGTTGCGCGAGCTGGAAGTCGGTGGCGTGCTCGCTGATGACATGGGCCTGGGCAAGACCCTGCAAACCCTGGCGCACCTGCTGCTGGAGAAACAGGCCGGGCGTCTCGATCGGCCGGCGCTGGTGGTGATGCCCACCAGCCTGATCCCCAACTGGATGGACGAGGCGAAGCACTTCACGCCGCAACTCAACGTGCTGGCGCTGTTCGGCACCCAGCGCCATCAGGATTTCAAGCGCCTGCAGGATGTCGACCTGATCCTGACCACCTATGCCCTGCTTCCGCGCGACGTCGAAGTGCTCAGCCAGCAACTGTTTCATGTGTTGGTGCTTGATGAAGCGCAGTACATCAAGAATCCCAATAGCAAAGCGGCGCAGGCGGCGCGTGAGTTGAATGCGCGGCAGCGTCTGTGCCTGAGCGGTACGCCGCTGGAAAACCACTTGGGCGAGTTGTGGTCGCTTTTCCATTTCCTGATGCCCGGCTGGCTGGGGGATGCCAAGCAGTTCAACAGCAATTACCGCACGCCGATCGAAAAGCTCGGCAACGAGGAGCGCCTGGAGCACCTCAATGCGCGGATCAAGCCATTCCTGCTGCGCCGGACCAAGGAGCAGGTGGCGACCGAGCTGCCGCCGAAGACCGAGATCGTGCATTGGGTCGAGCTCAATGACACCCAGCGCGATGTGTACGAAACCATGCGTCTGGCGATGGACAAGAAGGTCCGCGACGAGATCACCCGGAAAGGCGTGGGGCGCAGCCAGATCATTATCCTTGAAGCGTTGCTCAAGCTGCGTCAGGTCTGCTGTGACCTGCGGCTGGTCAACAGTGCGCCGGTCAATCCGCGGCAGTCGAGTTCGGGCAAGCTGGATAGCCTGATGGAGATGCTGGAGGAGTTGTTTGCGGAGAATCGCAAGATTCTGTTGTTTTCGCAGTTTACGTCGATGCTGGAGTTGATTGAGGCGGAGTTGAAGCAGCGCGGGATCGCGTATTCGCTGCTGACCGGGAAGACCAAGGACCGGCGGGTGCCGGTGCAGGATTTCCAGAGCGGCAAGCATTCGATTTTTCTGATCAGTCTGAAGGCGGGGGGCACGGGGCTGAATCTGACGGCGGCCGATACGGTGATTCACTACGATCCGTGGTGGAACCCTGCGGCGGAGAATCAGGCGACGGATCGGGCGTATCGGATTGGTCAGGATAAGCCGGTGTTCGTTTACAAGATGATTGCGCGGGGGACGGTGGAGGAGAAGATTCAGCATTTGCAGCAGGAGAAGGCGGCGCTGGCGGCGGGTGTGCTGGATGGGCGCAAGGCCGGGGACTGGAAGTTGCAGGATGAGGATATTGCGGCGTTGTTTGCGCCGTTGCCGGTGGTGGCCAAAAAGGTGAAGCGCTAAGGACATCAACATCAAAAGCGTCTGCCTGGGGGCAGACTGTTTCGCCTTCGGCGAGTTACTTGGAAAAGCACCCCAAGTAACCAAGGGTGCTTGCTCCTGGTTGGGCCCTTCCTTCGTCAGGGTACCCTCACTCCGACGACGCTCCGTGGGCCCGCGCCGAACGGACATCCATGTCCTGACGGCGCTCTCGCCGCATCCATGCGGCTCGACCCACTGCGCGTCGTCTGCGTTCGGCCTGCACCCAAGTCGCGATTGGCGGTGTCTGAACTTTTTGCGTATGAAGATCAAAAGCGGTTAGTAGGACCGGCTTTAGCCGGGAAGCCTTTTGTTTAAAGGGGACTGATTTATTTACAGCGCTTCACCGTAAATTAATCTGTCCCCGCGTCAGCCAATCCCAGCTCACCCCACCGCCCGCACTTCTTCTTCCGCCCATTTCACATAGCACACCACCACCGGCATGTCGTGTTCGGCGCAGAAGTCGATCCAGCGCAGTTGGTTGTCTTGCAGGCGGTCGCCGGGGCCTTTGACTTCGATCATTCGGTAGCGGCGTTGTTCGGGGTAGAACTGGATGAGGTCGGGCATGCCGGTGCGGTTGGCTTTGATGTCTTGCAGCAGGCGGCGGAACCAGCGTTTGAGGTGTTGCGCCGGCAGGCAATGCAGCGCTTGATCCAGCAGTGCGGGGGTCAGGGTGCCCCAGAACACGAAGGGCGATTGCAGGCCGAATTTGCTGAGGTAGGTGTCGCGGATCACTGTTTCATAGCGCTGGTCGTCGAGCTGCGCCAGGCATTCGTCGAACAGGGCTGCGCGGCGTTGGTAAAAGTCCGGGCTGTAGAGGTCACTCGGTGCGCTGTGAAACGGGTGGAAAAAAGCCCCCGGCAGTGGCGCGAAGATCGCCCGCCAACAGAGCAAACCGAACAGCGAATTGACCAGCGCATTCTCGACGTAGTGCACCTCGCTGCCCTCTTCCGCCAGGTGCTGCTGGATCAGCCGTTCGACGCTGTGATCGGGCAGCGGCAGCACGCTCAAATCAAGCCGAGTGACCGTTCGTTTCAACCGCTTCTGCACGCTGCCCTCGCCCAGCTTGCGTTTCAGACGCGGCTGTATGCGCAGCAGGTATTGGGTTTCTTCGTCGTTCTCCGGCGCCAACTGGGCTTCCAGCAGCAACGTCATCGCGTCGAGAAATTGCTCGCTGCGTTCGAGCACGCGAATCCTGCGCACGCGGGCGCCAGGGTAGCTGGACTGCGCGTAGACGCTGAGCGCCAGCGGCCAGTCCTGCTCGCGTTCGGCCTGCTGGCCGATCTTGAACAACAGCTTGGCGCGACGCATGGCCAGCCAGGGGTTGTCGGTCGTGACCGCCAGCGCTTGCGGCGCCAGGTCGGTCAATGCCATGCCGTCGTCCAGCGCCTGTCGGCAGCTGTGCAGGTGCACGCAGGTGTCGATGTCGGCGCGTTGGTTGATGCCACGGGATTCGACGGAAAACTCGACTTTTTCGTACCGATAGATGCCCAGGTCCGCCAGCACGAACTCCGACCATTCCTGATACAGATTGCCGAAGTACAGCAGGCGAAGCCGGTCGCACAGGGGCATGACCTGGAGGGCGAAGATCACTTCTTCAAACCCGGCAAACCAGTGCTCCAGGCGCTGGGGCGATTCGTAGATCGGCAGCAGGCGCTGCAGCAGGTCGGATTTTTTCTCGGCGCTTTTGACGCCGTGGGCTTTGAAACACTGGCCCAGCTCATCTTTGCGCAGCAGCGCGAACAGAGCGTGAAGGTCCAGATGAGGCTGACCGTCGACCCAGCCGGATTCCAGCAACGGCGCGGCGGCCAACCGGACATCGCCGATCTCGGCGTAATCCAGCTTGCTGGCGCGGAACAGCGTGCCTTTGCGCATGACCATGCGCACCAGCAAGGCCTGTGCCCGCTGCGGCAGCTGGGCAAAATCGTCGATGAAGCGACGCTCGTCTTCATCGAGCAGGTCGTCGTAGCGCTGGGCGATCCAGTTCAGGACCTGGCGGAAGTTCTCCAGGTAATAAAACGGATTGTCGAGGGGGGAAAGGCTCACGGCGAGGTCACGTAAAGGCTGACGGAAGAGCGTCAGGATACTGGTTATCCGTACAGATTCCAGCCCTGACTGCTGTAGGATGGCGCCCGCCCGATCAACGGCGCGGACCAAAGAGCGCTGCCCACCCGCTACACTCCCTTCACGCATTTTTCAGGAGATCGTCATGGCTTCCGCTGACAAACACCTCGTTTATCTCGCGGGCTTCGACGTGTTTCGCGCCGACGCCATCGAGCACGGCCGCGCGTTGAAAGCCCTCTGCGCTCGGCACGGTCTTGAGGGTTTGTACCCTTTTGATAACAAAGTGCCTGAGGGGCTGTCGCCTGAAGAGGCCGCCGCGGTCATTTGCAACGCCAATATCGCGATGATCAAAGGCTGCGACGCGGTGCTGGCCAACCTCGACCCGTTTCGCGGCGCCGAGCCGGATTCAGGCACGGCTTTCGAAGTGGGAATGGCCGTTGCGCTGGGCAAACCGGTCTGGGCGTATTTCGCAGCGAATGGCTCGTTGCGCGAGCAAATTGCCCATGACGCGGCAGGCTTCGACGCGCAGGGGTTTCAGGTGGAGGATTTCGGTTTGCCGCGCAATTTGATGCTGGCGTGTACCTGGGCTGGCAGTAGCGAGACGGCGGAGCAGGCGGTTGAGGCATTGGCTGCGCATCTGGCTGGCTGAACCCAACACTGTAGGAGTGAGCTTGCTCGCGAAGTGGTGGGTACATCCGCTGAATATCTGGCGGATGTACTGCCGTCTTCGCGAGCAAGCTCGCTCCCACAGATCCTCAGACGGCAGATCCATCTGCGGTGTCGTCACTAAGGTCATGCGATCGCGAACGCCCTCACCTATTCCAGATTCGACGAACTGATGTCCAGCTTGTCAGCGTCGGCGAACTCGTCCAGATCCAGTTCGCTCAAATCCAGTTCGCCCTCCGGGTCGCGGTCTTCGTCGGAATCGGCGTCGTTGAGGGGCGACTGATCGCCGCCGAAATGCTCGCCATCGTGGGCCAGATAGGCGATGGCGTGGGCGCCCGGCTGGCGGGTCTGTGGCTGGATCTGTACCTGCATCGTTGACGCTCCGGAAGTTGAATGTCTGTGTGCAGGCTAACCCACCCGGCGGGTTAAAAGCACCGGTCAGGACAAACTGAGGAAGGATCCGCCGTCGTCGCGCAGCATCCGCACCATGGCGTGGGCGGCAGGCGACAGATAGCCTTCGCGGCGCAGCATGACGCACAGGGTGCGTTCCATGGTGGTTTGTTCCAGCTGCACCTCGCGCAGGTCCTGCATGTTCTTGCCGAACTCCAGCGTCTCCCGGGCAATGAAACTCAGCAGACTGGTCTGGGCGATCAGTCGGGGCAGCAGGGAAATCGAGTTGGATTCGATTTGCACGTCCGGCAGTGGCAGGTCGTGGCGGGCGAAGGCGTCGTCGACCCAGATGCGCGACGACACCCCGGACGGCGGTAACACCCAGCGATAGCGACACAGGTCGCGCATCTCGAACGGCGCCTTAAAGATCGGGTGATTACGACTGGCGATCACCACCGCTTCGTCGGTCAGGATCGGGTAGAAGGTGAACTCCTCTTCGGCGCCGCGCTGGGCGCAGATGATCATGTCGAGGTGCCCGGAGCGCAGCTGTTCGCGCAGCATGTCGTCCTGACCAATCACCAGTTTCAGGGTCACTTGAGGCGAGCGTTTGAGCAACGCATTGGTCAGCTCGGGCAGCAGGTACTCGGCCATGGTCGCCGCACAGCCCAGACGGATATCCCCTACCGCGCCACTGGCGAAATCGCGCACCTCGCGCTGGGTCTGGGCAATGCTTTGCTGCAGCACCTTGCCCCGCGCCTGCAGCAGTTCCCCCACCGGCGTGAGCTTGATTCGGCGACCGTCGCGCTGGAACAGCTTGGTGCCGAACGACTCCTCCAGCCGCTGGATGCTTTTGGTCAACGCCGGCTGGCTGCGATTGAGTTTTTCCGCCGCCCGGCCCAGGTGACCGAGCTCGGCGATGGTTTCGAAATAGGTCAGGTCACGCAGGTCCATATATCAACCAAAGTTATCAATTCATGATTATTAGAAAATAGACTTGATCGATTGCGCTGTCGATACTGGACGTCATTGGAAAACACCTACCAGGAATCGCCAATGCTCTGGAGATCCGCGTTGCCACGCCCCGCCTCGTTCGCCCTCGCCCACCAGCACCCGATGACCCAATGGTTGCTGCTCATCCTCATGGCCGGTAGCGCCGGCCAACTGTTCAAGTACTTCCACGTCCCCGCCGCTCTGTTTCTCGGGCCGATGCTGGTGGCAATCGGCTTCGGCGTTGCCGGGGCCAGTGTTCGCCTCAACAAGCAGGTGTTCCGCCTGGGTCAGGGCACCGTCGGCGTGCTGGTCGCCCACTCCATGACCGTTGGCGTTTTGCTGGCGGCGATGCAGTCGTGGCATGTGATGGTCTTCGCCACCTTGCTCACCGTCGCGTTGAGCGCGGTGGTCGGCATCGCCATGGCGCGCTGGGGCGGCATTCAGAGCAGCACCGCGGCGTGGGGGACTTCACCGGGGGCGGCGTCGGCGATGGTCGCGATGTCCGAGGATTACGGCGCCGACTCCCGGGTGGTCGCCACCATGCAATACGTGCGGGTGGTCTGCGTGGTCATGGTCGGCGCGCTGGTGAGCCGGCTGATCGGCGCCGATGCTGGCGGTTCGGACACCCATAGCACCGACGCGCTGCTGCACGGTATGAACCTGCTCAATCTGGGGCTGAGCCTGCTGGTGATCGGGGTCGGCGTGATGCTCGGCAGTCGGTTGCCGGCCGGGGCGTTACTGGTGCCCTTGCTGCTCGGCGGCGCGTTGCAATTGAGCGGCATGCTGCAGATCACCCTGCCCACCTGGGTGCTGGCGATTGCCTACGGCGCGATCGGCAGTTACATCGGCCTGCGCTTCGACCGCGTGACCATCAGCTATGTCTGGCGGCGGCTGCCCGCGATGATCGCCGGCGCGCTGGTGCTGATCCTGCTCTGCGCCCTGTCAGCCTGGGGCATCGCTGAAATCATGGGCAAGGACTTTCTCTCGGTGTACCTGGCGACCAGCCCCGGCGGCCTTGATGCCATGGCGATCATTGCCATCGACACCCATTCGGACGTCGGCTTCGTGCTGGCGATGCAGACGCTGCGGCTGTTCGCTGTGATTGTGACCGGCGCGTACATCGCCCGGCAGGTGATTCGCGTGTCGCACCGCTTTGCCTGAATCCGCTCGGCCTGGTTCGCGCACACAGTCTCGCGCCCACAGTCTCGCGCGCGCAGTCTGACGGAATCTTCATCGCTCCTGCGACCTCCAACCCTTCACACTCACTGGAGGCGGACGCCATGGCCACGCTGAAAATCGCCACGTTCAACATCAACGGCATCCGCGCGCGTTTGCCCATTCTGTTGCAATGGCTGGAAAAGGAAGCGCCCGACATCGTCTGTCTGCAGGAACTGAAGGCCGCCGACGCAGCCTTTCCCGCCGACGACATCCGCAATGCCGGCTACGGCGTGATCTGGCAGGGCGAGCCGTCGTGGAACGGCGTGGCGATTCTGTCCCGCGACAGTGAGCCGCTGGAGATTCGCCGGGGTTTGCCGGGCAATGAGAAGGACAAGCACAGCCGCTATCTGGAGGCGGCTGTTCAGGGCGTGATCGTCGGCTGCCTTTACCTGCCCAATGGCAACCCGCAGCCGGGGCCGAAGTTCGAGTACAAACTGGACTGGTTCGAGCATTTCATCAAACACGCCGACTCGCTGTTCAACAGCGAGCATCCGGTGGTGCTGGCCGGGGACTACAACGTCATCCCCACCGACGACGACATCTACAACACCCGCTCATGGCTGAAGGATGCCTTGCTGCAACCGGAAAGCCGCGCCTGCTTCGAGCGCCTGTTGGACCAGGGCTGGACCGACGCCCTGCGCGCGAAATTCCCGGACGAGCGGATTTACACGTTCTGGGATTATTTCCGCAACCACTGGAAGACCAACTCCGGCCTGCGCATTGACCACCTGCTGTTGAGCAAGGACCTGGCGCCCAAACTTAAAAATGCTGGCGTGGATCGCTGGGTCAGGGACTTGCCCCACGCCAGTGACCATGCACCGACGTGGATTGAGTTGAAGGTTTGAGCGAGATGCACCGGTCCTCAAACAACACATCACCTGTAGGAGTGTTGGCCTTGAGACTGCGCAGGACCCAGCGGACTAGGCCCGGCTCGCCAAGGCCGTCGCCAGGCTTTGCTCCAGCGGCAACACCGGTAGCAGCGTGGCCTGATAGGCGTGGTACAGGTCCGGTTTGCCGGCCCAGATGTCGGCGCTGGGCTGGTTTTGCGGGTTGAGCTCGTGGCGCCAGCTGCCGTTTTCGTAATCGATGAACAGCGTCTCGCTGAATTCCCAGAACGTCCGGTACCAGTCTTCGTATGGCTGCTCGTGGGTCCGTTGCAGCAGTGCGGCTGCGGCGGCGGCCGCTTCGGCGTGGGTCCAGTGCAGGCGATGGCGGACCACCGGGCGGTTTTCCCAGTCGAGGGTGTAGACGATCCCCGGCGCGCCATCGACGTCCCAGCCATAACGGCAGGCGTTTTCGAATAATCCCCGCGCGTCTTCCAGCAGCCAGGCCGGCGCTTCCAGCCCGGCTTTGCGCCGCGCCGCTTCCAGGTGCAGCACCAGCCGGGCCCACTCGAAGGCATGGCCGGGCGTCGTGCCGTAAGGGCGAAAACCGTCGTCGGGCTTGTCGACGTTGTAGTCGAGCATCGGCTGCCACTGCAGGGTGAAATGCTCGATCACTTGATAATTGTTGCCGGCGGCGTGCTGATGGATGACCCGCTCGACGATGCTCAGCGCCCGTTCCAGCCAGCGCGCATCGCCAGTGACGTCGGCCAGGGCGAGAAACGCCTCGGTGCTGTGCATGTTGCTGTTGGCGCCGCGATAGGCTTCTTCGTTGCTCCAGTCGCGGTCGAAGGATTCGCGCATCGCGCCTTCCTCCTCGCTCCAGAAGTGCCCGGTGATCACCTGAATCGCTTGTTCCAGCAGCGCCTGCGCGCCGGGGCGACGGGCAACCACTGCAGAGCTGGCGGCCAGGGCAACGAAGGCGTGCAGGTAGGCGTTCTTGCCGGTGTCGGCGCTGTGCTCCAGTGGCTTGGCGAACCAGCCACCGTGCTCAGCGTCGCGCAACGGCCCGGTCAGTGCGGCGATGCCGTGATCGACCAGCGCGGCGCAACCGGGAATACCGTTGATGTGGGCCATGGCGAAACTGTGGGTCATGCGCGCGGTGTTCATGGTTTCGGCCACGGCATCGGCGGGGAGCCGGCCGAAATCGTCCAGATTGCCGAAGCCTTGGGGCAGCTTCGAGGCCTTGGCAAACGCCAGCAGCCGATTGCCCTCCTGCATCAGCCAGGCCGTGTGACCCGGAGAGCGCAGCCAACTGCTGAAATCGCGATTCACGTCATCCATTGCCCTTCACCTATCTTGTCGGCAGGTTCGGCCCGCCAGGAATTATTAGTCGGGGCGAATCATGCAAGCCGAGGGCAGCGACAGGCAAGTGAATGAGGTGAAAGGCGCGGACTGTGGGACGTCTGTAATTGGATGGACTCGCCCAAGCCGAGGCGTCAGTAGCGCCACGGTGGCATTCTTAAGAAGCCAACGACAGCGAGGGCGAGCCCATGAAAAAGCATACGATCAAAAGT